>NZ_WWJT01000073.1 GCF_009865385.1 Streptomyces sp. SID486 | reverse complement strand
CTCGCCGAGCCGCAGCCGGCACCCCGCGCCCTGGAGTCCGCCCGCCGAGCCCTCGCCGCCGCCCTGGCCGATCTGCGCGCCACCGCCGACGCCGCCGCCGGCGAGTGGTGGCAGCGCGCCCTGCCCGAGGAGCGGGTCGTGCTCACCGAGCAGTCCGGACACCGTACGCTCGCGGCGGTGGTACGGCGTCAGGGGCTCGTACCGCAGGACCGGTCCCGGGACCAGGACCCGGGCAGGACGACGGAGGACATACGGCCATGACGGCGACCAACGGCGGACCGACGCCCGCAGGCGACGCGGCCGGTACCCGGCCCGGGGCCGGCACCGACCCCGCGCGGAGCGACACCGTCTCCGCCGTCGTCCGCCAGTGGCAGGCCGTCCATCCGCAGCTGGACACCGGACCCATGGAGATCATCGGCCGGATCAACCGCTGCGCCGCCCTGCTCCAGCAGGCCGAGGACGCGCCGCTGCGCCGGGCCGGCCTGAGCCGCCCGGAGTTCGACCTGCTCGGCGCGCTGCGCCGCACCGGCCACGAGCTGACCCCGGGCGAGCTGGCCCGGGAGACCTTCTCCTCCGGGGCCGCCGTCACCAAGCGGCTCAAGCAGCTGACCGAGCGCGGCCTGGTGGAACGGCGGGGCGACACCCGTGACCGCCGTGTCGCCCACGTCCGCCTCACGGACGCCGGCCGTGACCTGGTCGACGGCATCCTCCCCGAGCAGCTCACCTACGAGACGGCCGTCCTGTCCGCCCTGTCCCCCGACGTGCAGGGCGAACTCGCCGGACGGCTGGCCGAGTTGCTCAGCCGCCTGGAGGGCCTGGGAGGCGCCCTGCGCGCCTAGTGCTGCGTACGGACTCGCACCCGCGCTGGAGGCCCTCGGAAGCTTCGACCCGTGGTTCTTCCACGATGCCGGAGACGATCTCGAAGCGTGGGCTCAAGGACTGACCGAGCGGGCAGCCTGCGCAGCGATCCACAGACTCAGGCCGGCCGAGATCAGGGTGTACGGGTCAAGACATGCACACCCGATCTCGTTGAACCTGTGGATCACATCGCGGACGGTGTCCTCGTCCGCCTGGACCAGATGGGCTATGACCGGGACCGTGCTGCCGCCGGCCGAGGCCGGCAGCGTCATCGCCCGCCGGAACCGCACCGAGCTGCTACTGCCCCGCCGCACGATGTGCTGAAGTTCTGGCTCTCCTGCTCGGAACGCCCGCCGAGGAAAGGGCCGATGAGGGCGTTCGCCGCCCTGCGTCCGCCCGCCTTCGAGTCACGACGCGCCGCAGGGCTTCCTCACCCCAGTGCTTCCAGGAGTTCGCGCTCGCGGTCGGCGCTCAGGCCGGCCCGGCGGGGCCGGTCCAGGCCCTGCTCCCGTTCCCAGCACAGTGTCTCCCTCAGCAGTTCCGCCCTGGGCCGGTGCCGCAATCCGGCCGCGCTCGCCGCGGCGCCGTTGCGGGCGCCGAAGCCGACCCAGTCCGGGTCGGCCACCCACAACGCCAGCGACTCCGGGCCCATCGCCTGGACCACCTTCTGCCCGAGCAGCCAGTCGTCGTCCGCCTCCACCACCGGGCCGGTGTGTCCACCGATCTCCCTCGACAGCGCCACCCACTCCCCGAAGGACATGATCGGACCGACCGCGTCGTACGTGCCGGTCGTCCCCCTCTCCGCACAGTCCAGCAGCCACGCCGCGAGGTCCCGCGCGTCGATCACCTGCGTCGGTAGGTCAGGGGACGCCGGCACCAGGAGCGGGGACAGCGGCCGGCGGGCCGCGCGGGCGACCCAGGCCCCGGAGCGGCCGCTGTGGTCACCGGGGCCACCGATCAGTCCGGCCCGCGCGATGAGGAGCCGGTCTCCCACCGAGGCCGTCGCGGCTTCCTCGCAGGCCACCTTGGCCTCCCCGAATCCGTCGTGGCCGACCTCGTCCCGCACGGCCGCCGGGAGCAGTTCCGCCGACTCGTCCGCGTTCCGCTCCGCATGCGAGGCATACGCGCTGACCGACGACACGTAGGACCAGTGGGCCGCCCGCTCGCCGAGCGCAGCCAATGCCCCGCGGACAAAGCCGGGCTGCCCGGACACCTCGATCACGGCGTCCCAATCCTGGCCTGCCAGGCCTTCGTATGCCGACGGGTGCCGCCTGTCCGCGGCGACCAGCACCGCGCCCTCGGCTACCTCGCCACTCTCCCCGCGGGCCAGGCACGTCACCCGATGCCCACGTTCCAGCGCCTGCCGCGAGACCTCACGGCCCACCCACGCCGTTCCACCCAGTACCAAGATTTTCATCAGGTCACTCAAGCGCAGACCGTGAGCCTGCGCGTCGCCACTTCGCCGACGGCGTAGCGCCTGCGCTCGTTCCGTGAACTCCTGCCCCCGGTCGCAGTAGGGTCTGCCCCACTCTGTTCCAGGGGGCTTGTCGGAGTGCCTGAGTCCGGCGCCGCATGATCGGCTGTCCGCACGTTCTTCGCGTGGCGGAAGGTGGACAGGTGAGAGTCCGGATCGGGTACTCGGCATGGATCGTGGGCGTGGTGCAGTTCTTCGTCATCCATGGGATCGCCGAGTCGGCTTGGGCCGAACCGTACAGCTGGGCGCGGAACAACATCAGCGACTTGGGCAACGCTCACTGCGCTCTGCAGCCAGATCCCGAGCCGCGGTACATCTGTTCCCCCGAGCACGGTCTGATGAATGTCTCGTTCGTCGCCCTGGGGGTGCTGCTGGTTGTCGGTGCCGCCCTGACCGGTGGTGGCCTTTGGCGCAGGGGACGGGCCGCTGCCGTGGCCCGTCTGCTGCTCGCCGGTGCCGGCGTGGGATTCGTGTCGGCCGGGCTGGCTCCTGCGGACGTCAACGAGAACCAGCATGTCCTGGGCGCCCTCTTCATCATGGCAGCGGGCAACATCGGTCTCGTCGTGGCGGGTTTCGGCCTGGCAGAACACGTACCGACCCCCCTGCGGTGGGGCACCAGCCTGCTGGGAGCCACAGCGTTCGCGGCCTTCGGGCTGTTCCTCTTCCGGCACTACCTCGGTCTCGGCATGGGAGGGATGGAACGGGTCGCCACTCTTCCTCTCCTGCTCTGGGCGCTGGTTGTCGGCGTCCGTGGCCTAGTTCGTCGGGCGGGTCGTGCACAGAAGCCGATGCCGGCAGAACGTCTCAGCCGCGCTGGTTGAGAGCTCTCATCAGATCTCGGTCGGCCGCTCGGGTGGCTTCGTGATCAGGCCGGGCTTCGTCCGGCGCGCCGGCCAGCTGGACGCTCGGCTCGCCGCCGAGCGACTGCGCGTGTGCGTCGGGTTCGGGTGCACCCAGGGCATCGATCGTTCCAGGAAACTCGACCTGCCGAGGACCGTCCCGGTCCTGGTCGCGAAGGGCCAGGAGTGCGGCCGGTACGCCGGCGCTGGTCTCTCCGTGGTCGAGCCATCGGGTGTGCGGCCCGTGACCGGTGAATCCGAGGACGACGCCGCGGTGGCGCGTACGGCTCAGGCCGGCATCCCCCCACCCGGGACCGCTCGGCGGGGCCGCCTAGACGCCGGGCCGGTAGCGCAGCGGATGGTCCGACGGGATCTCGACCAGGACGATCGGCGTGCCGTCCGGGTCGGCGATCCACATCTCGACCAGGCCCCACGGCTCCCGCACCGCGGGCCGGACGATCTCGACGCCCCGGGCCCGCAGTTCCTCGCCCGCGGCCGTCACGTCGTCGACCTGCAGCCACAGCCGCACCCCCGGCGGGGGAGAGCCGTCGGAGCGCCCGGAGAGCTCCAGGAAGCCGCCGCCGAGGAAGTAGACCGTGCCGCGCTCGGGGCCGGTACCGAACTCGCGGTAGACGGACAGGCCGAGCTGTTCGCCGTAGAACGCACGGGAACGCTCGGGATCGGCGGGCCGGAGCAGTGTCCGGCTGCTGAGTACATGCACCATGCGGGCGGAGCCTAGCGGCAGCGTTACCCTCGTCGGTGCTCAGCCGCGTCAGAGATCGGAGACCACTGTCATGGACCACACCGCCGCCGGACTCACCTTCCGCGACGCCGCCGAAACCGACGTCGACGCCCTCGTCGCACTGATCGAGTCGGCGTACCGGGGGGACAGCAGCCGGGCCGGGTGGACCACCGAGGCGGACATCCTCCAGGGCCAGCGGACGGACCCCGAGGGCGTGCTCGCCGTGATCGCGTCGGCCGACAGCCGGCTGCTCACCGTCGAGCAGGACGGCCGGATCGTCGCCTGCTGCCAGCTGGAGCACCGCGGTGACCACGTCTACTTCGGCATGTTCGCGGTGAGCCCCGCCCTGCAGGGCGCCGGCCTCGGCAAGGTGGTCATGGCGGAGGCGGAGCGGCTGTCCCGCGACACCTGGGGGGTCACGGAGATGCGCATGACGGTGATCTCCGTGCGCGACGACCTGATCGCCTGGTACGAGCGCCGCGGCTACCGCCGTACGGGAAAGATGTCCCCGTTCCCGTACGGCGACGAGCGCTTCGGTATCCCGCAGCGCGACGACCTCGAGTTCGAGCTGCTGGTGAAGGAGCTGGCCTGATCGTCTCGCCGTACCGCCGGCGGGGTCACGCCGTGAAGCGCCCCGTGCGCTTGATCTCCGGGTAGTCGGTCGTCGCGCCGTCCAGCCCGAGCGCGCGCACCAGCCGCAGGTGGTCCTGCGTGTTGACCACCCAGCCGATGATCCGCAGCCCGGACGCGCGCGCGTGCTCGACGACCTCGAGGGTCAGCCGGCGGATGTTGAGGCACACGGTCGAGGCGCCCGCGGCGACGGCCCGGTCCACGACGTCGGTGCCGTACCGGCTAGCGACGAGCGCGGTGCGCACGCCCGGTACGAGCCGCGCGATCTCGGCGACCGCGTCGTCGTGGAACGAGGAGACCTCCACCCGCGTGGTCAGGTCCCGCGCGCGCATCACCTCGGCCAGGGCCCGCGCCGCCGCCACATCCTTGATCTCGGCCTGGAGCGGCGCGCGCACCGCCTCCAGCACCTCCTCGAACACCGGCACCCGCTCGCCGCGGCCCGCGTCCAGGGCGCGCAGCTCCGCGAGGGTCTTCTCGGCGATCGGTCCGGAACCGTCGGTCGTACGGTCCACGTCCGCGTCGTGCATGACGACGAGAGCGCCGTCCTTGCTCAGATGCAGATCGAGTTCGATCAGGTCGAGGCCGGCCCGCTGCGCGGCGGCGAAGGAACGGAGGGTGTTCTCGGGCTCGACGCCCATGACCCCGCGGTGACCGATGGTAAGGAAGTTCAAGGTTCAACTCGCTTCCGTCGACGGCGGCTCGGCGGCGCGCGGTCCGACGGAGGCGTCCCGGACGTCGTCGTCCACGCGGCAAGGTCGCAGCCTAATGGCCGGGGCGGACGTTGAACCCGCAGCTGCGCGGGGCATTCGGGCCCCGGGGCAGGCGCCCGTTGGCCGGTATGCGCCCCGGCCGTCACCCGCTGGTGGGCGAGTCCGCCGCCCTCTTGACCGGTCGGAACGGTACCGGGGAGTGCCCGGCACGCTCGGTGGAAGTGACCGTCGTCACGGTTTACGACAGGAAAAACATCGGTGACCAAGGGGGTGCGCAGAATAATTTCCCGCCCACGGTCTTGCTGGGAGAAACCGGGTATGCATACGGTGTCCATACGCGAGGTTCTCCCGTGGAGGATGGGACATGACGGAAATTCTTGTGCAGGCGGGTGCGGAGGGACATGTTCCTTCGCTGACCAGGGTGGTTGAGCACCCGGCTTGGCCCGTGCTCAAGAATGCCGTGGAGCAGATCCGGCCATGGCAGTCGAAGGACGGATCGATCGACTTCGAGGCGGAGGGCGCCCCGTCGCGGGCCGACGCCGTGGCGGCCGTCGGGCGTGTCGCCGACGCCGTCGAGCAGCTCTCCCCGCTGCTCCCGCACGACGCGGCCTACCACGAGGCCCTGGTGCGGGACCTGCATCGCTGGGCCGAGGGCGGTTTCGAGGTGCCGGACTTCCTGGACTCCCTGCTGGCCTTCCAGCCCGCGGCGGACCGCGCGGACGGCCTGCAGCACCTGGTCGTCTTCGCGATGTACACGCAGAACGGCAACCTGGACCGCAACCTGGAGGCGGTCGTGCTGCGCATGGTCTGGCCGGACTGGCTGGCCGAGCTGGAGCGCACCCGGTACGACAACCCGATGTTCTGCGGCATCACCTTCGAGGACTTCACCTCGGGTTATGACACCAACTCCGCCGTGCTGTTCCCGGAGACGATCGCCGTGCGTGAGGCGCCGGAACGTTTCTCTTGGGGTGGCATCTTCTGCGACCGCGAAGCCGCCCGCTTCCGGCGCGTCACCGACGCCGCCGTGGACATCCTCGGCCTGGAGCTGCCCGAGGACATCGCCGCGATGGTCGACGACCAGAAGCGCTGCGAAGAGGCGTTCGTGCTGTGGGACATGGTCCACGACCGCACCCACAGCCACGGCGACCTGCCGTTCGACCCGTTCATGATCAAGCAGCGCCAGCCGTTCTGGATGTACGGCCTGGAGGAGCTGCGCTGTGACCTCACCGCCTTCAAGGAGGCCGTGAAGCTGGAGGCGGACGGCGTCCCGCAGGCCCGTGACGTGCAGTACGCGGTGCTCTTCGACCGCATGTTCCGCTTCCCGGTCACCGGAGACCGCAACCGCAACTACGACGGCCTCGGCGGCCAGCTGCTCTTCGCCTACCTCCACAAGCACGACGTCGTCCGCTGGACCGACAACAAGCTCTCCATCGACTGGGAGCGTGCCCCGAAGGTCACCAACCAGCTGTGCGCCGAGATCGAGAAGCTCTACCGGGACGGCATCGACCGCCCCAAGCTGGTGCACTGGTTCGCCGGCTACGAGCTGGTCTCCACGTACGTCGCCCCGCACCCCGGCTCGAAGTGGGCCAAGGGACCGGACGCCCTGGACCTGACCCAGCCGCCGCGCAAGCTCGTGGACGACGTGCTTCCGGACGAGTTTCCGCTGAGCATGTTCTTTGAGGCGCTGTCGAAGAAACTGAAGAACGTGATCGCCTCCTGCAAAGGCATCACGGCGGACGGCGCCGAGCGGATCGCCGCGTGAGCGACCGCCTCGGGAACACGGCTCAAGAGGGGAAGAACATGGTGGCGAACGGGTCTCTCAGTGGTGCGGTGATCGCGGTGGCCGGCGCGGGCGGACCCGCCGGGCACGCGACGCTGGTCCGGCTCGCCGAGGCGGGTGCGGTCGTCGTCGGCGCCGACAACAACCCGGAGCGGCTGGCGGAGGCGGTCGACGCGGCCCGCTACGCCCGCGGCGGTGCCACGGTCACCGGCGAGACCGTCGACCTGCTCGACCTGCAGTCCACCCGCGACTGGGCCGCGCGCATCGAGAAGGACCACGGCCGTGTCGACGGCCTGGTCCACCTCGTCGGCGGCTGGCGCGGCAGCGCGAACTTCGCCGAGACCGACCTGGCCGACTGGGACCTGCTGGAGAAGCTGCTCGTCCGCACGGTCCAGCACACCTCCCTCGCCTTCTTCGACGCCCTGCAGCGCAGCGACCGCGGCCGGTACGTCCTCACCAGCGCCGCCGGCACCGCGAAGCCGACGGCCGGGAACGCGGCGTACGCCGCGGCCAAGGCCGCCGCCGAGGCGTGGACGCTCGCGATGGCCGACGGCTTCCGCAAGGCGGGGGCCACCGAGGGGGCCGAGGGGCCCAGCTCGGCGGCTGCCATCCTGGTGGTGAAGGCGCTGGTGCACGACGCGATGCGCGCCGAACGCCCCAACGCGAAGTTCGCGGGCTTCACGGACGTCAAGGACCTGGCCGAGGCCATCGAAGGCGTCTGGAGCAAGTCCGCCGCCGAAGTGAACGGAAACCGTCTGTGGCTGACCGAGAAGCCGTGAACCCTCCCAGGACCGACGCGCGTCGCCATCACGACCCCCAGGTCCGCGGTTTCGCCAGTGACAACTACGCCGGAGCCCACCCCGAGGTGCTGGCCGCCCTGGCCCTGGCCAACGGCGGCCACCAGGTGGCGTACGGCGAGGACGACTACACCGAGAACCTGCAGCGGATCGTCCGGAGCCACTTCGGGTCCACCGCGGAGGCCTTCCCGGTCTTCAACGGCACCGGCGCGAACGTCGTCGCGCTCCAGGCGGTCACCGACCGCTGGGGCGCGGTGATCTGCGCCGAGAGCGCGCACATCAACGTGGACGAAGGCGGCGCGCCCGAACGCATGGGCGGGCTGAAGCTGCTCACCGTGCCCACGCCCGACGGCAAGCTCACGCCCGAGCTGATCGACCGGCAGGCGTTCGGCTGGGACGACGAGCACCGCGCCATGCCGCAGGTCGTGTCGATCACCCAGAGCACCGAACTGGGCACTCTGTACACGCCCGAGGAGATCCGCGCGATCTGCGAGCACGCCCACATGCACGGCATGAAGGTGCACCTGGACGGCTCCCGGATAGCCAACGCCGCCGCCTCGCTGAACGTGCCCATGCGGACCTTCACCAACGCGGTCGGTGTGGACATCCTCTCGCTGGGCGGGACGAAGAACGGTGCCGTGTTCGGCGAGGCCGTCGTCGTCATCAACCAGGACGCGGTGCGGCAGATGAAGCACCTGCGGAAGATGTCGATGCAGCTGGCCTCCAAGATGCGTTTCGTCTCGGTGCAGCTGGAGGCCCTGCTCGCCAAGGACCTGTGGCTGCGCAACGCCCGCCACGCCAACGAGATGGCGCAGCGGCTCGCCGAGGGCGTCCGCGCGGTGCACGGCGTGGAGATCCTCTACCCGGTGCAGGCCAACGGTGTCTTCGCCCGGCTCCCGCACGACGTCAGCGAGCGGCTGCAGAAGCGGTTCCGCTTCTACTTCTGGGACGAGGCCGCCGGCGTGGTGCGCTGGATGTGCTCCTTCGACACCACGGAGGACGACGTCGACGCGTTCGTGGCGGCCGTCAAGGAGGAGATGGCCCGCTGACGCCGCGCCAAGCGCCGCCACGCTTTGCATAGGTATGCGGTCACTCGAAAAGTCATTGACTGTCGAGTGGCCGCTTTCCTATGCTCCGTGCGCATGGAGCTGATCCAGAACACCCCGGACCTGTCGGCGTACCTTGCGGCTGACGAGGTCATCGACCACCATCACCCAGTGGTACGGGCGACCGCCGCCCGGCTGGCCGCAGAGGTCGGCGACTCGTATGAATATGCGCGAGCGGCCTATGAATTCGTCCGGGACGCCATCGCGCACTCCCAGGACTCGGGAGATCTCCGCGTCACCTGGCGCGCCTCCGACGTGCTGACCCTGGGCACCGGCATCTGCCACGCCAAGTCCCATGCCCTGGCCGCCCTGCTCCGCGCCGAGGACATCCCGGCCGCCCTGTGCTACCAGCGGCTGACCGACGACGAGGGCGGCCACGTCGTCCACGGCCTGGTCGCCGTCCGCTTCGACGGCGCCTGGCACCGCCAGGACGCCCGCGGCAACAAGCCGGGCGTCGACGCCCGGTTCTCCCTGGACGGTGAACGGCTCGCCTGGGTCCCGGACCCGGCGTCGGGCGAGACGGACCATCCGGTCCTGTACGCCGCACCGCACCCCGCGGTCCTCGCCGCCCTGCGAGCCGCCCCCGACCGGCGGCACCTCGGCAGGACTCTCCCGGCCACCCTCTGAACGGGGACGCGCACGCGCGCCCCCGGACGCACCGGGGCAGCGTGTCTCAGAGCGCCTCCGCCGCGCGCAGCTGCTCCGCCGTCGGCGCCGTGCCGCCGAGGTGCGCCGGAAGCCACCAGGAGTCCTCCGAACCCTTGGGGCGGCCCGGGTAGGCGCGCTGGGCGGCGTCCAGCAGGTCCTGGACGCGCTCGCGCAGCCGGCGGGTGATGGCACCGGCGTACTGGTCGCGGGGCGCCTCCACCTGCTCGCCGACCCGGATGGTGACGGGCAGGTGGTCGCGCCGGAAGTTGCGGGGCTGCCCCTTGGTCCACAGCCGCTGCGTGCCCCACACCGCCATCGGGACCAGCGGGACGCCCGCCTCCTGGGCGAGACGGGCCGCGCCGGACTTGAAGCTCTTCAGCGTGAACGACTGCGAGATCGTCGCCTCCGGGAACACCCCGATGATCTCACCGGAACGCAGCGAGTCCAGTGCGTGGGCATACGCGGCCTCGCCCTGCGTGCGGTCCACCGGGATGTGCTTCATGCCGCGCATCAGCGGCCCGGAGATCCGGTGGCGGAAGACGGAGTCCTTCGCCATGAAGCGCACCAGGCGCTTCTGCGGCAGGGCCGCCAGCCCGTTGAAGACGAAGTCCAGGTAGCTGATGTGGTTGCTCACCAGCACGGCACCGCCCGAGCGCGGGATGTTCTCCGACCCCTGGCAGTCGATCTTCAGGTCCCAGACCTTGAACAACGTCTTGGCGAAACCGATGACGGGACGGTAGACCAGCTCTGGCATGAGCGGGGTGGACCCTTTCTGCTCTGCTCGGGAAAGGGGGGATCCCGGCGGGAAAGTTACGCAGCCGTAGGTTTACGGCGTCTCGCAGATCGTGCCCGAAGAACGGACGGGTAGCCAGCCCTGGTGCCCCGCGGCGAAGAGATCCTCGTCACGTCGGCCTACATCCCACCTTGGATCTTTAATCCCCCTTTACGACGGCGTGGCCGGGCCCGGGAATCTTCGCGGCTCCGCGCGCGCCTCTCTTCCGAGAGGACCGGACCGGCGGTGCGCCTCCACGGGCGCCCGCCGCGGCGAGCCGCACGAGCGGCGGAACGGGAGGGCGCGGGTGCGCGGACGTGACGACGGCACGCGGCTCGGAGCGGCCGAACTCGGCTGCGGGCTGGGGGAGCGCGCCACGCTGGTGCAGTTCTCCAGCGCCTTCTGCGCGCCCTGCCGGGCCACCCGCCGCCTCCTCGCCGAGGTCGCCGGGATGGTCCCGGGCGTGACCCACGTCGAGATCGACGCCGAGGCCCACCTGGACCTCGTGCGCGAGCTGCGGATCCTCAAGACGCCCACCGTCCTCGTCCTGGACGCCGACGGCAGGGTGGTGCGGCGCGCGACCGGACAGCCCCGCAAGGCCGACGTCATCGCCGCGCTGGGGGAGGCCGTCTGAGCAGGCTTCAGGCAACAGTGAGACATCTTCCAGATCGCGGGATCTCCTTGACTGCGCGCCACACCTGTCGTCAACCTGACCGTGTGCCGACCGAACTCCTTCTCTACGGGCGGGCCCACATCGACCTGGCCCGCACCGCGAGCGCGCGTTGTCCCGGCTGTTGAGCAGCCACGGACCCGCTCCTCTCCCCTCGCAGAAGGACAACTCCATGACGGCAACGCCCGGCCTCGGCACCCCCCAGCTCGCCTCCCCCGACCTGCTGCGCTCCACCTTCCGCCGGCACGCCGCCGGTGTCGCGGTGATCACCGCGCGCGGCGCCTCCGGCCCGGTCGGTTTCACCGCCACCTCCCTCACCTCCGTCTCCGCGGAGCCCCCGATGGTCTCCTTCGGCATCGGCACGGGCGCCTCCAGCTGGCCCGCGATAGCCGAGGCGGACCACGTCGGGGTGCACGTGCTCGGTGAGCACCAGAGCGACCTGGCCGCCACCTTCGCGCGCAGCGGTGCCGACCGCTTCGGCGCCTCCACCGCCTGGCGGGAGGGACCGGAGGGCGTACCGGTGCTGGACGACGTGCTCGCCTGGCTGGTCTGCCGGATCGTCGGGCGGGTCCCCGCCGGAGATCACCGGATCGTGCTCGCCGAGGCGGTCGTCGGTGATCCCTCGGGTGCCGGCCGCCCGCTCCTTTACCACCAGGGCCGCTTCAACGGACTGCGGGACTGATCACGCCCCCCGCACGGGCGTGGCCGTCGAGTTCCGGTTACGCTGCGTTGCGAAGGTCACAGTTCAAAGCGCTTGCTTAGCGGGCATGAACTAGGTGTACTGACGAGTAATATTTCGGTCGGAGCGCGCCGACGCCCCGACCGGGATCGGCCGCTTGAGGCGCCTATGCTGCCTGCAAGAGGCAGCCCGGAAATGACGATGCAGTAGGAGAGCCGGCGTGAGCTTGAGGATCGTTGTCACTGTGAAGTACGTGCCCGACGCCACTGGCGACCGGCACTTCGCCGATGACCTGACCGTCGACCGCGATGACGTGGACGGTCTGCTCTCCGAGCTGGACGAGTACGCGGTCGAGCAGGCGCTGCAGATCGCCGAGGCTGCGGACGACGCCGAGGTCACCGTGCTGACGATCGGCCCGGAGGACGCCAAGGACGCGCTGCGCAAGGCCCTCTCGATGGGTGCCGACAAGGCCATCCACGTCGAGGACGACGACCTGCACGGCACCGACGCCATCGGTACCTCCCTGGTGCTGGCCAAGGCCATCGAGAAGGCCGGTTACGACCTGGTCGTCTCCGGCATGGCCTCCACCGACGGCACCATGGGCGTCGTCCCGGCGCTGGTCGCCGAGCGGCTCGGTGTGCCGCAGATCACGCTGCTGTCCGAGGTCTCCGTCGAGGACGGCACCGTCAAGGGCCGCCGCGACGGCGACGCCGCCTCGGAGCAGCTGGAGGCCCAGCTCCCGGCCGTCGTCTCCGTGACCGACCAGTCCGGCGAGGCCCGTTACCCGTCCTTCAAGGGCATCATGGCGGCCAAGAAGAAGCCGGTGGAGTCCTGGGACCTGTCCGACCTGGACATCGAGGCCGAGGAGGTCGGCCTGGAGGGCGCGTTCACCAGGGTCGAGACCGCGACCGAGCGTCCGGCCCGTACGGCCGGCACCATCGTCAAGGACGAGGGCGAGGGCGGCAAGCAGCTCGCTGAGTTCCTCGCGGGCCAGAAGTTCATCTAAGGGCCCGCGCCCGCTGACCGCCCCTCAACTTCGTTACGCAGGAGAGCAATCCCATGGCTGAAGTCCTCGTCTACGTCGACCACGTGGACGGCGCCGTCCGCAAGCCCACCCTGGAGCTGCTGACCCTGGCCCGCCGCATCGGCGAGCCGGTCGCCGTCGCCCTCGGCAACGGCGCCGCCGACACCGCCGCCGTGCTCGCCGAGCACGGCGCGGTGAAGGTCCTCACCCACGACGCGTCCGAGTACGCCGACTACCTGGTCGTGCCCAAGGTGGACGCCCTGCAGGCCGCCCACGAGGCCGTCTCCCCGGCCGCCGTGCTGGTGCCGTCCTCCGCCGAGGGCAAGGAGATCGCCGCCCGCCTGGCGCTGCGCATCGGCTCCGGCGTCATCACCGACGCCGTCGACATCGAAGCCGGCGACGAGGGCCCGGTGGCCACCCAGTCGGTGTTCGCCGCGTCCTTCACCACCAAGTCCCGTGTCGTCAAGGGCACCCCGGTCATCACGGTCAAGCCGAACTCGGCCGCCGTCGAGGCCGCCCCGGCCGCGGGCAGCGTCGAGGCCCTGTCCGTGTCCTTCTCCGACCAGGCCACCGGCACCAAGGTCACCGGCCGTACGCCGCGTGAGTCGACGGGCCGCCCGGAGCTGACCGAGGCCGCGATCGTGGTCTCCGGTGGCCGCGGCGTGAACGGCGCGGAGAACTTCTCGATCATCGAGGCCCTTGCCGACCAGCTCGGCGCGGCCGTCGGTGCCTCGCGCGCGGCGGTCGACGCCGGCTGGTACCCGCACACCAACCAGGTCGGCCAGACCGGCAAGTCGGTCTCGCCGCAGCTGTACATCGCCAACGGCATCTCCGGCGCCATCCAGCACCGTGCCGGCATGCAGACCTCGAAGACCATCGTGGCCGTCAACAAGGACGCCGAGGCCCCGATCTTCGAGCTGGTCGACTTCGGCGTGGTCGGTGACCTCTTCGACGTCGTCCCGCAGCTGACCGACGAGATCAAGACCCGCAAGGGCTGAGGCTCCGCGCTCGTCCCACGAG
>NZ_WWJT01000748.1 GCF_009865385.1 Streptomyces sp. SID486 | reverse complement strand
GCGCTGCCACTCCACCGGCCGGCGCTGCCACTCCACCGGCCGGCGCTGCCACTCCACCGGCCGGCTCGGGCACCACGACGAGTCGATGACCTACAGCTGCCCGCGCCGCTCGTCCGACAGCGCCCCGGCCGACGACTCCACCGGCAGCCCCTCGGCACGCCCCTGCGCGATGTCGGCCGCGTTGCGGGCGGCGTCCCGCGCGTTTTTGAGCGGCCCGCCGTGGTCCGTCGCGGCCAGCGGCCCCAGCCACGCACACCCCACCCGCTCACCCACTTCGACGCCGTGGCTCGGGAAATCCCCATCTCTGCGGCGACAAGCGCGATCGGACGAGGATTGCGACGCTCGATCGATCTGCGGCGCCCCTCCACGGACAACGGCGCGTTCGCGTGGGTCATGAGGTGGTACGGGACGTGTGGTGTCGTGCGCTGGTGACGATGAGCGAGACGTTCTGTCCGCCGAAGCCGAAGGAGTTGCTGAGCACGCCGTCCTGCGGGGCGTCTCGTCGCTGCGTGGCGACATCGAGGTCGATGTCGGGATCGACGCCGGCCGTGGTGAGGTTGCGGGTCGGTGGGATGACGCCGTGCTTCACGCTGAGGACGGCGATGAGCGCCTCGATCGCCCCGGCGGCGCCGAAGAGATGGCCGAGCGCCGCCTTGGGGGCTGTAACGGTGGCGCGGCCGAAGACCTCCCGGATCGCGTGGGCCTCGGCGACGTCGCCGACCGGTGTTCCGGTGGCGTGGGCGTTGATGTGGCTGATCTGCTCGGGTGCCAAGCCGGCTTGCGCGAGGGCCTTCCGCATGGCCGAGATCTGGCCGGAGCCGTCGGGAGCGGGCGCCGTGATGTGGTGTGCGTCGGAGGCGATGCCGGCGCCCGCGAGTACCGCGTGGACGCGTGCGCCTCGGGCGCTGGCATGTTCGGCGCTTTCCAGTACCACGACGGCGGCGCCTTCGCTGAGGACGAATCCGCTGCGGTCCGCGGCGAACGGCCGGGAGGCTGAGGCGGGTTCGGCGGTGTGTCGCGACAGTGCTTTTGCCTGGACGAAGCCGGCAACGGTGATCGGTGTGATCGCGGCCTCGGCTCCACCCGCGATCACCACGTCCGCCTCGCCGGCACGGATGAGCCTGGCCCCCAGGGCGATCGCCTCGGCACCAGAGGAGCACGCCGAGACGGGCGTGTAGACCCCGGCACGGGCGCCGTACTCGATGCTGATCAGCGCTGCCGCCGCATTGGGCATGAGCATCGGGACCGTGCGTGGTGAGACGCGCCGTGCCCCGGCCGCCTCCAATAGGTCGTCTTCCTTCAACAGCGTCCGTACGCCCCCGATGCCCGTGCCGATCGCCGATGCGAGCCGGTCGGGGTCCACCCGCGGGGCACCGGCGTCGGCCCAGGCTTCGGCCGCTGCGCCCAAGGCAGCCTGCTGGGAGCGGTCCAGCCTCCTGGCCTGCACCGGCGACAGCAACTCGGCGGGGTTGATCGCCATCGTCCCCGCAATGGTGTCGGGAAGGCCGGCGTCCTCGTGGCCAGGCTGGATGCCGGCACGGATGCCGGACTCGCCGGCAAGCAGGGCCTCCCAGGTCGACACCGCGTCCGCCCCGAGTGGTGTGATCGCGCCGAGTCCGGTCACGACGACTTCAGGCAGGTGCATACCCCGAACCTTTCTTGTATGCGATACAAGTTAACGAGGGCCATGTTGTATCACATACAATTTGGCTATGGCGAAGAAGCGGACCGAAGCCCGGTCGACCTCGCCTCGGTCGCGCGACCGTGGTCGCGAGACGAGGCGCCGTCTGATTGAGGCAACTGCACAGCTCTGCAAGGAGCGGCCCGGTGCTGAGGTGAGCGTCGCGGAGATCGCGAACGCGGCAGGCGCCTTCCCCAACCAGGTCACCTACTACTTCGGCTCCAAGGACTCGCTGCTCGTGCACGCCGCCTTCCTCGGGCTGCTGCACGATGCTCGACGGGCCGAGCGCATCGGCCGCCAAGCCCCCGATGCGGTGACCTTCCGGCGCAACATCGCCCGCGCCGTGCTGGCCATGCCCTCGCTCCCATCAATCGGGCAAGCACTCGCCGCCGCAATCTCCAAGCCCGAACTCGCCCCCGTCGTCGACCGGCACCTTCAGTTGCTGTTCCGGCAGTCCGAGCGCTTTGTGTGCCACCTCATCGACAGCCGCGGCTGGAGCACCCGACGGCCGCTCAGCATGGAGGTCAGGACGTTCTGGAGCACCGCGCTCGGCGCAGTGCTGCTCGTCCGCGCCGGGGCACACGGCACTGCCGCCGACCTCGACCTAGCCGGAGCGTTGACCATCCACGACGAATCCGAGCCCCTCTAGCTCAGCCGAACGGCGCGCGATGGCGACGTACGCGCTTCGCGCGCGACGGTGACCTTGTCGCCATCAGCGTGTCCGCCGTCGCTGGCGCAACTCCACTGGTGCGGCTGGAACAAGGCATCAAGAAGATCGACGTAGCGATCGGCTCGCCAACTATCGCCGACCATATTCGCCAACCACGTTCGACCACCCGCGCTCCACCTGCAAGGTCCCTCCACCCAGCCGCCATCTATCGGCTGCCGTCGCATCGATCACGATGCGGTCACGGCGGAGGGCTTCTTCAAGGTCGGCATCACACGAGAGCCGAAAACCGAACCTGCAGAAGGTGAATGGCGGGATAGGCCCGCCCACTTTCAGGAGCGCCCTGTGGCGAGCACCGCAGACGAGCCCGAGCAGCCCCTCGACCGGACCGGAGAGGCCCCCTCCGTGGACCCCTCCTCCGAGGACCGCAACCACGCGCTCAAGGCCGTCTCCGCGTTCGAGCAGGCATACGGTGCGAAGTTCCCCAAGGCCGTCAAGAAGGTCACCGACGACGTCGACGAACTGCTGGCTTTCTACGACTTCCCCGCCGAGCACTGGATCCACCTGCGCACCACGAATCCAATCGAGTCCACGTTCGCCACCGTCCGCCTGCGCACGAAGGTCGCCAAGGGTGCGGGCGGCAGCGCGGCCGCCGCCCTGGCTATGGTCTTCAAGCTCGTGGAATCGGCCCAGGCCCGCTGGCGAGCCGTCAACGCGCCCCACCTCGTCGCCCTCGTCCGCGCCGGAGCCCGTTTCGAGCGCGGCCACCTCGTCGCCCCCCCGAGCCCCGCATCGCATGAGGCGCGTGCCGGGTAAGACGTGAAATTCGATGGACACGACGATCCCAGCGGCCCTATCGTCGCCCGGCCAGTCCTGGCGTTCACACGTTCCGAAGAGGTGCATTTGATGACGGTCCAGTCAATGGCGGCCAGCTTCCATCGGCCGACCTCCCCAGCCGTTCTGACCTCTTCGGACCAAAGGAATCCAAGAAGTGGACCTGCCACGTAGTTTCACCATCCGCGAGAGCAGCCATCGCCTCTGCAACCCCTTCACCAGCGAGAAACTGGCCATCCTGGGTCACGCCATCAGCCCGTCGCCGGGCACGCACATCCTCGACCTCGCCTGCGGCAAGGGCGAGTTGCTGTGCACCTGGGCGCGCGACCACGGTGTGACCGGCACCGGGGTGGACATCAGCACGGTCTTCATCGGCGCCGCCCGCGCGCGGGCCGTCGAGCTGGGCGTGGCTGACCGGGTCGATTTCGTGCACGGGGACGCGTCGGGCCATGTCGCCGACGATCCGGTCGGCATCGCCGCATGCGTGGGCGCCACCTGGATCGGCTCCGGCGTGCCGGGCACCGTCGACCTTCTTCGGCGCAGCCTGGCCCCCGGCGGAATGATGCTGATCGGCGAACCGTACTGGCGGCGCGAGCCCCTGGACCAGGCGACCGTCAAAGCCTGCCATGTCGCCCGCAAGGACGACCTTCTCCCACTGCCGGAACTGCTCGAGCAGTTCGGCGACCTGGGCTGCGACGTCGTGGAAATGGTCCTGGCCGACCAGGACAGCTGGGACCGGTACGCCGCGGCGCAGTGGCTCAACATCCGCCGCTGGCTCGACGCCAACCCCGATGACGAGTTGGCCGACGAGATGCGCACCGAACTCGCCGCAGCTCCCGCCCAGCACGCGAGATACCAGCGCGAATACCTCGGGTGGGGAGTATTCGTCCTGATGAACCGCTGACCACCACTCCGAGTGGGGGCCGGCATGCCATGCCGGCGCCCACTCGCGGGGTGCCGCACGACGGACACCCCGGAACCTCACGGGCAGAACGAGCTCTACGTCATCCACAGATCTCGACAATTACTCGCGAGCGATCCGGCTGCGGATCAATGGGCTTGGACGTCACGGGGTCGATGTCCCAATAGTCTTGTCAGTTCCGGTGAGCCGACCAGGAAAGTGGCAGAACCACAGAGACCCCGCGCGGTGGAATGTCATCGATCTTGTCAGTTTTCCGAGCCGGAACCGCCTCATCGGAACGTGGCGTGGCCGCCGTACGGGCGCTCCAACCCACACCGTGCGGCATGAGCGGAAGTCGTCCGGCGGTGTCCCACCGAAGCGTGGTACCTCTCGACACGTATGTGACACCTACAGCTTGGCCGACGAGGTGATCGGCGATCCGGCCGGGGCTGCGGAGTCCGGCACCCCCGTGTAGTCGGGCAGCTCGACGCCGTTGATCGCGCGCCCGACCAGCTCCGTGAACCATTCGCCGGTGAAATCGGGGCGCGGCTCGGCGTCTGGCCCGGGGACGTCGCGGCTCCGGGCGTTCAACCGGCCGATCTCCTGGTTGGCCTCGACGAAGGAGCGCATCCGTGCCTCGTAGCGGGCGAACCCGGCGTCGGGGTCCCATTCGGCGGCGGCCAGCTCTCCGGCCAGCAGGTAGGCGCCGACCAGGGCCAGCCCGGTGCCCTGCCCGGACATCGGCGACGAGCTGAACGCCGCGTCCCCGAGCAGCCCCACCCGTCCACTCGACCAGCGGTCCATCACCACCTGGGCGACCTGGTCGAGGTAGAAGTCCGGGGTGTCGTCCAGGTGCGCGAGGATCTCCGGGGCGAGCCATCCCAGGCCCGCCATCCGCTCCCGCAGCAGGCGCTTCTGCGCCGCGACGTCACGGTGGTCGACGTCGAAGTCGGCCGAGGTGGAGTAGAACACGGCCATCGCCCGGGTGGCGTCCTGGATGGGCCGCAGGAGGGCGGAGCGCCCGGACTCCTGATCCTGGTACTCCAGCAGCCAGCGGTCCAGCCCGAACTCGTTGGGCACACTGTAGAAGGCCAGCATGTGCCCGAGGTGGCGGAGGAACCGCTCATGCGGCCCGAAGACCATCGCTCGCAGCTCCGAGTGCAGCCCGTCTGCCCCGACCACCAAGTCGAAGCGCCGCCGGTTGCCGCTCGCGAAGACGACATCGACCCCGTCCGCGTCCTGGGCGAGCTCGGCGATGCGGTCGCCGAAGACGTACTCGACGCCGTCGCGGGTGGCGTCGTAGAGCACCTGGGACAGGTCCCCGCGCAGGATCTCGATGTCCGCGATGAACCCGTCGCCACCGTCGTCGTCGGCACGGAAGGTCTCCAGCACCTGCCCGTCCGCGTCCACGGTGTGCGCGCCGGCGGTGTCGGTGCACGCCGCGCGCACCGCCGCGTCCAGCCCCATGCGCCCGATGACCTCCTTGGCGACCCCGCGCGCGTCCACCGCCTGCCCGCCGGGACGCAGCTCGGGAGCCCGCTCCACCACGGTCACCGCAGCCCCCCGCCGGCACAGCCAGTGGGCCAGCGCGGGTCCCGCGATGCTCGCCCCCGCCACCAACACCCTGGGACCACTCACCCGCGCCCCCCGCCCGCCCGTCCGGATCGCGTGGCCCTGGTCGGAGTCGTCGACGCTCATCACAGCCTCCATCTGCTTCCACCCGCGCTGGAACGTCCCCAGCACAGGCCCACCGCTGTCGGTGTATCCAGCCGTATCGACCACGGATCCGCACAAAACTCATCGGTCACGGCAGACAGTGAGCCATTCCCAACCTCTCATGACACCCGCGCAGTTCAGCTGATAGACAGCTGAAGCCCCTGGTAAGAGATGGGTTTTCGACCAAGAGAACCGTCTCCACCAGAGGCTTCGCATGCATGTCTGCCCGTCCGGCGTCGAGGTGTCCAGCTCTGCCCTGCGCTTCCTCGCCGCGCGTCTGAGGGAACACCGCCGCGCTCTCGGCACCTGATGGCGCCGCCTCAAACGTTGACCGACGGGCCCTGCTCACCCTCGCCCACCTGCGCAACGGCCGGCCCTACGCCCAGATCGCGGCCGGATTCGGGATCGGCACCACCACCGCCCACCGGTACATCACCGAGGCCGTCAACCTCTTGGCCGCCCTCGCCCCCGCCCTCACCGAAGCCGTACGAGCGGCGTCGACAAAAGCGTACGTAATCCTGGACGGGACGCTCCTGCCGATCGACCGAATCGCCGCCGACCGCCCTTTCCACTCGGGCAAACACAAAAAGCACGGCATGAACGTGCAGGTCATAGCCAATCCCCAGGGGCGTCTGCTGTGGGCTTCACCAGCCTTGGCCGGCGCCGTCCAGGGCGTCCGTGCAGCGCGCGAGCACGGCGTCATCGAGGCACTCGCCGAGGCCGGCATCACCTGCTGGGCAGACAAGGGCTCCCAGGGCGCAAGCGGCACAGTCCGTCTCCCTTACCGCGGCCGATGGGACAGCCTCTCCACCGGCCAGCAGGCCGTCAACCGAGCCGACGCAGAGGTCCGCGCACCCGTCGAGCGGGCCATTGCCACCCGCAACTCCTGGCGACTCCTCAGCAAGCTCCGCTGCTCGACGACCCTGACCTCGAGCCTCGTCCAAGCCGTCCTGGTCCTCCAGCTCGCCGCCTGTGGCTGGGATCAACTCGCAGCATTCACCAGGTTCGTCAATTCGGCCTCGGTCGTGCCCGCGCGCAGACGAACGTCGAAGGTGTAACCCTCATCGCAGAACACCAGGTCCAGGCCCATGGGCGTCAGCTCGCGGAAGACGATCGCCAACCAGATCGCGTCCTCCTCCCAGACGTCCATGTACAGGCATGTGCCGTCCTCGTGCAGATACGCTTCACCTGGACCGTTCTCCGTCTTGAACTGCCATATGGTGCTGCGTACTTCACTGCGGTGCATCGAGTCGATCCCAACCTCAGACCACCGGGCACGGATCGCGTCGGTCAGCGCATCTCGATCGATGCGCCATCCGTCCACATCACCCTCGACCACCGCCAAGAACGTCATAGCCAGGGTCTACCAGACGTCCGTGACACACCGCCGATCGGCTGTCGCCTGAAGTCGGAATGGGCTCACTGTGGCCGGTACGAGAGTACTGGGTCAGCCCACCCGCCAAGGCGACGGCAGAGGCCGAATCGGGAGGGCAGCCACCGGCGCCGCCGGAAGTGAGCTTCAGTGACCGAAGACCACTGGGGCCCGGAGAGATCTTCCACGCCCCACCAGGTCTTCACGGCCTTGTTGCCGTCGAGTTTCAGCAGCGGCCATCGCGGCAGGTGCAGGCCGATGAAGAACATCGAGACGTCATCCCCGCACTTGGTGGTGTAGAAGTAGCGTTCAACGTCCGTGTAACTAGCTCCCATTCCGCACTCAAATCCCATGGTTCCACCTAGCCATGAGAGCGCCAGCTTCCCGCCGGCCGGGATCGACGGCACCAGCACAGGGTTGAACCACTCCTCGCCGTTGAGGCCCCGTGTGAGTCCGGTCCTCACTGTCTGTGCAACAACGATGTTGGTCGCAGGTCCAGTCCCCACGTTGACGAGCCACCATTTGGGCTCACTGGAACCGCCCTGCCCGCTCTCCCACATGAACTGCAAGACAGGCATGTGAGAGCGGCGGTTGGACGCATACGCGAGGACCAACGATCCCAGCGACACGAGGACCGCAAGGACCGCGATCAAGATGGTCAGCATCGCCCCTCCCCCTGCGCGCGATGACTACGCGCTCCATCCATACCCAGCCTGACGAAGCGGCCAACGGCGCCCGAGCTCTCCACGTGGCTAGCAAAGCGCCGTGCGACGGCTCGGAACGTCTGCGGGCGGCGCTTGTCGCGGCACGGTGGTCGTTGCTTCCAGACGGCAGGAGATCACCGAGAGGGGTAGTGCAGGGCCTCATGCAGGTTCAGGGCGCGGCGGCGGACCAGGCCGGTGCGGTAGTCCGCGGGCAGCGCTGTCAGGGCGGCCACGGTGCGGCGACACGCCTGCTCGATGTCGCCGTGTGATGGGAGCAGGCGGTGGCGTCGATGGCCAACAGGGCGTGGGTCATGGTGCTGGTCGGCGCGGACAGTTCCAGAGCGCGCTGCTGGCTCTCGTTCGCGCGGCGGGAGTCCCCGAGGGTGGTCAAGACGTGGCTCAGGTGGACGTGGTGTTTCCGCTCGCCATACGTCAGCAGCCACATGTCCGACCGCTCGCCCTCGGGGGGCGTCCCATCAGGGCGTCGGCGAGCACCTGGCGGGCCTGCTCGCTCTGGTGGTTGAAGGCGTAGGCGCGGGCGGCGACCGCGGCCGCCAGCGTCGCCGCGGTGGTCGGCCGGATACTGGCGATACGGCGGGTATGTTCGGCGACGCTGGCCGCTGCCCTCGGGGCGCCGTAGTTGAGCGGCACCATCGCCTCGCGGGCGAGGACCCATGCGTGCGGGTTCTGGTCGCCGGATTCGGCGGCGGCCCGGGCGGCGGTGGTGAACCAGGCATGGGACTCCCGGCGGCTGCCCAGACGATGTAAGAGGATGGCGGTCATCCCGGCCATCTGCCCGGCTGTCCGGCTGTCCGGCACAGCCTGGCTCGGACGGGTGCGGGCTGCGGGACGGTGAGCAGTGGGCGCAGGGTCGTGAAGTCGGTGGCCACGTCGGCCAGGACGTGGGTGGGTGCCTGTCCGTGGTAGCCGTATCCGTAGCTCTCGGCTGCTGCCTCGAGGTCGGGCCAGGTCCTGGGGGTAGCGGGGGAGAGGGTCTGGTCGACGTCGGTCCGGGCGGCGGTGAGTGCGGCGAGGGCGGGAGTGGTGAGGCCGGCGGTCAGCGCACCGCGCAGCAGGTTGCGGCGCTCATCGTCTTCTCCATGGTCGGGCTCCGCGCTGTGAACGGCGGTGTCCTCCCAGGGGTGCGCAGCAAGCCCCCAGTAAGGCACCGGGAATGTGCAGTCCGCCGGCGATTCGGTCGACAGTCGTGAGGGCGGCTGTAGTGCCCCGGGCGGACTGCCGCCAGGCGAGCAGCTTTTTCACGCGTGGCCGGGAGGCGGTCCGACTGCCACCACCCTCGGGTCACCCGTTCGGCAATCTGGCCAGGACCGATGGCTTTATGCCATTCACCGCCAACCCGTCTCCAACATCACTGACGCCCCGCTACACATGAAGGCCGGGGTAGCGGGCTGCCGCCCCAGCGTCGTGATGCCCGGTTGTTGGGGGAGGTCTGGACGGTTGCTGACCATCGACGTGGCCGTGCTGCTCGCAGTCATCGTGTTCTTCCGGCTGCGGCGCCGAACGCAGGCCCGCAGCCGGAACGAGGAGAGGACCACGGCCGTCCTCATCCTGGCCCTGGGTGTCCTCATTGCTCCCACCCCGGTGGGCCAGGGGATTTTCGACGTCGTGGGGCAGCTGGCGAGCGGTGTTACGCAGGCCAGCCGGTGAGCCCCCGCGCGCGTACGAGAAAGACGGGGGCGTCCAAGCGCCCGCCGGTGCGTCGGCGTACCCGCAGGACCGGCCGGGGGCAGCGTGCGGATGACCGGCTGGTCGGCTTGATGGTGACCGCAGTCGTGGCCGTCGCCCTGGTGGTGTCGGTCGTCAACTGGCTGCTGGTCCACTGGTGGGTGCTGCTGGCCGTCGGCATTCTCGCGGCGCTGGCCGGCGGCGGCCGGCTCTACCAGAAGCAGCAGCAAGTGCGGTGGGAAGCGGTCCGCGCCCAGGGGCTGCGCTACGGCCTGTCCCAGTTGGACGCCCTGCATCATTCCCGGTTCGAGGAAGCGGTGCGGGACCTGATGCGCCGTGACGGCTGCATGGACGCAACCCGTGTCGGGGGCCGCGGCGACCTGGGCGCTGACGTGAAGGCCACCGACCCCTACGGAAGGCGCTGGGTGGTCCAGTGCAAACACCGACGCAACGGCCTGTCGGGCTCCGCCGTGGGGACGCCCGACCTGCAGGTCCTCAACGGCACCGCCCGTCAGGTTCACGGCGCCGACGTCGCGGTCATCGTCACCAACGGTCGCGTCACGGCGCCGGCCGTGGCCTTCGCCAAACAGCAGCGCCTCCACGTCGTCGACCGGCACACCCTCGGCGCCTGGGCGTCCGGCCCACGTCCGCTGTGGGAACTGCTGAGAGCCGTGCCGCCTCCGCGCAAGCCCACCAGCCTGTCCTGAACCCAGGCACAGACGGCGTCCATGTCCATAAGAGCCGGACACAGCCTCGCGTGGAGGGACAGCGCGAGATGCCGTGCCAACGATCCCGTGGCCCGGACAGGCCTCCGTGGCGGGGCGGGTGTCGTCCTCGGGGAGGTCGTCGATGCTGTCGTCCTCGTCGTGCTGCGCCGACTCGTCGGTCATGGGGCCGGTGCCGTATCGCGGGGGCCGTGCGGCGGGAAACGGCAGCGTGGTGGCGCGGGCGAGGAGAGCTTGTTCGGTGGTGGTGGCGTGGCCGCTGTGGACGCGGCGCATGAGCTGGTCGAGGGCGTCGGCGAGGCCGGCCTCGTGCTGCTGGCTGTCGTCGTGGTCGTTGTGGTGGGCGTGGTTGCGGATGTGCTGCCAGGTGTGGTCGTTGAAGGGCTGATGGACGTGGTGGATCCAGGGGATTTCGGTGGGGTCGCCGTCGGTGAGGCGGATCCAGATCTGGCGGACGTCGTGGGGTTTGTAGTGGATCTCCCATTTCCCGCCGCGGCCGGCGACGGTGGAGGGCTGGCCGCGGTAGGAGGCGAGGAGATCGTGGTCGTAGGTGCGGTGGTGGATGGTGATGCCGGCGGGGGTGATGGCCTGCCAGCGCACGGGCAGCAGTTCGAGGTAGTCGCGGCCGGTCAGCGGGAAGGGCACGTGTCGGCGACGGCGACGAGAGCGGCCCTCATTTGGTCGGGGGTGAGGGCTTTGCGGGGCATCATCGGGTGGCGCAGGCCTTCGTGGGGCCGGTGGCAGAACAGGGCGTTGATGGTGCCGAAGGTGCGCTCGACGATGCCTTTGGCGGTGGGGGTGCGCGGCCGGGGCTGGCTGGACGCTGATGCCGAGGTGTTCGCTGGTGGCGTGAACGCGGCGGAGACGAAGATTCTGCCGCGGTCGACGACGATCGTCTCGGACAGGGCGACGGGCCGGGCCAGGCGCCCGTCGTCGAAGAGGGCGAGGACGTCCAGGCGGGTGGTGTCGACCTGCACCTGTTCGCCCGGCCGCAAAGCTGTGGTGGGGGTGAAGGCCCGCCCGTCTACGCTCGCGGGTACCTGTCGCACCGGCCCGGAGGGCAGTTCACCGGGCCGGGCCAGGGCGGTGACCAGTCGGTACAGCGTGGCCTACGACGGCGTGGGCACCGTGCCGGGGCCGTGCCGGTCCTGGAGGATTTGGTTGATCAGCGGGAACAGGCCGTTGATGGTGCCCTTGGAGCGTCCGCGGCGGCGGTGCAGCGCCTCACGGACGGCGGCGACGACCCGCTCGTCGGCTCGCCCGGTGGGGCTGGAGGCGCGGGTGGTGCGGTGGTCGAGCAGCCTCCACAGGCCTTGCTTGCGGTGGGCCAGGCGCGTGCGCTGCGCCGTGGTGCGCGAGACGCGGCCGAAGCCCAGCGCTGTCAGCTCCTGGGCGTTGGCCTGCTCGCGTTCGGCCAGGGTGTGCCGCTCCGGGTCGTACTGCGGCCGCACGCTTTTGTCACTGCCGGGCCCGCCGGCCAGGCCGCATTCGACTTCTCGCGCGTGCCGCTGCCAGGCCAGCGCTTTTTCACGCGCCGCGGCGGGGGCGGTTTCGACAGCCCCTACTGCGGGGTCGCCTGCGGCGCCTCGGCCCCGATGACGGTGAAGCCTGGGTCGGCGAAGAGGTGCCCGGCGGGTACGGCCTGTCCGCCGCCGTCCGGGCCGACGAGATGGATGTCCTGCCTCGACAGGGCGACTACTTGCCACGTCACGCCACGGAACCGGATGCGCGCACCGGCCTTCACGGTCGTCCGGGCATCGCGTCGCGCGCTTATCCGGCGTCTCCCATCTTGCCCGGGCTGCTCCAGCCCTGCGTGCCGAGGAGGACGCGTTCGTGCAGCGGCGTGTCCAGGCAGGCCGTCAGCGGGTCGTGCCACTGGGCGTGGAAGACGCAAGGGAGGACCTCGATCGGGTCGGCGACCGCTTCGGTGGCCTCGATCAGCGGCCGCGGACGCCTGAACGCCTCGACGACCGCCGTCATGTGGCCCGGGCGGCTGGCGTTGCGGGGGTGGTAGCCGGCCAGGCATTTCAGGTTGGTGGCCACGACGTCGTCGAGTGGTGGCAGGCGCCGGTAGGTCCAGCCGATGTGCGCGCACGCCTGTGCAACGCCTCGGCGGCCTTCCTCGCGCGTTCCCCGCCCGCGTCCGGGTGGCCGGGGCAGTCGGCGAGCAGCGCGGTGCCGTCGGCACGGTGGGCGAAGAGTTGCGGCACCCAGGAGCGCACCTGTCCGCGTAGATCACGCCACACCAGCCGCACCGGCCGCCCCGCCAGGTGGCTCAGTTCACGAGTTTCGGCTCTGGCTCAGTTTCCGTGACCTGCGCACGCTGAGTCACGGTTCATGGTCGTGTTGGGCTCCTGAAAGCCGCCCGAAAATGATCAGTGGTGACCTCGGGTACCTGACAGTTCGGGACCGTGGAAGAAGTGGGCGTCCGACTGGAGGAGTTGCTGTTCCCGTCGATCGCGGACGTGTCGGTGGTGTCGGTGGACGTGAGCAGCGAGACGATACGAGTCGAGGCCCGCAGCACAACGACCGGTTCAGCGTGTTCGGGCTGCGGGAACTGGTCGATCCGGGTTCATAGCTCCTACCTGCGGTTTCCTGCGGATGTCCCCAGCGCAGGGCGCCGGGTGGTGCTTTGCCTTCGGGTCCGTCGCTTCGCCTGCCCCGTCGCTTCGTGCGGGCGACGGACGTTCGTTGAGCAGGTGCCGGGATTGACCCGGAGATATGGCCGGTGGACCGAGCGTCTGCGTTCGACGCTGGAGGCGGTCGGCCTCGCCCTGGCCGGCCGGGCGGGAGCTCGGATGGCTGGAGTCTTTGGGGTGTCTGTCAGCCGCAGCACGGTGCTGCGGCTCGTCGAGGCGCTGCCTGACCCGGATCTGCCAGCCCCGAGAGTGGTCGGCGTCGATGAGTACGCGACGCGCACGGGCCGGCACTACGGCACGGTGCTGGTCGACGTCGAAATGCGACGGCCGGTGGACCTGCTGCCAGATCGGGAGGCATCGAGCCTGGCCGCCTGGCTGGCCAAGAGGCCAGGGATCGAGGTCGTCTGCCGGGACCGGGCTCCGTTCTTCGCCGAAGGCGCCACCATTGGGGCACCGCAGGCAATGCAGGTCGCGGACCGCTGGCACCTGTGGCACAACCTCAGCGAAGCCGCCGAGCGGTGCGTCGCCGACCATCGGGGTTGCCTGCGAGGCATGGCACCCGAGCCATCCCAACAGGTCAAACAACCAGAAGAACCAGCTGACCCCACTGGCTCACCGTGGCCCACTGGCCACCGGTTCGCCGACAGAACCCGGTCCAACCATGCCGCCGTCCACGCTCTGCTGGCGGCCGGCCACAGCCGCCGTGCGATCCAACGCCAGCTCGGGATGACCTACCGCACGGTCAAGCTCCTCGCCGACGCGACCACCCCGGAAGACCTCTTCCACGGCCAGTGGCAGGGCCGCCCCTCCGTCCTCGACGAGTACAGGACCTACCTGGACGACCGCTGGAACCAGGGCTGCACCAACGCATGGAAGGCATGGGAGGAGATCGTGCCACTCGGCTACAAAGGCAGCTACCAGCGAGTTCGCGCCTACTTCCGCACCAAACGCCCATCGGTCGATCCGGGCACCGCACCCCCGCCCTCGCCCCGCACCGTCGCCGGCTGGATCCTGCGCCACCCCGACTCCCTCTCCGAGGTCGATCAGCTCCGGCTCAAGGCCGTCATGGCCCACTGTCCCGAACTTGAAGCCCTCGCCGGACATGTCCGCTCCTTCGCCCAGATCCTCACCGAGCGACAGGGCCAACGGCTGCCCGATTGGCTCGACGCAGTCCGCCAGGACGACCTGCCCGGTCTCCACACCCTCGCCGCCGGCATTGATCGCGACCGGGCTGCGGTCACCGCCGGGCTCACGCTGCCCTGGAACTCGGGCGTCGTGGAAGGGCACGTCAACCGCATCAAGATGCTCAAACGCCAGATGTTCGGCCGAGCCGGCTTCGCACTCCTGCGGAAACGAGTGCTCCTCGCTCCATGACGGATGCCAACACGTGAAACGCTTCCGACAACGATCAACGCCACCGCAGGAGCCGCGAATGTCCAGGACCGCCGACATCGATCTCGTGTTCGCACGCGCCGTCACCGTAGACGCCGTGGTGCGAGCTCTGGCCGGTGAGGGGTGGTCGCTACAGGAACCGCTTGGTATCTCCTACGTGGTCAACAACGACGACCTGTTCGACTGGCAGTCGACTTCAACCGACCAGGCAGCTGAGGTCCTGACCTTGGTTGATTCACCGGCCAACGTCGACCACCACGTCGGTGTCTGCATCTATCACTCAACTGCAGAAACCGGTGGCCAACTACTTTTTCATGCTGGCCGATCGCACTGTTCCTTCATTCCGACGATCGACCGGCGGAGCCTCTCCGGAGCACCAGCCCTCACGGACATGGCCTGGTATCTGAACGCACTGGTGCCGCCCCTGCTTGCCCTGGGGCTGGCCAGCTACGAAACGAGAGACCTTGCTGACTGAGACTCGTTCGTCCGTCAGCAGCTCTCGGTCGACATCCGGGCAGCACGCGCATACGGAAAAGCGTCGCTGCCTACCCAACCGGTGTCACTCACGACCACGCGATCACGGAAACTGAGCCAGAGCCCGGGATCGGACAGCACTGAGCTGGCGCGCGGCGACTCACACGGAGGAGCCGCCGCCACGGCCCGGTGACATCGACGCGTTGAAGCAGTCGAAGCTGTCGGTGTCCTCGCGCTTCCTCGCGGGGGCACCGACAGCGCCGGATGTCTTCCATGTCCCCTGCGGAAAACGCCAGGTTCAGCTGTCGCAACGGCAGTCCGGTGGTGACCGGTCAGGCGGTCGCGGTACCGACCACCTTGGTCGGGCTGATACGGACGACAACACGGAGGACCTCCGCCGGGAGGTCGAGGTACTCCTGGCCGGCGCCGGGGCCTTCATACTGCTCGGCGAGAGCAACCGCCAGAGACCGGTCAGTGTCCTCAGTGATGGTCGCGAGGCCGCGTATCTCGGCGTAGCGCAACGGGTCGGCCGGGTCGTAGATGGTGAGGCTGGCGCGGGGTTCTTGGCGCAGGTTGCGTTCCTTGCGGCGGCCGGCAGCGGTGGAGATGAGCAGGTCATCTCCGTCGCGGCCTACCCAGACCACTGACGTCTGCGGGCTTCCGTCAGGGTTGACGGTGGCGAGGACGGCGGGAACTGGCACATCCAGCAGCGCCCGGACGGAATCGTTCAGCATGGCTGTCATTCGGGCGAAGCTATCGGCAGCCCGGCCCGTCTCGCACCTGGATTTGGTCGACTGCGAGGTGATGCCCTGGCACCGGTCTCTGCCTTCCGGAGGGTACCCGCGGGCGTGCTGCCGCAGTCACGTGTCGATGCGACCGGACTTCAGGAGCGTCGTCGGCCAGTGGTTCGGGTGCTGTTGATTCTCGTGACCATCGAACACGGCGCGGTCTGGGTGCCCTTGCGAACTGCTGAACAACTGCTGTCGAAACTCGGGCTCTGGCTCAACTTGTGTGACGTGGCCACTCTGATCAGCACCAAAGCCAGCGGTCGGTGCCAGTGGCGCCGCTTCCCACGTCCAGGCGCAGCATCTCCATGCCTGGAGTGATTGAGACGGGGCGCATCTTCGTCGAGGCGCCTGGGATGTCGGGCGTGCAGGCATCGAGGCCTGGTCACAGGGTGCCCCTGAAACCGCCACCATCGCTCGTACTGCTGCCCTATGGGGTGGTTGGGAGTCAGCTGGACCGCCCTTCTGGGACGTCCCGTACAAGAAGTCGGCGACTAGATAGCTCGACAACCCCGGCGGGTCGAGCCGCCGGGGTCACGCAGTTTCTGCGCCAGTCACCACCGGGTGGTTGTTGCCGTCCCGGACCGGTTCCGTGCCGTTCGCCATGAGTGCGTCCGAGACAACCGGCAGGGGGGCGTCCCCCGCCGCGCCCCGGCCGTCAGGTCGAGCCGATCTCCCGCAGGAAGCCGAAGGCCCGCGGTAGCGGCGCCGGGCCCCTGTCCGTGAGGCCGGACGCGCGGCGGGCGCGGCGGGTGCGCAGGACGGCACGCACCGCCGAGAGCGCGGCGCACGCGATGACGGCCGCCTTGAGGTCGGCGTCCGGCGTGTCCGGGTCCAGCCTGTCGCGCACCAGGACCGTCAGCCGCTCCTCGAAGTCGGAGAAGGCCTGGACGAGGCGGGCCGTGACGACGTTCTCGATGTCGTCCAAGGGGTGGCCGAGAGCCGTCAGGGTGGAGGCGGCGAACGGTTCCGCCGCCTGCGACAGGGCGTTGCACACGGCGTCCAGGGGCTCCTCGTCCGCCGGACGGGCGGCCAGGGCGTTCTCGACGAAGGTGAAGATCTCGACGCCGTCCGGCAGCAGCAGCGCTTCCTTGCTCTCGAAGTAGCGGAAGAACGTGCGTACCGAGACGTTCGCGTACGCGGCGATGTCCGCGACGGTGGTGCTCTCGAAGCCGCGCTCCTCGAACAGGCGCGCGGCCCCTTCCAGCAGCAGGCGTCGCGTCTCCTCCTTCTTGCGTTCGCGCAGTCCGGCGGGGGCGATCTCACTCGGCATGGCCGAAGCCTCCGGCATCGTGTCGTGACTGTCAATTGACACCCGTGCCGGCTTCGCCGGGTTCGCCGGAGGGTGCCCGGTGTCGTCGCCCCAGCAAAGCGTCATGACTGCCAATTGTCATGCATGCCACTTGTCTCTAGAGTTTGTGTCACTCGTGACAGTTTTCTCTGGAGGTACCGGTGCCCCGATCCCCGCTCGCGCCGACCGGCCCGCACCCCTCGAAGCGCGCGGCCCGCGCTCCCGGCGCGCTCGGCCGTCTGGGCGCCCACTGCGCCCGGCGCCCGGTCGTGGTCATCGGCGCCTGGCTGCTGATCCTCGCAGCGGCGCTCACCGGGCGGCACCTCGCGGCACCCACCTTCAGCGACGAGGTCAGCCTGCCCGGCACCGCCTCGCACACCGGCGCCGACATCCTCGCGCGATCCATGCCCGCGGTGGGACGGCCCAACGGCAAGGTCGTCTTCCACAGCGCCACCGGCACCGTGGCCGACCAGCGGACGGCACTCGACCGGACCCTGTCGAAGCTGCGCGACCTGCCGCACGCCACCGCCGCCTCGCAGGTCGTGACCAGCGACGACGGACGCACCGCCTACACCACCGTCTCCTTCGACCGGCAGCTGAAGAGCCTCGGCCACGACTACACCGGGCGGCTCGACGCGGCGACGGAGCCCGCCCGGGCGGCGGGACTGGGCGTCGCCTACGGCGGCGACCTCGACCAGGTGGTCCGGGAACCGGCCGACGACAAGGCGAGCGAGGGCGTGGGCGTCGTCACCGCCCTCGTCATCCTGCTGCTCGCCTTCGGCAGTGTCCTCGCCGCGCTGCTGCCCCTGGCCACCGCGCTGATCAGCGTCGGAGTGGGCCTCGGCATCGTGGGCGTCGTCGCCGCCACCCTCTCCTTCGCGACCTCCGCCACGACCCTGGCCGGCATGATCGGCCTGGGTGTCGGCATCGACTACGCCCTGTTCCTGACCACGCGCTTCCGCCAGGACCTGATCGAGGGCCGGGACCCCGTCGAGGCCGCGGCCCGCACGGCGCACACCAGCGGACGCGCGGTCCTCATCGCCGCGCTGACCGTGGCGGTGGCCATGCTCAGCTTGTACGCGTGCGGACTGACGTTCATCGGCAAGATCGGCCTGGCCGCGACGTTCGCCGTCGTCGTGACCGCCGGTGCCGCCCTCACCCTCGTCCCCGCCGCCCTGGGCCTCGTCGGCCGGCGCATGGACCGCGTGCGGGTGCGTCGACCGGTCGCCGAGAGCGCCGGAGCGCGGGACGGCTGGCACCGGTACGCACAACGCGTCGCCCGGCGGCCGTGGACCTTCCTGGCCGTCGGCCTCGCCGTCCTCGGCGTCTGCTCCGTGCCCCTGCTGTCGATGCGCCTCGGCCACGTCGACGCCGGCGCCGACCGGCCGGGCAGCAGCACCCGCACCGCGTACGACTGGATCGCGCACGCCGAGGGCGAGGGCTTCGGAGCGGGCGCCAACGGCCCGGTCCTCGCCGTGGTCGACGTGAGCGGGGCGCAGACCTCCGCGGACCGGGTGGCGCACGACGTGACCGCGGCCCTCCAGGGCACCCACGGCATCGCGTCCTTCACCCCGGTCCGGGCGAGTGACGACGGCAGCGTCCTGGTCACCACGATCACCCCGGCCACCGGCCCGCAGGACGCCGCGACCGGCACACTGCTCCACACCCTCTCCGGCCGCACCCTGCCCGGCGCCCTCGACGGCACGGGCGCCCGGGCCTGGCTCACCGGCAGCGTGGCAGGCCAGGCCGACTTCCGGGACACGGTCGGCGACCGGCTGCCGATCGTCATCGGTGTCGTCCTGGTCCTCGCCTTCCTGCTGCTCATGACGGTCTTCCGCAGCGTGCTGATCCCCCTCAAGGCCGTCGTCCTCAACCTCCTCACCACGGCAGCCTCCTACGGCGTCCTGGTCGCCGTGTTCCAGTGGGGCTGGGGCGGCACACTGCTGGGGCTGTCGGAGCCGGTGCCCATCGAGTCGTACGTCCCGATGATGATGTTCGCCATCGTCTTCGGGCTGTCCATGGACTACGAGATCTTCCTGCTGTCCCGGATCGCGGAAGCGTGGCACCGCACCGCCGACAACCGGCTCGCCGTCGGCGAGGGACTGTCCGCGACCGCACGCGTCATCTCCGCCGCGGCCTTCATCATGACCGCGGTGTTCCTGTCCTTCACCGCCTCACCGACAGTGGTGGTGAAGATGCTCGCCCTGGGCCTGGCCGTCAGCGTGATCCTGGACGCCACGGTGGTCCGTCTGATCCTGGTGCCGTCCGCCATGTTCCTGCTGGGCCGGGCCAACTGGTGGCTGCCCCGACGGCTCGACCGCCTCCTGCCCCACGTGCACGCCTGACCGCCCCGCTCACCGCCTCACCCGCCGACGCCCGTGTACCGACGATCCGGAGCCGAAGACCACGTGACATCCAACCGCCGGAACAAGACACGCCTCCTCGTCTCGCTCGCCGCGGCCCTGGCCGCCCTGGTGTGCTCGACCGACCTCCTGGTGGAGCACCGGACCGAGGGGCGGATCGCCGCCCGGGCGGCACAACGGCTCGACCCGCACGGGCCGGTCCACGCCGACCTCACCACCCCGCTCGCGGGACTGCGCACCCTCGACGGCGACGTCGGCGACGTGGAGGTGACGGTCCGGGGCGTACGCCGTCAGCACGCCGTGATGGACGTGACCCTCCGCCTCAGGGGGGTCACGACGGACGGCGACAGCGCCGGCGGCAGCGGGACCGCCACCATCGGGTACGACCAGGTGACCCGGCGGCTCGGCTCGACGGGCGACGGCCTCACGGCCAGGGGCCGGGACGGCGACCTCGTCCTCGACGGAAGCGTCGGCCGCCTGGGGCTGCCGGTCGCCGTGCGGTGCGAGGTGTCGACGACGGCGGACTCCTTCACCGTCACGCCCACCACCGTGAACGTCCTCGGCCGGCAGGTGGCGGTCGACGACCTCGCCGCGCTGCCGTCCGCCTCCGCGCTGCGGCGGCAACTCGAGCCCCGGACCGTACCGGTCACCGGTCTGCCCCGCGGCGTCAGGCTGACCTCGGCACACGCCACGGCCGACGGCCTCGTCCTCGCCTTCTCGATCGCCGCCGGGCCGACTCCGGGCACGGGAACGGGAGCCGTCTGACCCGCCGCCCGGAGGGCGACGACCGGGCGCGCACCGGACGCCGATCGACCGGGAATCAACCGGGCCGTTTCCCGGTTCCACCAGCAGCATCCCGAGCGGCCGCCGGTAGGCCGCCCGGGAGCCGGTAATGGGCTGGATGACCGGGGATGGTCCCATCCGGCCCCCGGCGCGCGCCCCTGCACACTCCTCTGCTCCCCGCGCCCGCGGGGATGGTCCCCAAGCACCTGGGGTTCAGAGCCCCATGTGTTGCTGCTCCCCGCACCCGCCGGGGTGGTCCCCGAGTGACGTCGTCCAGCAGCACCGCCCACGGCCGAGTACATAACCATCACGAACGGGCCTACACCTGGCTGCCGTTCACATCGTTCACACCGAAGCGGTGGCTCTCGTATGACCCGATGAAATCACCACGTCTTTTCGAGGTCTGCGTAGACGTCTTGTCCCTTGGTGATCGCCTCCTTCGCCGCGCACAGCAGGCAGCCTTCCTCGGTGCAGTAGTGCTCTGCGACAGTGCAGGCCGGGGCGGGCAAAGGCTTGTAGCTCTGCGAAGACTGGACCCGCATAGACGTATCCCCGCGCCTGGCCGCAGGAGGCGCACTCCGCTTCCGAGCGAACGACAGCACCGGTCCCAATGGGATCCGGGTGATAGGGGAAGGCGGGAAGTTCGGTCACGGCCAGGGACCGTATCAGTCTGCGGCCGGGCCTGACCGGTGGGCCTGCTCGGTAGCAGGCGCGCCGCCACGTCTGGGCCTGGTGCCCGTCTTGTGGTGGGCGGGTCGGGCATACGCTTCGCCGGTGGCGAGGACGCGTCCGACGTCGTGGCGGGTGGCCGGCCGTCGGTTCTTTGAGCCGAGCGGGCGGCCAGGGGCGGGGCCGGGGCGGGTGGGTTTTGGTGCACCGGCTGGCGTGCCGGTCTTCGCGCGCAGGTTCCTGAACCCTCGGCGGACTCGGGCCGGGGTGAGTCTGTTCGGTTCCGTCGGCCGTTCCCACGGCCGACGAAGGTCATGGGCGAGCGGACGGGCGAGACGAAGTTGAGCGTGTGCCGCCAGAACGAGCCATGTCCAGCGGTCGACGGCATGAGAGTCCCGGAGCTTGGGCCGGGTCCAGCCGAGGGTCTGCTTGAGCAGCCGGAAGGTGTGCTCCACGTCGAAGCGCCTCAGGAAGGACTGCCAGCACCGGTCGACGTCCTGCGTGGTGGCACCGGTGCCGGACCACCACAGGGCCCGGGCCCGTTCCGGGTGGTGTCTGCCGGGACTGGATCAGGGTGCCGTCGGCCAAGGGTGTCGTGCCGACGCGGCTGCGGATCGCGGTGGTGGAGCTCTGCCGGGAGACGTACACCTCGATCAGCGACTTGCCCCGGCCGCAGGCCAGCAACACCTTCGCTTCCATCCCGTAGCGGTCGGCGATGCGGCTGATCAAAGACACCGTGCTTTCGCGGGGCAGGGGAGCGACACGAAGGGCTCCCCTGCGTCCCAAAGCGAGGGCTGCTGTACCCGGGAAAGGGACCATGACGGGCCTCGGTCTTCTGCTGGTGTTGCGTGCACGGCGTCATGACGCCCGCGCCTTCGGCCAGGGCTCCGAGGGCAGGCCGACGGCGGGGCGGCATGGTCAGGTGACTGCCGCAACAACAGGCGGGGGCCCGGCCGGGAGGGGAAGCACCCGCGCGGCGGGGTTGCCCCCGCTGCCGGACGGCGTGTGCGGTGCGATGCCCGCCGTTCCACCCGCCGGAGGCCGACCCGACGGCTTGGAGGTGCTCTTGACCTCCACCACCCCGGGCTGGCCGTTGTGGTGCACCAGGTAGTCGGGCCGCCAGGACACCGGCTGCGCTGGAGCCTTGCCGTTCCGCGCGGCCTGCGAGGCGAGGTAGCTGTGCGCCCCGCTGCCCACGATCTCTTCCAGCACCACCGGCTCGAGAAGCGATAGGACATGCCTCCACTGCTGGTCGCTTGATCCCCAGGTGTGCCTGTACTGCGCCGTCGACGGATCAGTCAGCAGCCGGGAGGACGTACGCTGCAGCCGCCGCAGTGCGGCCTGGCTGCGAAGCCGGCGCCACTCACCGGGCAGTTCGCTGCCTGCGGCCGTGGGGGAGTGCCGGGTGATCTTCTCGAAGGCGCTCAGCCACGGCGTGTGTCGCTCGGACGGGATGCCGCAGCAGGTCAGGAAAGCCCGCAGCTACTACTCATCGGCCGGGATGGCGTCGCGGTTGACGATCCGGGCCGCGCTGCTGACCGGCAGCGCGAGCGGGTTGCCCGAGCGTTCCTTGAGCTCCCGAAGGCTCGGCGCCCCGGCCTGTTCCCACACCACTTCCAGCGCCCTGCTCAAGTCCCCCTCATCACCGATGAGTTCTGGGTGCGGCGCCCGCAGCTGCACTAGTACTGCAACGGTGCTTGCCGTGACTGATGGCCAGGTCAGGGGCTGTGTCCGCGTCGTTTGTAGTGACTGATGCGGGCTTGGTGCTGTCGTCGGCGGCGCCAGGTCGACCAGTGCAGGATGTGCTCGACAGGTGTGGGTCGGCGGTCGGTGAGGCGGATGATCAGCCGTCGTATCTCGGCGAGGCTGAGGTGGATGAGCTGGGAGGATCCGTTTCTGCTTTCTCGGCATCCAGCTCGCGGGCCCGCAAGACTGTCAGACAGGCGTGGGCGGCCATGGCGAGGGTCATGTGGCGGTGCCAGCCGGGATAGCGGCGGACCTGGTAGTCGTCCAGGCCGCATTCCTGCTTCGCGCTCTGGAAGCATTCCTCGATGGCCCACCGGCTGCCCGCGATGCGGATCAGCTCGTCGAGGGTGGTGTCGGCGGGGCAGTAGGCGATGTAGTAGGAGATCTCCTCGGGCCTGCTGACGCTGCGGCGGGCGAGGGCCCAGTGGCGGCGGTCGTCGCGGTGCCAGGGGCGCACTTCGACGCGGGCCCAGTCGTAGATCCGCTGGCCGTGAGCCCCGGTGCCGCAGGAACGGCGCTTCCATTTCTGCCGGGCAAGGCCGTTGAACAGGTCGTGGACGGGATGGTCGATGGCCCAGCGGGTGACCACGGTGTCGTGCCGGGTGGTGGCCATGACGTGGAAGACGTCCGCCCGCTCCAGCTCGGACCGCCAGCTCTTGGAGAAGCCGTAGGCGGCATCCGCGGTCACCCACCGAAACGGGATCCTGTCTGCGATGGCGTGGCGGACCATCGCCTTGGCCATAGCCACCTTCGTCTCGAAGCCGACCTCGTCGTCGATGCCGGCCCGGCGGCACCTTTCGCGGTCGTCGGTCCAGGAGGCGGGCAGATATAGACGCCGGTCGATCAGTGTCCGCCCACGGTCGGTGGCATAGGCGAGGAAGACGCCGACCTGGCAGTTCTCCGTCCGCCCGGCGGTGCCGGAATACTGCCGCTGCACCCCGGCCGACCGCGTCCCCTTCTTCAGAAAGCCCGTGTCGTCCACGACCAGGACGGCGCCGGGGTCGCCGAGGTTGTCGACCACGTACTGGCGCACGTCGTCGAGTACCTCGTCGGCATCCCACTCGATCCGGTTCAGCATCCGGTGGATGCGGTCCGGGCCCGTGTGGCCGGCTTCCTCCGCCAGGGTCCAGCCGTTCTTCCGCTGCAGCGGAGCGATCAGGCCCCGCATATAAGCAAGTGCCGAATCCCGGGGCTCCGACCTGCTGAAACAGTGCACGAACCGCTCATGCACAGCGTCCAGTTCACGCGCCCACAACCTGACATCAGCAAGGTCCCCACCCACAACCACACCAACGACCGAACTGGCCAACAGTCACGGCAAGCACCGTTGCAGTACTAGTCGGCCGGTTGAGGAAGGAGCCGAGCGTGACCGGGCCGAGGCCGGACGGCAACTCCCGCACGGCCACTGCCACGGCGTCGTGCACGCTGTCGAACAGGCCGAGGTCGGGAGTGATGAAGCCTCTGCCCACCCCGTATGTGCCGTCATCGTTCGCGGTCAGGCATGGTCCGACGATGGTCACGGTCGGGCGGGTGGTAGTCGAGAAGCGCAGTCCCCAGTGGCTCCTGGAACGGGAAGAGGGCACGCAACGACGGCTCGGCGTAGGCCGCCTCGATCAGCGCCTGGTACGCCTCCTGCCAGTCGACCTCCAGTTCGGCCGCCTCCTGGCGCATGCACTGCCATTCGGATTCGGCCAGGCGTGCGGGGTCATGATCTGGCACCTCGAACCTGCCGGTCAGGTGCACGAACGGTGCCGTCTGGCGGATGCCACGCAGGGGCTCCCCGTCGTGCCACGCCCAGGCGGCTTTCGCGACCTCCGCCAAGTCGTCTGTCGTGCCCTCGATGAGGGTCGCGCCCACGGACGACTCGGTGCCGCTGATGGACCACCGCTGCTCGTAGTGCCATGCGCTGATCCGCAATGGCTCGCGGTACGGCAGGACGCTGGCGACGGTCGCGTGGGGCAGCGGGGCGGAATCCGAAGACCTGACAACGGCGACGCCGAGGCGGCCTCCCACCTCGGCCCGGAGCGCTGCGGCGAGGCTGCCGAAGGCTGCGACGCCGGGGTACACGACAACAGGATCGGGAGGAGTGGATATGTCTGCTGATTGTGCCCGAGCCGCAGTCTCTCCCAGAGCGGGCGGGCCCCCGCGTACGTCGTCGTCCGGCTCCAGCAGGCGGCGATGCCCGAGCGTCTGCTCGCGCCTGAGGCAGGCGACCCCGGGCGCGACGTTCAGGAGCAGGGGCCGGCCGACAGCAGGCGACGCGCTGCGGGCACTGCGGGAGTCCCGCACCGACGGCTGACGCGATCACCCTGCGCGGCACCGGACCGCCCCCGCCCGGACTCCCGGGTGCCCCCGGGTGCACCGGACGGCCCGTACGACGGTCTCAGTAGGCGTGGTCGGCGGTGATGTCGGCGGAGAAGTCGAGGTGGCGCCGGGCCGCTGTGGGGCGCAGAGCCATCAGGGTGTGGGTGAGGGCGTCGACCGCGGCGAAGACGATGTCCTGACCGCCGGCGACGAGGACATGGGTGCTGGTGTCGCTGAGTGATGAGCGGGCGTAGCTGGTGAGGGCCACCACGGCGGCCCCGGCCCGGCGGGCGGTGTCGACGGTGGTGCGCGTCGCTCCCGTATGGCTGACCGCGAGGCAGACTCCGTCCCGGGGGGAGTTGGGCGGCGGCGAGTTGTGCGGTGAGCGGGTCGGCTGGAGCGCCGACTACGCATCCGAGGGCGCGCAGGCGGTAGGCCGCGTCGAGGGCGACGGCGGTGGACAGGCCGGGCGCCGCCACGACGACCCGTGGCGCCGCGTGGAACACGTCCGCCGCGGCGGACGGCACGGCGGGATCGAGGGTCGAGGCGACGCCGTCCAGCGCGTCACCGGAGGTTCGGACGGTCTCGGCGAGCGCGCGTGCGGCCGGGTCGTCCGGGAGCGGCGGAGGCGGTGGCGCGACCTGCCGGGCCGCCTCGATCGGGGACGACGTGAGGTTCGTTCGCTGGTGGACGGCCACCAGCAGCACCCGCTCGGCCGGCGTAAGACATCACGGCCGGAAATGCCCGCCACCGAGCCCTCTGCAACGCCCTCCGGCCCTCCCGGGCGCCTCAGCGCCAGAAGATCGCCGTGACCACGGGCACGGCCAGCAGCAGGCTGAGTCCGACCAGGGGAAGCCGGTCCAGCCACAGGACGGCAGCGAACTCGCGCAGGGTCGCGGCAAGCCAGTAGGCCGGGGAGGTCGGCGCACCCACCACGCGCACGGGGACGCCAAGACGTGAGGCGAGCAGGGCCGTGCGGTAGACGTGGAAGTTGCTGGTGACCACCGTGGCACGGTGGCCGGGATCGCTGTGCTCCATCAGGGCCACGCTGAAGCGGAGGTTCTGCCCGGTGTTGACGGAGCGGTTCTCGCGCACGATCCGGTCGGCGGCCACGCCGCGGTCGCCCAGGTAGTCGGCCATGGCGTCCGCTTCAGAGCGGACCTCGTCGCCGCCCTGGCCGCCCGAGACGACGAACACCACCCCTTGGGTGCCCGGTGCGCCCGGGGCGTCGACTGCCAAGGCACTGTCCAGCCTCCGGGCCAACAGCGGGCCGGGCCGGTCTCTGTCGAGCCCGGCTCCCAGGACGACGACATGGGTGGTCCCCGGTAGCGGGGCTCTGCGGCCCCGGACGATCACGTGACCCGTGAAGACGAGGAAGAGCAGGGTCAGGTATCCCGCGGTCGCGTTCACCGCCACCACGAGGGCACGCAGCACCTCACCGCCGACCGCGTGGAAGACCGCGTCGAGTCCGAGCACCGCCAGCACCGCGCAGCCGGCGGTCCCACTTGCCAGCGGGACTGGCTGCGGCCCGTACCGCCGGACCAGGAGGACGCCGTCGGCCAGCAGCAGCAGGCCCAGCACCAGCGCCACGAGCAGGGCGGCGACGGCGAGCACCACGTCGAGGGTGCCGTGGCTTTCCGTACTCCGGGCGGCCACGCCGAGCCCGGTGGAGGTCACCGCGAGGCAGAACAGCACGGCAGTGGAAAACCTGTGCGGTGCCGGCAGAGCGCTGATGATCCCGCCCACGGCTAACACTGCCGCGGCGACGTACTCCGGGTACTCCGGCACGAATCGCACTCCGCTCCTGTCTTCCGCGTCTCACCTCTCGCCGCCCGCGGAATCCCGGACCCGCGCGATGCGGCGGACCCCGGTACGGATGGCCGCCGGACATCCTCCCAAACCCACCGCCGTGGCCGTACGCGGGCAGGCAGTGGTGGGCTCGGCGGGACGCGCGTTCACCGCCCGCATCCCCGCGCGCGCCGCCCCGCCCGGGTAGCCGGACTGCGGCATTGACCGCCGTGCCTGCCGACGAGGGCGTCCGCGCGCTGGACCGAGCCACCAAGGGCGGCGGGCCGGAGCGGAAGCAGAAGCGAAGCACTTTCGGTGCCGTGGCGCACTCAGCGGCGGGAGGGGGACCGCGGAGCTGGTTGTGCGGCACGGGCGTGGGGCACGGACGTGATCAACACCGTCCGACGCGGCGGAGGGCGAGGAGTGCGCACGGGGCGTGAAGGGCTGCCGTGAGCACCGAACCATCCTGTGGCGTGCCGCACCCCTCATGGGGATCGGCGAGCCAGGCCGCCAGGCTCGATGCCTCCCGGTCGGGCAGCAGGTCGACAGGGCGGCGGGTCTCGACGTCTACGAGAACGGTGCCGTAGTGGCGGCCCTTGCGGGTGGCGTACTCGTCAACGCCGACCACACGCGGGGCGGGCACTTCCGGCTCGGGAAGGGCGTCGACCAGGCGCCGGACGGTGCTCCGGCTGACGCAGACCCCGAGCGCGGAGCTCAGGCGGGCGCCGGCACGGCCCGCCAGGGCGAGACCGACCGCGGCCAGCGTCGCGCGCAGCCGCTCGGTTCGCTGACCGTGCCGACGGGTCAGACCGGGTATCTGCTCGACGAAGGTGCGGCGGGTGCATTCCGAGTTCCGGCAGGCGAACCGGCGGACCCTCAGCTGAAGAACAACGCTTCGTCCGGCGCTGGGCACATCAGCGGGAAACCGCAGGTAGGAACCATGAACCCGGTTCGACCGGACCCGGCACGCTGGGCAGGCGGCACCGTTCGCAGTGCATTCCGCGTCGACCCGCACCATCGCGATGCTCACGTCCACCGACAGCACCGCGACGTCCGCGATCGACGGGAACAACAGCTCCTTCAACCGGGGCACGATCTCTTCCACGGACCCGAACTGTCAGCAGATGTCTTGACCACGGCTGATTTTCGGGCGACTTCACGCACTGCCCGGAGAAGCTCAGCCGGCACTCAGCGTGGCCCCGTCACAGAACCTGAGCCAGAACCCGTTTTTTGGCAGCGGTTGTTCAGCGCGTCGGACAGCGCCCCGGAAGGTGAGGGAATCCAACGAGGAACGCCGGCGCCTATGTCGTCGTTCGCTGAGGCGCACCCCGACAGCCGGGCGGACGGCTGATGTCAGGCAGTCTGCTTCTGCGGGTTCAGGTCGAGTGCGATGTGCGGTGCGAGCGCCTGCAGGAAATCTGAGGCGTCGAAGATCTCGCCGGCGGAGGCCACGCCAGGGGTCTTGATGCGGCCGGTCAGGACGCGCTCGAGGGCCTCGGCGACAAGGGGTGCGGTGACGGCGTAAATGTCCTGGCCGCTGGCCGTGGCCCGGCGTTGGGCTCTGTCCGAGCGCACGACGACGTCGACGAGGAAGGTCTGGTCGGAGCGCCCGCTCTTGTCGGCGGCGGTCGGGGCCGGTGTGTTGGGGGCGGCGACGTCGCGGACCGCCTCGGTGGTCATGTAGGTGGTCACGTCGGGGATGGACAGGTGCTGGGAAACAGTGACGACGTCCGCCATCGTGAACTCCCCGATCACCGGACGCGGTCCCATCGGATCCGGGAAGCTCCACTCCAGGGTGGGCGCGTCGTCGGTGCGACGTTCCCACGCTCCGCCTCTGTAGCGCAGGCGGTTGGCGCCGCGCCGCTCGCGGGAGACCGCGCCCGAGAGCCGGGTTCCGGCGGTGGGGTGCCAGCTGCTGAGCGCGTAGGCGATGTGTGCCTCGTCAGCTTGGGTCCAGTCGCCCATCGCCGCGGTGGTGAGCAGGTCGCCGAGACCGCCGAAGAAGGCCATGGCCGGGACGATCACCGCTCCTGCGTCCCGGGCCCGCTCGCGGTAGCGGGCGAAGGTGTCCAAGTTAGCCTCGAGTTCGGCGGCGACGTCCAGGTACGGGATGCCCGCGCGCAGTGCAGTCTCGATCACGGGGCCGGTGGTCGAGGCGAAGGGACCGGCGCAGTTGATGACCGCCGCCGTTCCCGCAAGGGCCCGGTCCAGGGAGGCCACGTCCTCGACCGACGCCACCCGGGCCTCCAGCCGGTACTCGCCGGCCAGTTCCTCCAGAGCCTGCGCGTTGCGCCCGCACGGCACCGGGACGAACCCCCGCGCGGCCAGCTCCGCCACCACGAACCGCCCGGTGTGACCGTACGCACCGAACACCGCCACCAGCTGACCTGACCCCATGAGACCGCTCCCGTGCCCGTGAACGCCCGCTGCGATGTCGATCCGCTGCGGCCTGACAACCACATCCTGTCCTCGTGGCAGCACTCCGCACGAGCGTCGGAAACGACATGCGACGTACAGTTTCGGACATGCCCACTGTCGCGCTGGCCGTCACCGACGGCATGCTCCACTACGAACTCTCCGTGGCCGTCGAAGTCTTCGGGGCCGACCTGACCCACATCGTGGACCCCTGGTACGACTTCTCCCTCTGCGGAAACGGTCCGGTGCGCATCGGCCGCTTCGGTCTGGAACCCGACCGGGGACTCGACCACCTCACGCACGCGGACACGGTCATCGTCCCCGGCTGGGCCGACACGGATCGTGAACCGCCCGCCGAACTGGTCAAGGCAGTGCGCGCCGCTCACGCGGCCGGCGCCCGCCTGGCCTCACTCTGCACAGGCGCCTTCGTCCTGGGCGCGGCAGGACTACTCGACGGCAGGCGCGTCACCACACACTGGGCCCACACTCGGGAACTGGCCCGGCGCCACCCAGCGGCCACCGTCGATCCAGACGTCCTCTACGTCGACAACGGCGACGTCCTCACCTCCGCGGGCAAGGCCGCCGCCATGGACCTGTGCCTGCATCTGGTCCGCCTCGACCACGGCTCGGCCATCGCCAACAAGATCGCCCGCCGTCTCGTCATCCCGCCACACCGCGACGGCGGCCAGGCCCAGTTCATCGCAACCCCGGTACCCACCCCGGGGCACCACCCTCTGGGCGAGCTCTTCCCCTGGGCGCTGGAGCGACTGGACCAGCCGCTCACTGTAGAGGATCTGGCCCGCCAGGCCCGCATGAGCTCACGCAACCTCGGCCGCCACTTCAAGCACCTCACCGGCACCACGCCTCTGCAGTGGCTCCACACCCAGCGCATCCACCACGCTCAGGAACTGCTGGAGACCACCAACGCCACCGTGGACACCATCGCCGTGGCCACCGGCATGGGCACCGCCACCACCCTGCGCCGCCACTTCCACCGCAGCGTCGGCGTCTCACCCGACACCTACCGCCGCAACTTCCGCCCCTGAGGAGTAGTCAAGGGCCCCACCAGGCCGAGGCCGCACTGTCCCGCGCCGACGACCGACGCGACGCGGTAGGCGGCTACGACCGGGCCGCACTGGCCTTCCACGAGGGGCAGGTGCGCTGGCACCTCGGAGACCGAGAGGGATCCATCGCCGCCCTGCGCCGCTCCAACGGCCATCGCTCCCCGCTGGAGCGTCAGGGCCGCCTGCACTGCCTCGGCGTCATCGCCGACCGGCAGATGAGCATGCGCCACATCGATGCCGCCTGCGCCACCTGGCACCAGTTCCTCGACGGGCCCGTCACCCTGTCATCCACCCGGGGCGACCAGCACCTGAGGACACTGCTCCGCTCCCTGCCCCCTCACCGCGGATTCGCTCCGGTACGCGAGCTGGAAGAACGGGCCCGTCAGGTGGCCGCCGCCAAGGCCGCTGCCAGACGGCCCGTACGACGCCGTGAGCACCGATCATCCCCATCCGACACCGGAACACCGGCGAGGGGCGATCGGCGCCCACAGACACACTCAAGGCGGCAAGGGGGACCTGACAGGTCCGAATCCTGTCGACCGGGGCAAGTACGGCTCGAAGATCCATCTGATCACCGAGCGGACCGGTCTGCCCCTGTCCGTCAGGATCTCCGGCGCCAACGTCCACGACAGCCAGGCCCTGGTCCCGCTCGTGAGGGGCATACCGCCGATCCGCTCCCGCCGCGGCCCCCGTCGGCGACGGCCCACCAAACTCCACGGCGACAAGGGAGACGACTACCGTCACCTTCGGCAATGGCTGCACAGCGAGGCATCCAGCACCGCATCGCGCACAAGGGCATCGATAACTCACAGCGACTCGGTCGACATCGCTGGACCATCGAACGAGCCATGGCCTGGCTCGCCGACTCCACCGCCGCTACGAACGCAAAGCCCAACACTTCCTTGCCTTCACCAGCCTCGCCTGTGCACCCTCATCTGCTACCGCCGACTCGCCAAATGAGGGGCGGGGCCGGGCCGCTTTCAGCGCCTTGCTCCTCGCCCACCTCCAGCAGCCGCACTCCCCCGCCCGGCAGAGGTCCCGGAGCAAGACCCGGCCCCGGTCCTGGCCGGGGAGCTGGACGCGAAGGACGTCCTGGCGGCCGCGGAGCGCTTCCCGTGGGCCGTGGCCGCACTGGAGGCGTTCGACCGCTCCGTGTGACGAACGGGCCGTGTTCACGGCAGTGGTGTACGTGCCGATTAGCGGCTGTGCCTGGCGGCACCCGCCGCCGACGTTCGGCACGTCCTCCGCCACCGCGCATCGCCGCTTCACGATATGGACCGAGGCCAGCCTATGGCGTCGACTCCACCGGGCGGTGCTGGACGAACTCGGGGCACGGGGAGAGGTGGACTGGACGTCGGCGATCGTCGACGCGGCCTCCGTTCGCGCCGAAAGGGGGGATCACTGACCGGGCCGAACCCGGTCGATCGCGACAAGAAGGGCAGCAAGCTGCACGTACGGTCCGATGCCCAGGGCGTCCCGCTCACCGTCGCCGTGTCCGGCGCGAACATGCACGACAGCCTGGCCCTCAAGCCGCTCATCCTCGGTATCCCCGCCATCCGGTCCCGCCGGGGGCCACGGCGACGCCGCCCCGTCAAACTCCGCGCGGATAAGGCGTACTTTTCCGCCGAACACCTGGCCTGGCTGCGCGAGCGTGGGCTCGTCGCGCGCATCGCGCGGCCAGGCGTCGAGTCAGGCGAACGCCTGGGTCGGCACCGCTGGAAGATCGAGCGGTCGATCGCTTGGATCTTCGGCTACCGCCGCCTGACCGTCCGGTACGAACGAAAGGGCTCGCACTTCCGTGCCTTCCTCGGCCTGGCTGCTGCCCTGACCTGCTACAAAAAGCTCGCGAAACTTGCCACGTGAGACACCCTCTTAGTTCAGGTCACGCCGTGTGCGTCGCGCAGACGGCCTGTGCGGTGACATTTCGCTCTAGATCTCCATAGTTGGTCGCGATGACTCGCCAGGTGTTTGGGCTGAAGGAATCCGAATTCTCGATCTCAATGTCATTGGTTTCCCTCCCGAATCCGCCGCCCGTGAGCGTGGTGCCGGGAGGGCAGGGGGCTTCGATGATCTGTGTGCTATGCGCCGGCAGCGTTTGCTGCACGGTGACGACCTGTGTGGCGAAGCTGCCTCCGCCACTGCCGGGGGGCGTCTGGGTAGCGCTCTGACTGCAGTTGATGTTCTGTGTGCCAGCGAACTTGTTGCCCTGCCCGGCCTGCCCCATGGGGAGGCAGATGAGGGTGATCGAAGGGCTATCCAGGAGAGAGAGAAGCCCCGGGCCGTCCTGGGCGTGAGCGGTTCCAGAACCGGGGAAGAGGGCGACCGCCACAACGACTGCCGCCGTTGCACCAAACCTCTGCCTGAGCTTCGTTGCGGGGCGCGTCTGGGCACGTGCCAAATCTGAACTCATGGCTGCAAGCATGCCGATTTCGCCATGACGAATGAGTCAAAGTGACACTGACACTGTCTGTGGTTACGTCATTCGGACCATGCAGTCCGCCATGTGGGCCAACGGGGCTTGGAGACGACGAAACCGGCACCGCCAAGTGGCGGGTGCCGGCGTCGTGCGGGCAGATCACGCGCCAACGTGGATCTGCCGGTGTCCCTGTCAGCGTTGGCTGCAGCCAGTAGCAGTTCAAGGACGTTCGCAGGCCGGGAGCACCGGCCTCTCGTGTTCTGGGGCCCACCATCACTCATAGACAGGGACTGCGGCAAGCAGGTCATGGACACAGATTGACTATCCGCGTGCAGCGTCCGGCCGGAGCGAGCGGCGCCGCGGCAGCAGTCCTGGTTGCCCGGTCTTCGAGGGGCGAGGCCAGGTGAGGTGGCGAGAACCGCTTGCTTGGACACCACAGAACCAATCAATGAGCTTCTTCAGCGTTGCCGCTCCAGGGTGAGAATGGCTTTGGCGATTGACGTCATGCGGTTGGGGCTGCAGCGGGACCTGCGGAAGATCCGCCAGGACTTCAGGCAGGCCACGCCGCGCTCAACCGGTGCCCGTGCCGCGGCCAGAGCCCGGTTGACGGTCTTCTCGGTAGGGGCGAGTTCCCGCAAGGGCCTGCGTTTGATGCCCGTGGTCAGCCAGGGGCCACCGCCCTGGTAGGCGAGATCGGCCAGGATGGGGACGCCCTGGCGCTCGCAGATGCGGATGATCCGGTGGGTGCGGGCGGCGGTCAGGTCGTGGGAGCGGCCCGGCAGCGCGGGCGAGAGCCACAGCAGCCGGCCGTCCGGATCGGTGATTACCTGCACGTTCACCCCGTGCCGGCGGTGCTTGTGGGAGTAGTCGGCCCGTCCGTCGCCGACCCGGTCGCACTCGGCGAGCGTGCCGTCCAGGAGGACGAAGTCCGGATCCTGCTCGCGTAGGACCTTCAGCAGGCCCGGTGCACGGTCGGCGAGGAGGTCGATGACCGCGCTGGTGTAGGCGTGGGCGGTGGACTCGCTGATCCCGAACCCGGCAGCGACCTTCGCCAGGGTGGTGTGCTCGCGCAGGTACACCAGTGCCACGATCGCGCGCTGGGACGGACGGAGCTTGCAGCGACGGTCACCCTCACGGGTGACGATGAGCATGGTGACCCACTCCACGAGCGCATGTGGCAGGTCGAGTGCGGCAGGATAGATGACCAACGAGGCCCCTGAGCAGCGTGGTTGAGACGTCAGACATCTCGATCAACTGCCCGGGGGCCTCGCTCGTTGCGCTTCACGGACCGTCACCCGATCGGTGGCCCGCTCGAAGAAGCTCAGTGATCTGGTGGATCTTCGAACCCAACTTGCCGCGGTCGGTCGGATTCGGTCCCGTCAGCGGCGCCCTTTTGCCGCCCGAACGCTGAACGAGTCGATCGCACACCGCGACCAGCCCAACTCGCCGCGGGTGCCGAGCTCGTCGAGGACGACGCGGTGGAGCCGGGCCCATACCCGGTCGAGGCTCCACTGGGCGAACCGCCGGTAGACCGTCTGCCAGCACGGCCCGAACACCAGTGGAAGCTGCCGCCAGGTGCAGTCCGACGTGAGCACGAAGATGATCGCCGCCAGCGTCTCACGGTCGCCTGCCCGCCGACGGCCGCCGCCTTGCGGGCGTGCGACCGCCACCGGTGGGACTACCCTCCGGAACAGTTCCCACAACTCGTCCGGCGCCAACCGCTCAACCAGATCCGCCATGGACCTTTCAACGACCCACGAACACCAAAGGAAACGGTCTCTACCTGGTAGTTCTCTCAGCCGAGCTGGGTGAGGGTGATGGTGCCGCCGGGCGCTGCCGCGTCTGCGGGGGGTAGGGGTGTGGCGTACAGGCGGACGTCGCTGAGGCGTCCGTTGGCGTATTCGCCGTACGTACCCTGAGAGAGGCGGCGGCCGAATTGCACGGGGCCGGACGCGTTCCAGGTCGTACCGGTGTAGGCCTTGGTGGCGGACAGGTGACCGTTCACGTAGAGGAGCAGTTGGTCGGCGTCGGCGTCGTAGACCCCGACGAGGTGGGTCCACTTGCCCGCCACGGCCTTGGCGCCGTAGGCAGCGGTGAAGGCGGTGCTGGTGGTGTCGTCGTTGTGGCGGCCGAAGGCCCAGACCTGGGCTTTGGAGGAGTAGTAGAGCTGGAGGCCGTTGGCCGTGCCGACGGACGGGGTGTCCGATTGGGACACGAAGGTTGAGTTGGCGCCCGACAGGGAGCTGAGCCACACCCAGGCCGAGACGGTGAAGCTACCGCTGGTATCGACGCCGGGGCCCGTCGTGGCAGCGTAGGCGCTGCTGCCGTTCAGGTTCAGGGCCGGGCCGCGGTCGGTGTCGGTGGTCCAGGAGGCTCCGCCGGCCAGGGTGGCAGGGGCGTTGCCGGTGGAGTCGGCCGCCGTGGCGCCGCTGGCGTCGTCCAGATTCCAGCGGTGTGCGGCGGTGTCGGCGACGGTGCCAAGGGACACGGGGGCGGCGAAGGTGGCGGTCGTACCGGTGGGAGCGGCGCCCGGATACTCCATCAGCTGGCCGGCGGTGTCAGTGGCGTACAGATCGGGTTTGCCGTCTGGGCCGCTTGTGGTGCTGTTGACATCGCCCGGCGAGGCGACCGTCGGGTAGTCGTGTTTGCGCAGCACCACGGACAGGGCAGTGGCGGGGTGCGCGCTCCAGTCCGCGGTGGCGCTGCTCGTCCACTTTTGGGCGGCTGAGTTGTTGCAGGTGTAGAGGCGGACCTGGGTGCCGTTCGTCGTGCTGGCGCCCGGGTCGTCGAGGCACTTCCCGGACTGTGGGTTGACCAGGCTGCCGGAGGTGCCTGTCGTCCACTTCTGGGAGCCGGTGCCATTGCACTTGTAGAGCTGGAGCAGGGTGCCGTTGTCCGTGTCGCCGTCGGTGGCATCGAGGCACTTGCCCAGCACGCGCAGGGAGCCGTCGTCGTGCAGGACCCACTGCTGGGCCGCGCTGCCGTTGCAGGTGTAGATCTGGATCTTGGTGTGGTCGGTGGTGTGGGCGTTCGCGTCGTCCAGGCAGATCGTGCCGCCGGAGGACGTCTTCACCGCGGAGATGAGCGCGGTGCGGACCGGAGCGTGCAGGAGCTTGGGCAGTTGGGTGCCGCTGTCGACGTCGATCGGGAAGGTGTAGACGGTGCCCGAGGAGTCGTCGCGGGCCCACAGCGTGGGTGTGCCGCCGGTTACCTTGCCGTTTCCGTCGTCGTCGACCGAGAAGGTGCCGCCGACTCGGCCGGGAGCGATCAGGGTCAGGCCTGACCAGTCGCCGTCGCCCAGCAGTAGCGGGTGGCCCAGGTGGTTGACGCTGTACGACTGGTACAGCCAGAGCTTGTTGTTCTCCACCGTGAGCACGGCGGGGTGGTCGGCGTTGCCGTACACGTCTCCGTCGGCGACCAGCTGGGAGATGCTCCAGGGCTTCGCAGGGTCGTAGCCGGCGTCGGCGCAGCGGGCGGCGGGGACGGTGTCGGTGGCCTCGCAGGTGTCCTTGGTGACGACGTCGTATCGGCGGCCGACGAAGCCGGGGAACGTTGAGTAGGGCGTGTGCGGGAAGGCGCCGTCGTCCTTCGGGTCGAGGTCGTTCTTCACCACGTACAGCTGCTGGGTCTTGGTGTTGTACGCGAACAGGTCGTCGTGGGTGTCGCCATGCAGGTTGCCGCGGTGGGCGATCAGGTAGTCCTTCCAGGTTCCAGTGGGCGCGCCCTTCGCGGTCGAGACGATGACGGGGCCGGTGATCGCGGGCGGGGTGCCGTCGACCGGGCCGTCCTGCGCCGGTAGGGGGGCCTGGGCGGGGTCGCGGTCGCCGGGGACGAGTTCCAGGTCGCCGGTGCTGGTGGTGGCGAGCAGGTCGGGGCTGCCGTCGCCGGTCACGTCACCGGGAGCAATCTTGGTTTTCGGGTTCCAGGGTGCGGTGAAGGTGTAGCTGTCCGGATTCTGCGAGAGGTTGCCGGCTCGGTCGACCGCGGCGACGTAGAGGGTGTGCACGCCCCAGTCGGTGACGGGGATCGTGACGGTGCCGGAGGCGGTGGCGCCGCTGGTGGACGTCACTTTGGTGGTGCGCCCCGTGGTGGCGGTGGGCTGGCTGTCGAGCTGCCAGAGGAAATGGTCGATACCGCTGGACTTGCAGCCCGCCGGGTCGCAGGTGTCGGCCGGGGTGTTGTCGGCAGCGGAGACAAGGAAGTTCGCGGTGACGCCGCTGCCGGCGTAGGTGTCACCAGTGCCGCTGCCGACCGGCGGGAAGTGCGGGTTGTCGGCGACCGTCGGGGTCTGTGGCGGGGTGAAGTCGGTGCCGAACCAGCAGTGGTTGGTGACCGCGGACTTCAGTTTGATGGAGGAGTTGTCCTGGGCGTAGACGTCCCAGACGTACTCGTGGCCGTCCTTGAGCGTGAAGCCGATCGGCGCGTCGGCGTCCTGACCGGAGGCCACCATGCCGCTGTCCGGGGTGCCCTTGTCCGCCGCGTTGCCGTCGGCATCAAGGTCGGTGCGGTCCCAGACGTGATAGTGCGCCTCGGCGTGCTCGCCGGAGATGTGGGTGGTGACGGTGGCGTGCAGTTGGATATTGCTGCCCGCGTTGCTGTAGGTCGTCGCTCCGATCCAGCCGATCGCCGTGCTGCCACTCACGCAGTCGCCGTCCGCGCCGAGCGGCTTGGGCGTGGTGTGCAGCTTGGTGGGGACGGCCGGCGGGATGTCGAAGTTCGTGGTCAGCGTGAGGACCTGCGACATACGCAGGTAGTCGAGGTTGGAGCTGGATTTCGACTCGTTGCCGAACAGGCCGATGGTCCAAGTGCCCTTGTTGCCGTCGGCGATCTTCTGGATCTGGTCGTCGACGCGGAAGGAGGCGGTGCTGTTGGAGCAGTTGCTGTTGCCGTTGGCCCCGCTCGGGACGGTGGTCTTCACCGCCGGGTAGCCGTTGTCATCGAGGGTATCGGGCTGGTGCTTCCAGTCCGTGTTCTCGTTGATGGTGCCGGTGGTGTGCAGGGTGATCGGCTGGTCGTGGGAGCAGTCGACGCTGGCAGCATAGGTGGTGCTGACCTTCACCTCGGCCTTGATGACGGTCATGGACGGGTCGAGCCCGGCCGTGTTGACCGCGTAGTACGACCTCTCCAGGCCGATCCCGCAGGCGCCGCCCCACTGCTGGTAGCCGACGCCCTCGCCGTTGGTCTGGGGCTTGTTGTACTGCGGTGCGTCGGAGCAGGCCGGGCTGGAGTACACCTCGTCGAAGGCGCCGGACTTGCTGGTCACTGGGTTTTCGAAGGGGTCGATGTAGACGGGGTAGTGCGTGTCCGGGCCGTCGAGCACGGAGGTGTCCGGGGCCAGGGTGAGGGCGTCGGGGGTGGTCGTCATCGGCACCTGGCCGACCTGGGCGCCGGGGCCGGGGCCGGCCGCGGAGGAGGATTCACTGGCGGGTGCCGGGTCGCTGTCGGCCCCTCGGGTGAAGGACGCCGGTTTGATGGCCGCCCCCCTGTCTGTGGTGCCCGTCGTACTGGAGTCCCACATCAACGGCGGCGGGCTTGTGTACGACACCGAGCCGTCGGGCGCGGTCGCCGTCATACCGCCGGCCGTAGTGGCCGCCAGGCCCAGCCCGTCGGTGTCGGTGGCCACCGCAAGCCTGCGGACTCGTGGATCGGCCGCGGCCTTCGCGTCATGGATGATCAGCACGTCGCTGAACCCGCCCTGGTCGGTCACCGTCACCGACAGGTCGACGCCGGGCAGCACGGACGCGTACAGCGCCGTGTCGCCGCTGACCTGCGGTGCGGGCAGCGCGAACGGCATGGTCAGGCTCATGCGGTGCCCGGCCGGGTCGGTGAGCGTGGCCAGCGGGCCACTGCCGCCGCCGGACAGGCGTACCCCGCTGGGCGTCGCCCTGGGGGAGTAGGCGCCGTCCGCGCCGACGACGAGCGTGGCGTCCACCGGCACCCAGTCGCCGCCTTGCCGCACCCGCACCGGCAGCACCGACGAGGTCGTTGTGAAGGAACCGTCCGCCTCGGCGGTCACGGTGTCGGTTCCGCTGGTCAGAGCGTCGACCGGTACGGAGATACCGTCGGCGACAGCCTTCGCCTGGGCGGCGAGCAACGGGTCTGCGACGTCGGCGGGTTCGTCGGCCGCGACCGCGCCGGCCGGCACGGTGAGTGCGGTCAGCAGCAGCGCGGCGAGCGCGGATAACAGCGCCGGTCTGCGGGTGATGGATGACGGCAGCACGGACAACTCCTTCGCGCAACGGACAGGGCAGACGCGAGATCTGCGACCATCCGCGCCCGTGAGCGCCTCACCGCACGACGGGTCAGGTCGTTGGCGACGGCATGTGGCGGTGATGTTCGCTCCCCCGAACACAAAACGTACACAGGAAATGCCAAAGGCGATCACAAGATTGTCATGGCCTTGGCAAAGAGTCTTGAAGTCCAGTCAATGCCGTTCTTAACCTCCCCTACTGGATCACGCCGACCACGTGACCTTTCAGTCAACGGGCCGTCAAGTCCGTGTCATACGGGGGTACTTCTCACGTGGCTGTGCGAAGAATGCTGACGCTCGTCTCCGCCCTGGTTGCGGCGATGACGCTGCTGGTGACCGGTGCCGTCGCGCAGACGGGTGTCGGGCCATACGTCTTCCACGGCGAGATCTGGAGGCCCAAGCCGCTGCCGGAGACCCCCGCAGTGGGCGATCACGACCTGAGCCGCCCGAAGACCCTGCGCCCCCACGGCTACCGACCGCTGCACCGCTACACGGCGGCGAAACCCGCCTGGCCACACGCCGGTGCCCATACGGTCTCCCTCAAGGGCAAACCGGCCAGGGCGGGCGCTCTGCCGGTGTGGGTGGCGTCGTCCGGCAGAGCAAAACCGCAGCAGATCCGAGTCCAACTCGCCACCCACACCAAGGCGTTACAGGCCGGAGCCGACACTGGCCTCCTGATCGGGCTGGGCGGTGCCAAGTCCCCAGCCGCCAAGGTCAGCGTGGTCATCGACTACTCCTCCGTCGCCAAGGCCTATGGCGGCGGCTACGGGTCCCGTCTCACCCTCACCCGCCTCCCCGCCTGCGCTCTGACGACGCCCGAGCGTGCCGACTGCCGTACGCGCACACCCTTGAAGACCGTCAACCGCGCCACTGCCAACCAGCTCACTGCCACGGCCACCGCGGACTCCGCGATCGCCGTCACTTCCGGGAGCCGGGGCTCGCAGGGCGACTACGCCGCCACCTCGCTGACCCCGGAGGGGACTTGGCAGGCCACAGGCACAGGCGCCTACACGTACTCGTACCCCATCCACATGCCGGCGGGCGTCGGGGACACCGGCCCCTCGGTGGCGCTGTCGTACGACTCCCAGTCCGTGGACGGCGAGACATCGGCCCGCAACTCGCAGGCCTCATGGATCGGTGACGGCTGGAGCTACCAGCCGGGCTTCGTGCAGCGGCAGTACCGCTCCTGCGGCTCGCTCCTCGACTCCGACGGCAAGAAGATCGTCAAGGGCTCGGGCGACCAGTGCTGGGGCGGCGCCAACGCGACCGTGTCCTTCGGCTCGCACTCCGGACTACTGGTCCCGACCGCGTCCTCCAAAGCGCCGGGCGAGATCCGGGAGTACCGGCTCCAGGGCGACGACGGCACCGTCGTACAGGAGCTGTCCGGAGCCGCCAACGGCCTGCACGACGGCACCTACTTCCGGGTGCTGACCACCGACGGCACCGCCGCCTACTTCGGCGCCGACCACTCACCAACCGGCCCCGGCACCAAGGGAGCGGCCTCGTCCGACTCCGGCGACGACTCCACGCACGCAGCCTGGGGCCTTCCGGTGCTGCACCCGCGCTCCTCCGACCCGTGCCACAGCGACGCCGACGGCAAGAAGTCCCGCTGTGACAAGCCCGAGGGCTGGCGCTGGAACCTGGACTTCGTCGTCTCACCGAGTGGCTTCGTACAGCGCTTCGACTACGCGAGCGAGACTGGCTACTACAACCTCGGCGGCGGTTCGGCGGCCGTGACCGACGACAAGGACGACACGGGCACCCTCACCTCGTACACCCGCGGCGGCACGCTCACCTCGATCTCGTACGGCTACACCCTCGACGACGAGCAGGCCGGACGTACCCCGTCCGCACAGGTGGCCTTCGCGTCCAAGCAGCGCTGCCAGACGACGTCCTCGTTCACCGACTGCTCGGCCGGGAACCTCGACGACAACACGGCACCGCACTGGCCGGACGTGCCCTGGGACCTGCACTGTGACTCGACCGACAAGACCAAGCTGCCGGACGACGCCACAAAGGTGCCCACGGACGTTTGCGTCACCTCGGCACCGACGTTCTGGTCCACCACCCGGCTGGACACCATCACGACCAAGGTGCATGTCAAGGACGGTGACACCGACAAGCTGGTCCCGGTCGACTCCTACGCCCTCGGGCAGGTGTACTCCGACGCGGGCGGAACGGTCGACCCGGTCACCGGCACCACCGTCGACCCCAAGGACGCCGGTTCGCTCCAGGCCGTGATGTGGCTCCAGTCCATCCGCCACACCGGCAAGGACACCTACGCGGGTGGCAGCGACGACATAGCCCTCAACCAGGTCTCCTTCACCGGCACCGAGATCGACAACCGGGTGGACGAGGACTCACCTTCCGCGCCGCCGCTGTACCGGCCGCGCATCTCCAACGTACAGACGGAGACCGGTGAGTCGATCACCGTCGAATACAACCAGGCTCCGTGCGCGGGCAAGTCGCTCAACATCAAGTCGGCCGACGCCAACACCAACTCCTGCTATCCCGTGTACTGGACGGTACCCGGCGCCACCAAGCCGATCGCCGACTGGTTCAACAAGACGACGGTTCACAGCGTCACCGTCGCCGACCTCACGGTCGCTGCGCAGTACAACCCCGACGCCTCCAAGATCCCGGCCGGCTCCGAAGCACATGTCTTCAGCTACGCCTACACGGGCGCGGCCTGGCATCGCGACGACTCCGACCTGACCGACGACCAGTACCGCACCTGGGACCAGTTCCGCGGTTTCCGCCACGTCACCGTGCGCACCGGCAAGGCGCCCGAGCCGGTCACCCAGCAGACGACCACCTACCTCCAGGGCATGGACGGCGACTACAAAGCCGACGGCAGCCGCCGCTCGGTCAGCCTGGACGCCACCGTCGGCGGCAAGACCGTCGAGACGGTCACCGACGCAGACCAGCTCGCGGGCACGGCACTACAGTCGGACACGTACACCGCCTCCGGTGGCACGGTGAACGCCTCCACGGTCAACGGCCCGTTCGACTTCACCACCACCACGCACACGGACCGCACCTCGTGGACGGCCTGGACCCAGGACGACCACCCCGGCGAGACGAAGCCGGACAAGGCAACCCTGCCCGACCTCACCGCCCGCCGGATCAAGTCGACCCAGACGCACGGCTACTCCCTGCTGACAGACGGCAGTTGGCGGCACACCCGCAACGACACCGCCTACGACGACCAGGGCCGCGTGCAGTCGGTGGACGCACACGGAGACGTTTCCGTGGCAGCGCAGGAGAAGTGCGCCACGACCGACTACGCCACCGCACCCTCCTCGGCCGGCAACACCATGCTGCTCGCCTACCCAGACCGCATCACCACGGTCTCCGGCCCCTGCGGCACCAAGCCCGGCACCGACACCCTGCTCTCCGACAAGAAGATCTACTACGACGGTGACGGCTCCGTCACCGACCTCGGCACATACGGCAGCGTCACCCGCCCGCGCATCACCGGCACCCAGATCGCCACCGGCTTCGCCGCCGACGGCACCGAGAACTGGCGCACCACCAGCGGTATTTCCTACGACACCGCAGGCCGCGTCACCGACGCCCTCGACGCCGCGGGCAACGCCACGCACACCGACTACACGCCCGCGTGGACCGGTTCGGGCAACAACACCAACCCCACGAAGATCACCTCCATCGAGCATCAGACGTGGAAGGTCACCTCCACCCTCGACCCGCTGCGCGGCCTGCCGCTGGAGAACGTCGACGTCAACGGCCGCGTCACTGACATCACCTACGACGCACTCGGCCGCCGCACCGCCGTCTGGCTGCCCGGCCGCGACAAGGGGACGCAGAGCGCAAACATGACGTTCGCGTACTCCGTGAATCCTGGTGCGGTCCCGGCCCCGGGCGGCACGATCACCCATCCCGGCAACCCGTCCTCCGTCACCACGCGCACGTTGCGCGAGGACGGCACATACTCGACGACGGTCAGCATCTACGACGGGATGCTCCAGCCCCGCCAGGCCCAGACCACCGCCGAGGGCGACTCCGACTCCGGCCGGCTCATCTCCGACACGTTCTACGACTCCCACGGCTGGCCGAGCGCCTCGTACGCCGCGTACTCGGAGCCGGACCACGCTCCATCGACCACCCTCTACGCCGCCAACGAGAACGAGATCCCCGCCGAGACAACGACCACGTACGACGGCCAGGGCCGCGCCACCACGAGCACCCTGTGGCACCAGGCCGTCAAGCAGTGGAGCACCAGCACCGCCTACCCGGGCGCCGACGAGACCGACACGACCCCGCCGGCCGGCGGCTCGTCCACCGCGAGCTTCACGAACGCCCTCGGCCAGACCGTGAAGTCGCTGGTGAAGAACACCGGCGCCACCATCACCCTCAAGAGCGGCAGCATCATCCCGTCCGGCACCTCGCTGACCTCAGCCAGCGTGCGCCTGACCATGCAGGCCGACGGAAACCTGGTGCTCACCGCGATCGCCAGCGGCAAGACCCTGTGGTCCAGCGGCACGAGCGGGAACACGGGCGCCTACGCCCAGTTCGGCACCGACGGCAACCTCACCGTGTACACCTCCACCGGCACGTCCAAGTGGAGCACCGGCCTGACGGCGACCACGGGCGCCACCCTGCAGATCCGCAACGACTCCACGCTCGCCGTCGTCGCGAGCGACGGCAGCACCACGCCCTGGAAGCAAGGCACGGCGGGCGCGGTCCCGGCCGCCGACGCCACCACCCGCTACACATACACACCCGCCGGACAGCTCGACTCGGTGAGCGACAGTGCCGGCAACTCCTGGTCGTACAAGTACGACCTGCTCGGCGAAAAGACCTCTCAGACCGATCCCAACACGGGCACCACCACCTTCGACAAGTACGACGTCCTCGGCAACCTCCTGCAGACCACCGACCCGCGCGGTCAGGCCCTGTCGTACACCTATGACTGGAACAACCGCATCACCGCGGAGTACGCGGCCCCCTGGTCCGCCACTCCCGACCCAGCCAAACAGCAGGTCTCGCGGGTGTACGACACCCTGGCCAAGGGCTACCCGACCTCCTCGACGCGCTATGTGGGCGGGGCCACCGGCAGCGCGTACACCGAGGCAGTCACCGGCTACAACACGGCGTACCAGCCGCTGGGCTCGACGCTGACGATCCCCGCCGCCGACGGTTTCCCAGGCACGGCAGGCAAGGACAGCGGCACCGTCACGTACACGCTGTCGTCGACCTACACGCCGAACACCGGCCTGCTGGCGACGACCCAATACCAGGCAGACGGCGGCCTTCCCTCGGAGCGCATCGGCTTCGGCTACACGCTGCAAGGTGCGCTGGACGGCTTCGGCGGCTACATCAACGCCGCCAACACACCCTCGTACCTCGACGGCACGGTCCACGACCCCTTCGGCCGGGTGCTGCAGGCCAACTACGGGCCCGTCGGCAAGGAGTTGGCGACCTTCGCGCAGTACGACGCGACGACCGGCCGCACCACGCAGACCAGCAGCATGGCGCAGACGTCGACCACGGCCATGGATGTCGCCAACTACCGCTACAACCCAGCGGGCGAGCTCACCGCGACCGACGACCTCCAGAACAACACCACCCACGACACCCAGTGCTTCGCCTACGACTCCTTCCAGCGGCTGACCGCCGCCTGGACGGACACCGCCGGCATCACCGACACCGGCACCGCGCCGGTGGGCGCGGTCGGTGGCTGCACCACGGCGTCCGTGCAGACCAGCGCGGCACCTGTGAAGACGAAGACGGTCGGCGGCCCGGCGCCGTACTGGCAGACGTACACCTACGACCTGCTCGGCGACCGCACGGGCATGGTCGACCACGACCCGACCGGCAACGCGGCAGCCGACACGACCCAGGCAACCTCGTACCCGGGTGCGGACGCGACCACTGCTGTCGCTCACCCCGATCAGGCCGGTGCGACTACGACCAGCAACCCCGGCACAGGTACGGCGACGCAGACCCCGTCCTACACGGACACCGCTGGCAAGAACGCGGGCAACACGGTCAGCCGCGCCACGAAGACGACGGGGCCTTTGGCCACCGGCTTCACCCTCTCCGGCGGCGGCAAACTGTGTGTCGAGGAGACGGGCTCCGGCGCCAAGGTCGAGGTCAACGCATGCAGTTCGTCCGCCACGGCCCAGAAATGGGCGATCGGTACCGACGGCACGGTGAAGGCGGGCGGCTTCTGCCTGGACACCGCGGGCAACGCGACCGCGTCCGGCACGGGTCTGGTGGCCGACACCTGCTCCTCCGACGCCACCCAGAAGTGGCGCGTCACGTCGACCGGAACGCTGGTCAACGCGGACAAGAGCACCCTGTGCCTCACCGACCCTAGCGCCAGCGTCACCAAGGGCACCCAACTGACACTGGCCACCTGCGGCGCCAAGGGCCAGACGTGGTCGACGATCACGGCGGGCGCGCTGCCGGCCGGCCAGACGCAGACATTCACGTACGACGCGGAAGGCCGGACGGCGACGGTTTCGACGCCGTCCGGCACGACGAGTCGTACGAGCAAGTACCTGTACGACGCGGACGGCAACCTGCTCGAGCAGACGGCAGCGGTCGGCGGCACGGATAAGACGCGGATCCTGTATCTCTTCGGCGGGGCCGAGCAGGTGACGCTGGATGTCGCGGCGAAGACGTGCACGGCGCTGCGGTACTACTCGGGCCCGGACGGGACGCGAGTGACGCGGTCGAGCTCAGGGGAGGTGACGTACCAGGTCTCCACCTCTCAGGGAACGGCGACGACTTCGGTCGCCGCGGACGATCTCGCCGTCACGCGCCGGTACTACGACCCGTACGGGAACCCGCGGGGTGCGAAGCCGTCGACCTGGGTGTCGGCGGACGAGAACCATGGATTCCTGGGTAAGCCGACGGACTCGGTGACCGGCCTCGACCTGCTGGGGGCGCGGAACTACGACCCGGTGCTGGGGAGGTTCCTGACAGCGGACCCGCTGTTCGAGGCGGGCGACCCGAACCAGATGGGCGGGTATACATACGCCGGGGACAATCCGGCGACGGGCAGCGACCCGACGGGCACCATCAGGGTCAACCCTGACGGCACACAGTGCAGTGGTGGCTGGTCCAAGTGCGGTCCTGGGGACGTGAGCTCCGGAGACTCTGGAGGCTCCGGCAACACCAGCACCAACACGTCCAGCGGCAATACCGGAGGTTCACCCACTCCTTCCCCCTCGCCGGGAGCGCCCCCGACTCCCGGGCCTTACCCGCCCGGGCCACACAATCTCGTCAACGACATCGCCTTCAGCATCGTCCGGACGGTCTTCGACCTGGCCAACTGCGAGTTCTGGCTCAGCGGAAGCGGCCCGGAACATGACGCATCCTGCGAGAGCGCCGGCGCAGTCGTTTCGGGTGGCGGCCTCGAAGGCGGAGCCGCCGGGGTGGCGGAACGCGGTGCGGTGAGGGACGTCGCGGGCGCGGCCGAGGGCATGGCCGAAGGCGATGCGGCCGCGGTAGCAGGCGCGGGCGCCAAGGCTGTCGACGAGGCGGCCTCGGACGCCGCGGATCTGACCGCACTGAAGCGGGCAAACGCACAGGCGCGAGCGGAAGAGGCGGAGGCCGGGGCGGCCAAGCCGAGTGCTCCGCAGACGGGGGCCTCGGGGACGAAGCTGACGGCACGGGACTCTCGCGCGCCCGTCCGCAAGGGCGAACCCGGGTCGAAGGCCTCGTCCGCGGCGGTCGTCCACAAGAGCCGCCTACCGCGTGGAACACACATCGAGCACGGACTCGCAGGAGCCCGGAACATGCGCGACCGGGTTGCACAACGCACACTCTTCCCGGACGGAGACGGCGTAGTGGCCAGCGCCGCACTCGCCAAAAAGACCTGGACCGCGGGCTACAACGCCGAAACCGGCGAGATAGCCGTCGCTTCGTCCGGCTGCGGATACTGCGCAGAGGGTAACGTCATCAACGCCCTTGGCGGTGATGCGAATCCCGTGATGCTCACGCGGGCCCTCTTCTGGGACCGAGGAGAGGAGATCTGGGATGAGATGCCTATCTGCCGGATCTGTCAGACCTACCTGACTCCAGAGGACGTCGAGCCGGGCGCTTGGTACATGCACCCTGGTGAGTGGGACAACAGATGACGCGTCTGTACGGTGTTCCTGAGCAGCGAGCAGAAAGCACGAGAGGTGCAGGCATGACCGTCAGGCCGTCGTTGATCCAGGCTCAGCGTGTGGACTGGGCTTCGTTGCGCTGTGGATGCGGCAATACGGGCGCGCATATCCCTGAGACCTTCGCGAGTCTGCTCATGGCCAGTACCCCGCAGGAGTTGGCAGACGCATCCCTGGAAGGTCACGTCTACATTCAGTCGCTCCTTTTTGAAGTGGCGGTGCCGGTGACATCGATGATCGTGGCGGCGCTTGGCGAGGAGACATCGGAGGCGGTGCACATCCGTCTACTCGATGAGCTCATTTCCTGCGTCGGAGGAGAGTCTCACTGGAGCGAGGTCGAGGCGGGTGCTCCGGAACTCGAGACCGACTGCCAGATCGCGGCGCGCGAAGGGATCTGGACGCTCTATCAGGAGTATGCGACCGGCCGTGCGTCGATGGCTCGGATGATCCTTGACGCGGTGGACACCGACCGCGATCGGTTCGCGTACTTCGACTCCAAGTTGATCGACAGAGTCAGGAAGCGGGCGAAGGGGCGTTGAACTGCAGGTGACAGGTGGTCGAGGACTCCAAACCGTCTTTCCCGGCTTGAGGAGCACGGTTCGCCGACAGCTGTCTTAAGGCCGTGGGCGGGCGCCCCCGGCGTTGCGCGCCGCCTTCATACGGGCATCGCAGGCAGCCTTGGCCTCGGCGGACGTCGTCTTCGTCGTAATGGCGGAAGGTGTTGGCACGTCTGCTGAGACGGCGCAGGCCGTCGGCGATCTCGGCGAGCGCGGCCGCGGCCCGGTCGCGGTGGTTTCCGTCCATCGGGTGCGTGGAGTAGCGGGCCTCGCGGAACAGAGCGGTGAGCGCGGTGGCTGCCCCCGGGGGCAGGCCGCCGGCGACGGCCCGCTCCAGCGTCGCGCCGGTGAACGCGCCCTGCGGCTGGGCATGTTGGCCGTCGTCGCACTGGCCGCCGCACTGGTCACCGGGCGCCCTGGGTACTTGCTCTCGCCGCCGCGCCCCTTGTGCTGCTCGCCCTCGCCCTGCCGAGTGGGCCGCGCCCGGAAGGGGTGACGGCCGAGGTGGGGCTGCTTGGCGGCTCCTTACGAGTTGGTGCGTGATAGCGGGTGAGGTGTGTTTGCTCTGCTCACGGCCGTATTCAGATGTTGGCCGTGCGGTCGGAGACGAGGCCGGCGATGGCGCGGTAGGTGTCGGGCAGGCGGTCGCGACGGTGGGTCCAGCGGGTCAGTTGCTTCCAGCGTTTGTGATCAGCGAGGGCGTGTTCGACCGTGATGCGGTCGGACGAGTGGCCGTGGCGGTCGCGTTCCCATTGTTCGACTCTGCCGGGCAGTGCTCCCGGCCGGGGCTTTCTCGGCGGTGTGATGGCTTGCCCGTGGTGGTCGCGGCTCAGGCCGAGATAGCCGTCGTCCAGGAGGACCTCGACGTCGGGGAAGTGCTGGAAGCAGACGGTGATGCCTTCGTTGCGGGCAGCCGTGGCGTCGTGCATACGCCCAGGTCGCAGGGCATCGGTCCATAACGTGCGGCCTTGATCGTCAGCGATGACGGTGGCCTTCATGGTGTTCTGTTTCTTCTTGCCCGAGACGAACGCTCGCCGGCCACCACGTCCAGCCGGCGGACGACGAACCTGGATCTCGGTGGCGTCCAAACGCAGCTCGACGCCTTCGGCCTGGGCATAGGCAAAGACATCCCTCAGCGTCCGAAGCCGCAGTCCGGGACGGCCGGGAACCGCGCACCCCCGTTCCGCCAGGAGCGTGCGCACCTCCCCGATCGCCCGGGTGATGGTGGAACGGTCGACACCGAACAGCAACCCCAGCACCGAGTGCGGCAGGTCGTGCCGCAGATGGATCAGGGTGGCCACCAGCCGATCGACGAACACCAGCTGATGGCGGGCGCCGGCACCTTCGGCCCGCTTGCGGACCCCGCCTCGCGCAACATGGCGACGACCCTCGACCCCGGCCTGCCACGGCTCCGCCAACTCGTCGACCAGGCACGCAAGGTGATGCTGAGAGAGCCCCGTGAACAGTCGATGCGCCAGCACCACCCGATTGACCATGATCGCCACAGCGGGATCATGCCATCCACCCGGTACGACACCTCACCCGCTATCACGCACCAACTCGTAACCGCCCCGGGCCGCCCAGCAGCCCGTGAACCGCGACCTGTCCGGTCCGGCCGACACGGTCCCCCCAGCACTGGTGAACACCCGGTTCACCAGGAACAGCACAGAGAAGGAACACCGCACCATGACGACCACGACCGCGCTCCCCAAGCTGCTGCGCCTCACCGACCCCGGCCTGCGCGAGCAGCTGGAGGCGCTGCCCGACTCGGCGGCGCTGATCGGCCTCAGCACCGACTGGACGGGCCATCGCCGTCGACATCGACGCCGCCGCGCACGTCCTGGTCTGCAGCGGCACCGGCGGCGGCAGCACGACCATCCTGCGCACCCTCACCGCCCAGTTCCTCCACCAGGGCGTCCACGCCCTGGTCCTCGACCACACCCGCATCGCCCACCTGTGGGCGAAGGACCTGCCCACGGTCACGCACCGCGGCAACGTCGCCGGCATCCACGACGCCCTGGTCGGCCTCGGCTCCGAGCTCGAGCGCCGCATCGCCCTCGATGGCGACCTCGACGGTGTGCCGCGGCTGATGGTCGTGATCGACCGAGCCGACGCCACCCTGCGGCACCTCACCCGCTACTGGGACACCTTCCGGCAGAAGGACGACCCGCAGCGCTCGCCGGCCCCCGCCGCCCTCGAGGCCGTCCTGTACGCGGGGCGCGAGGCCCGCATCCACGTCATCTACGACGGACCCGCCACCGTCAGCGGTCGCCTCATCGCCGGCGCCCGCGAGCAGTTCTTTACCATCATCCTCGCCCGGGTCAGCGCCGGCATGTGGCAGCAGCTCGCCCCGATAGTCGACCCCACCCCCCAGAGCAGCCCGCTCCTGGGCCGCGTCCACGTCGTCCAGGACGGCGACGCCCACCCCGCTGATGGGCGTCGTGTGGTGTGCATTGGGTGTGCGTCATAGGTTTTCACTGGTGTTGGGCTGGGGTGATGCCGGTGCCAGGGTGTCGTTTTGCCGGTGAAGGCTGGTGTCGTTCGGTGGGTGGGGGGCTTGTCGCTCCTGTGGGTGGGTGTGGCGAAACGCTGGGTGGGGCCGTGTCGTGTCTGGCTACGCTCGGTGGATGCCGTCGTTTGCGGGTGATCCGCGTCATGAGCGTCTTGTCGGTGTCCTGGTGCCGTTGTTGCGTCGGTCGTGTCCGCGGGGCGGTGGCGGGTTCGGAGGGTCGTATGAGCTCCGGCTCGGTGTTGATGAGGCGGAGGAGCTTGGCGGGGTTGCTCTGATTCGCTCGGCGATGCGTAAGGCTGGCCGGTCCCTGGGGTGGGTGAAGCTGCAGACGTTTGGTGGTTCCTTCCCGCAGGTTGCTGTGGCGGGTGTGGTGGACCGGCGGGAGGTGCCTGCAGAGTTCGCCGCCGCGGTTGAGGAGTATGAGCTGCAGCGGGGGAGGGCCGCGGCGGAGTTGATCGGACGGACGTTTGAGGACGGGAAGCCGCGTGCGGTCCCGGGTTCTGTTTTCGTGGTGGCACAGGAGTTCCGTGCCGCGTATGCCGAGGGCGTGACCGGGTGAAGCGCGAGCGGGCGACGCGGCTGCTGGCGGACATGATCACGCGGCTTGAGGTTGGTGGTTGGCCGCTGGGCCTGGTTGACGAGGTGTACGTCTTCGGGTCGTACGCGCGTGGGGCGTTGGAGCCCAACGATGTCGACGTCGTCATCGAGCACGGCACGGACAAGCGCTGGCTGGGCGAGTCGCTGGATGCATCGATCAACGGGCGTGACTCGTATGTGGGGATGAGGCAGGCCCTGCGGGGTCGGACCCGGGGGATCTCCTTCCAGTTCCGTGGTCGCAGCAGTCTGCTGGACGAGGGCTTCGAACTGTTCTTGCTCTGGCGGAAGGGTGAGCCGTTCTCCCTGGCTCGCGAGCGCCTTGCCTCCTTGACAGCGGACCCGGCAGCCGGGCCGGCGCCCAGGGACCACATGCTCACAGAGTTCGAGGGGCTGGAGAGCATGGTGCCGCGGCCAGCGCGGATCGAGCTGTTCGGCCGGCACGCGAAGGGCAGGATCAGCATCACGCCGCTGAGGCTGTTGGACGGAGACATCGAGGACTCTGAAGCCGCCTGGCATGTACGGAGGCGCTGGGTGGAGACGAGCCCGTTGCGCCGCGCGGCGACGTGCGCCCTGGCCGCATTAGAGCAGCGAGGCGTTGACCTCAGCGAGGTGACGTTGCACGGCCAGCGGCTGTTCGGCCGGGACCAGCCGGCTGAACGCTGCTTCGTCGATCTGGGATGGAACGGCTTCGGATCTATGGGGCGTCTCCTGGACAGCGGAGTGACCTGGCTGGAAGTGCTGCGTCCCCATCGGACCAAGCCCATGGACGCACTGCTCATCGAGCCGACGCCTCGCACGTAATCGGAATCGCCCATAACCGCGCCCCGGTGCCCCATGAGGGCTCGGGGCCTGCTTCATCCGTTCGTGTGCCTGATCGGCGTGTCGGGATGGATGAGGCCACGGCGGACAGTCACCACCTGCACAAGGTGCAGCCGGGGGTGAGGAGTGTCCGATCGGGTTCCTGGTGGCGAGGACATGCCGCAGCGCTGGCCCGCTGGCGGGCGTGAGGGCGCGGTGGCGCGCTTGATGGCCCTTGATTCCCGGGGCGAGTTGGCCACCGAGCACGCGCGGGCAGTCGCTGGGTCTCTTGGTGTGTCACTACGCACAGTCTGGAACTGGGTGGCGGCGGCCCGGCGCGAGGGGCGGCTGTCCGCACGGACTCCGTCACGGGCCGGTGTGACGCCAGATGTGCGTGTCCGTCTGGCGATGTGGGGTGGGAACGTTTCAGCGGTCCACCGCGAGCTGCTCGCGGAAGCGGCCGCGGCTGGTGACCCGGGCGCGGTGCCTTCTCTTCGGACCCTGCAACGCGCGGTACGCCGGGACTTGTCGGCGGGGGAGCGGGCCGGGCTGAAGGGCGGCGAAGCAGCACGTCGTCGTTACGACGTCTACGGCAAACGGCCGCCCACGCACCGCAACGCCTGCTGGGAGGGTGATCACAAACGTATCCCGGTCCGTGTCGCCCTGGACGGGGCCGCGGTGTGTCCGTGGGTGACGTGGTTCATCGATGTGGCGTCCAAGGTGATCGTGGGGGTAGCGGTTACACCGCACCAGCCGGCCCGGGACGCCGTCCTGGCCGCGCTGCGTTCGGGGATCAGCCGGGCCGCCCCGTACGGGCCGTTCGGTGGCCTACCAGGCCGGGTTCGGGTGGACCGGGGCAAGGACTTCCTTTCGGGGGCGGTTGCGAGGGCGCTGGGCGGCTTCGCGGTCCCCGTTCACGACCTGCCGGCCTACAAGCCCTACCGGAAGGGCACTGTGGAGGCCCTGAACAGCGCGGTGGAACAGATGCTGCTGGTCTCCCTGCCGGGCTACACGCGGCGCGCCCGTCTTGCGCAGGCACAGCGGCCGGATCCAGTGGAGGAACTGCTGTCCTACCCGGACTTCGTCAGGGTCCTGCTGGACTGGGTGGCCTGGTGGAACACCGAGCACCGCCCGTCCGGTGTCCCGGACGGGATGACCCCGAGCGAGGCGTGGGAGGCGGATCCAACACCGATCGAGGACGTACCTGAGGAGCAGTTGGCGTTCTTCGCGATGGAGGACGACGGCCGTATCCGGAGGATCACCACGAACGGGGTCGCGTGGCGGCGCCGCGCCTACATCGCGGACTGGATGGCCGGTCATGTCGGCACCAGGGTACGGCTGCGCTATCTGCCGCATTTCGACGCAACGATCGAGGTCTTCACCGCCGACGGGCCTGTCCGGCACCTGGGCAGCGCCTACCTTGCCGAGGCCGCGACACCGGCGCAGCGCCGCGCGCTGTCCAAGGTCCGTGAGAGCAAGGCCCGCGCTCTCAAAGCGGATCTCAAAGCAGCGGAGAAGCTGAGCCGGACCCGTTACACCGCAACGACCACCCCTGCCGCGCCCCATCCGCGGCGGTCGGTCACCGAGCAGCAGGCCTAGGAGGAGATCAGCCGCGCCCGGGCGGTGGACCTCGCGGCCCGCGCACTGCCGGACCTGATCCCACCCCGCGATCCTCCGCCGGGCTGGGCCCGGCCCCGTCCCCGCCCTGACACCACCGCGCCGGCGGTGACAGACCCAGCCGACATCGCCCCGCCGGAAGAACCCCCCGGCGCCAGGCCCGCACCAGGCAGCAAGGAGTGACCAGCATGCCCACCTCGCCCCGCAGAGGTCGCCTGCCCGCGGAACGGGAAGACCACTACATGCGCCTGCCAGGCGCGCAGGTCGTCTCCACCCGCGCCCTGCTCGCCGCCCGGGAGAACATCCGGGCCGCGATCGAGGCCAAGGCGATGATCTGCATCTACGGCCAGGCAGGCAACGGCAAGTCCTTCGCGGTCAACGCCTGCCTGCGCGAGCTCGCACCGAAGCTCACACGCCGGATCCAGTTCCGGGCCCGGCCCTCCACCCGCGACCTGAGGCACGAACTGTTCCATGCCCTCGGCCTGCAGGGCCGACCGCCGGCGCAGCCGATCGAGTTCGACCGTACGCTGCGCGGCGCCCTTCAAGAACCGCATGTCCTGGTCTGCGACGAAGCTCAGTGGCTGTCGAAACTCTGCTTCGAGTACCTGCGCTACCTGTGGGACGACTCCGACTCCGACCTCACCATCATCTTCACCGGCGGGAACGGCTGCTTCGAGATGCTGCAGAGCGAGCCGATGCTGGAGTCCCGCGTCTACACGTGGCAGGAGATCGACCGCATGCCGCTGGACGAGGTCTTGGCCGTCGTCCCGGCCTTCCACCCTGCTTGGATGGACGCGGACCCTGAATTGGTCGCCTTGTGCGACCGGGAAGCGGCCCACGGGAACTTCCGGGCCTGGGCGAAGATCACCCACCACCTCACCGTGGGGATGAAAGAGACCGGACGGGCCTGCGTGGATGAGGAACTGCTGCGCTGGGCCTACAGCAAGCTGAGCCACCGCCGGGCGGCCTGATGCTGGACTGCCCGAACCCGCCACCGGTCACGGTGATCATCGACCCCCACGACGACGTGGTCCACACCCGGGCGGCCCTTGCCTCCCACGCCCCACATCACGGGCGCCTCACCGTCCACCCCACTCCCGGCGTGGACGCCGCCCTCGCACTCGCCTACGACATCCTCGCTGCCCTTGGCAAGCCCGTCCCCCTGACGGGTTACCGACCTGGCGATCCGGCCCCGGCCTGGTCGCTCGCCGCCGCCTGGATCCTCGCCGCCCCCATCACTCACCTGACCCTGCTGCGCGCCCACCTCCTCACTCCGCACCGCTTCGAAGACCTCCTCACCCTGCGTCGGCGCACCGGCATCCGCCTGACCCTTGTCTGCCACCGCCGGAAGATGAGGCCTTTCCTGGAATGCGAACTGCGGCAGGTGGAACACCGCATCGCCGAGGCATCCGCCCTGCTCCCCGAGACCGAACCGGCCCCCCTGTCCCCGCTCCCCGCAGCGCGGCCGCTGGCGAACCGATGGATCAGCCTGCCCGCCCTGACCACGCTCAAAGCCTTCGACGAGGCCACCGGCCCGTGCCGCTGCGCAGCACCGACGGCAACGGACCGGGACTTCTTCCCACCAGTGATGCCGCCGGTCACCGAAGCGGAAGTCGCCTGGCGCCTCCACCGCGGCTCAGCCCACCCCCATCTGGCAGCCCAGCTCGCCACAGCGACGTTCACCGCGGCTTCCACCACCCAACTCAACACCGCGCGTGCCCGCGACCTGGGCCCGGACACCTCGACCATCACGCTCCACGACCACGGCCTCCGCCAGGGCTGCATGACCCACCCGGTCCCCGACTGGGCCCGCCCCCTGCTGAGGGCTGCCGCACTCGCCTGGAGCATCGAGACCGGCACCGACGGGCCTCTGTTCAGCGATCCGTTGGGCAGTACAGGACTGCCATCCCTGACAGACTTCGCCGAGAGCCGCAAACTGCGCCCACCCCAACCGCCCCGCCCCAAGCGACGCCGAACCAAACGTGGCCCGGCCCCGCGCCCGAAGGAACCCGCAAACGCCCTCTGGCCCGTGTGCGCCGCGCACTACCGGCTCTCCTGGGCCAGTGCGATGCCGGACCTGATGCAAGGCTGCCCCTACCCCCCACCGCACACCCAGAAGACCATCGACCGCAGAAAGCGGGGATGGCTGCCGCCCGACTATGGGCTGCGCGAACTGCGGGGCCTGCGCTGAGAAGCGGTGAACCGCCCGAACCCTCTGCGACCTGCCGCGGGCTCCCCGCGGATAACGGGCCCTGTGTGCTGCTGACCGCGCACAGCTTTCGAGTCAGGCCGGATTGCGTATGGGTACGGCCACAGAAGCCCCCTTCTCCTGCCGTGCCCTGTACGACCCGCGCCCCCGGGGGCCCGGACCGCTGGGACTGGACCGGCGACACTCCCTGACCGTCCCGGGCCGACTCGCCCACCAGCCCGGCTCGGGGCACGCTGGGAGGCGTGAGTAGCGCGCCGATCGTGCACCGGCTCTCCAACTGGGGCGGCCGGTGGGGGAGATGGGCGACCCGGCCCGCGGCGCGGGCCGCACGGGCGCCTTGCACCCGATGACGGTCAACGAGGCCGTGCTCGCCCTGCTGCGTCCGAAGCCAGACCTCACCCAGCTCGCCAAGGAGCCGGCTGACGTCCTCGCCGCCGCGCAGGCCGCGGTCGACGCGCCGGACGGGTTGGGCATCATCGCCTCCTACGCGACTGAGGTGGCGCTGCCCGCGACGGGCACCTGTGCCAACCCGGGCAGGGGCGGCGCCCAGGCGGACATCGTCATCACCGCGCCCGAGGACGGGGTGCCGCTGCTGTTCGTGGAGATCGACAACTGCTTTGAGTCCGCGCAGGTCCTCGCCGCGAAGATCGACAAGTACATGCGGTTTGGCCAGCGGAAGGTGAAGGACGTCGACGGCAAGGAGCGGCCGATGTGGCGCACCCTCTGGTGGGTGCCCGACGGACGGCACGCCGATGAGCCGCACCCGCCGCTGCTGCTCGTCTTCAACCGCGTCGGCCCGCGCAACCCCAACACCGTCATCGCGCAGCTGGCCGAACTGACCCAGCGGCACTGGCAGGGCACCGCCTACGACGGCTTCCACGGTGCCACGTAGAACGACTTCTTCACCGCGCATCAGCGCCAGGATCTCTTTGACGTCCCGGGCGTCACGCAGGGTGAAGTCCTCAGGAACCGGGAAGAACTGGCCGGTACGCTCCTGAAGCGTGGCCAGGTCGGTAAAGGCGTCTGCCCATGCTGCGGCCTCACCCTCGTTCCAGTCGTCCGGCACGAGTTGGTTAGTGATGACAGTGCCCATGCGGTGCTCTTCTGCACCGGACAGCACAAGCTCCAGCGTGCGCCCTGGTGTAGCCGCTGCGATTAGCCGCAGCGCTGGGACAACCGTCTGCGGCAGGAAGTTCTCCGGTGGTCTGACCGTCAGCTGCATGCGTCCAAGCTGTTGACGCATGTCGTACCGCACCTGCACCCGGATGCAACCGAGGAGGTCTTGACCGAACAGCGTGCCGCCGTCGGTCCCGTAGACACGCTTGTCGAAGCGTACGGGGAGAGACATCAGCGGCAATCCGGAGCCGGAATGCATAACGACTAGCTGTCCCGGAACCGGTGGTTCGATGTCCTCCTGGTGCGAAGCGATGCGTATCGCACTCGGCCTGATCGTCCCGTTGATGCCTAAAGGCTGTCTCGTAATTGCGTCTGGGGCGGTTGAGTGAGGTTGTTGCTTCGCCGCGGGCTTGGTGCTCATTACTGGCCGAGGGCCAGGTTGTGCATGCGGGCGATGCCGCTGGCCGCCCAGTAGACGCCGTCACCACGGCGGCGGCAGTCTCGGAGGATCTTCCAGTTCTTCATGCGGGCGAAGGCGTGCTCGACGCGGGCACGTACTCGGCGATGGGAGGCGTTGTGGTCGTCTTTCCAGTCCTCGAGCCGGTCCTGGCCGGCCTTGCGGCGATGCGGGATGAGGACACCGGTGCCCTGGTAGCCGCCGTCGGCAAGGACGGTCGCTTTGCCGCAGGCAGCGTCGATGCCGGACTCGCGGAAGGCGGTGCAGTCGTTGCGGTTGCCCGGCAGCGGACGGCCGACGGCCAGCACCAGGCGGGTGTCGGCGTGCACGAGGACCTGCAGGTTCGCCGAGTACCGATAGTTCTTGGAGGAGGCGGCCACGGTGCGGTCGCGGGTAGGTACGAGGGTGCCGTCGACGATGACGACCTCGTCCGCCTTCGGTTTGCGGCGGGCCCGGGCCAGGGCGAGCAGCGGGCTGTGCCGGTCGATGATCCGGCCGACCGCTGCCGGAGAGATCCCGAACAGGGGCGCCAGCTGCCGCATCGTGAGGTTGGTGCGGTAGTACATCGCCACCAGCAGGACCCGGTCCTCCAGGTCCAGTGCCCACGGCCGCCCCGGCCGGGAGGGTGCCAGGGCGCGTCCGCCCTTGATCCGTACCGCCTGCACCAGGCGGCGGAACTGGGCCGGACGTAGCCCGGTAAACACCTCGATGAACACAGTCCGTTGAGCGGAGAGCACCTGCACGACCAGCTCAACGCCAACCAACTCATCGAGTTACGAGACAGCCCTTAGCTCGGCTGGAGCACTGACCGTCATCGGTCCCAGGTTGGCCGCGGACAGTGTGATCTCGCCGCCGAATTGCATCGCTTCCACGAACTGTTGCTGCCGCGCCTGGTCCTCGGGATCGTTCAGCTGGAATGCCACTTGCCCGGTGAACTGGATCGCTGCTTCGGCACTGTCAGGCACGGGCTTGGGCACCAGTTCAACAAGTGTCGCCCCCTCGGGGCCATCGGAGACGCGTACTCGGTAGTGCGGTGAAAGCTCCTGGGCACGACGGGACAGCATCTCGTACCGCTCAATCAGGTCAGGGATCCCCCGCAGCAAGCAGTCCCGCTCGGCACGGGCTTCCGCGATCCTGTCCAGGATGCGGGCGTCGCTGTTGTGCAAGGCATACCGCACAAGATCATCGTGTGCAGCGAAGTGAGCATCGAGCCAACTGCGCCCGCACCACTGGCGTACGAAGGGGAACTCGGAACGCAGGCCATCGAACCAGAGCTGCTCCGTGGGATTCGGATCGATGGGCACCACAAGATCCCAATGATCTGGCTGAGACCGAGCCGTCGACACCAAAGATTGCTGGACCTGGTCTCGACGACTCTTGGCCATGCGGCCGGTGAAGGACTTCACCTCGTAATTGATCAGTTCGTTGACCGCGGTGTACTCGAACAGGTCACGTCCACCGTCACCACCTGTTCCGTCAACCGCCTGCGCACGTGGATACAGACGAAGGAGCAGCATCGTCACCAGGGACTCGCAGACCTTCGGCTTCTTCGCCAACTCTTCCCAAGGCACTTCGACCATGCCGCAACGGTAAGGGCAGGAACCGACAACTATCCCGCCTCTGCATCTCGCCAGATGCGCGCAGCTACGACCACCGCATCCCGATCGCGGACAGCTGTTCCATCCGCTCTGGCGTCAGCGTCGCGGCCCTGCTCCGCTGGTTGCCGATCCAGGCCCCCAGCTTGTGTTCCCGCTCTTCCTGGTCCTGGCCGACGATCCGCTCGACGTGCTTCCTCGGGACCTGAAGATGTCCCTCACGCTCGTAGAACTGCTTGGCGGCTTCGTAGTTCATCGCCCACTTGTCGGCCTGCGTGCGGCGCGGGGGCGGCTTCTCGTCCTCGGTGGCGGGCTCGATTCCGAGGACTTGCTCGCACATCCACTGCTGCACGGTCGCCAGGTTGTGCCAGCCGAGCCGGACCGAGCGCACCCACCGCCCCAGATCCTCACCCTGGCGCACGACGTCGCCGGGCTCGGTCGGCAGCGGGTGGCCGGCCTGCAGGTGGAGCCGGACGAGGTGGAAGCACCGCTGCCACTCCACTGGCCAGGTGGGGCACCAGGCGGGGTCGATGTCCTCGAGCTGCTCGCGCCGTTCCTCCGGCAGCGCCCCGGCCGACGACTGAACCGGCAGCCCCTCGGCACGCCGCTGTTCGATCTCTTGCGCCTTCCGGGCGGCGGCCCGCGCGTTCTTCAGGAAGATGCCCACCTTCGCGCCCTGGAACGTGGCGTCCAGCGGGGCCAGGAGGTGCCCGTGTTCGGCGGCCCACCCGCGCGTGGCGGACAGGCCTTCCTCCCACGCGACGTCGAAGTGGGACCAGATCATGCCGAGCTTCTCCAGCTGTGCGACGCGGTCGGCGTCCATGTCTCCGCGGGCGTAGAACCGCCTGGCGTCGGCGATCCACTGCCCAAGGGGGAACCCGGCGAGCGAGGCCGGCCACCCGGTGGCTTCCGCCTCCTGGCCGTCGACGGCGGGCACGCGGAACGTGAACGGCACGCGGAGGTCGCCGTGCTCGCGGGCGTAGATGACGGCGGCCTCCACGCCGCGCCGCCAGTGCTCGTGTTCCGGGTTGAGGACGCGCAGGTTGATGAACGCGGCGAGGGCGGCCGGGTCGCGGGGCGTGGAGAACTTCAGCAGGGCCTTGGCGGGGGCGCTGACGCCTCCGGAGCCCTCCCCGCTCCCGCCGGTGCTCTTGCCGCTGTCGTCTTTGCTGAGGGGCTTGTAGCGGCTTGGGGCCTGTTGCTCCGCGAGGCTCTCCACGATCCGGGCGTCGTGCGCCCGCAGCGCCTCCAGTAGCTTGGCCAGGCCGCCGAAGGCCCGGGAGGTGAGCATGTTGTCCGCCGTCTCGCCCGGCCCGAGCAGCACCGGCACCACCAGGCTTGCTACCTTGCCCTCGCCCGGCTGCATCCGCAGCGCCCGGCCCACTGCCTGGACCAGGTCCGGCATCGACCCGCGTACGTCCGCCCAGTACACGGAGTCACATTTTTTGGTATCGACCCCCTCACCCAAGACCTTCACCGAGCACAAGAAGCACTTCTCCACGACGGTGCCGTCCGTGGCGATCCCTTCGGCGAACTCGCCCAGCAGGCGCCGCCGGTGGAGCGGCTTGTGGTCGCCACAGAGCCAGTCCGCCCAGATCGTCTTGGGGTACAGCTCGGGGTCGGATGCGTGCAGCTGCGCGGCGACGTTGGGAAGGCCGGCCGCAAAGGCTTCGGCCTCGCGGACCTGGTGGTGGAAGACCAGCGTGCGACGGAATCCCTCCTCCGCAGACGCCTTCACCAGAGCGGTCTGCAGAGCCGCGAGCCGCGCCCCGCGCACCTCTGCCGAGCGGCCTTCGGCGCCCAGGAGCTGCGCGGCCTGGAGAGCGGTGTCGGTGACATCCACGCATACGACCTGGTAGGGGGCACAGATTCCCCTGTCAATGGCGTCCGAGAGGGTCAGGGTGAAGCAGCGGCTGCCGAAGGGGCCCTCGGGGTCGTCTTCCATGCTCGCGACCAGCTCGCCGGGTGCGCCGGCCTCGTCCTCGTCCCCGAGCTGCCACAGCCGAGGCGTGGCCGTCATGTAGAGGCGACGCAGGGACGGGATCTTCTGGTTGTCATGGACGACTGCCCACGGCTTCCCGATCCGGCCCGAAACACGGTGGGCCTCGTGTGAGTTCTCACCTAAGTTGCGGTAGAGAAATCGCTCTGACCTGCGAAGCAGCAGAAGGCTGAGAGATGTATCGGACTGTTCCTGCATGCCGATCAGGACTTTGACCTCGAGTACTGCAAGTCTGCTGAGAATCCCGCAGTTGTATTGAGAGTTCTGGTAGCAGCTGGGGAGGTGCCTGACCGGCTGCCGCGGCGGGGTGGCAGCACACGCCGTATCCGGCTCCTCGGTGTCCGCCCGACTAACACCGCTCATGGCCGCCTGTCAGGTTGTACCGGTGCGCGCCGGGGCCAGGAGGCGGCGCCCTGACGGAGATTGAACGCGTTCCTGACTGAGGTGCTGCGCTGGGGCGGCCTGCGGGACGTGGTGAGCGACCAGCGCGGGGGTGGATGGTCGGGATGAGCCGGTGTGTCGTTCATGCTCGGCTGCACCTCCCAACATCCTTGTGAGCAAGTAGCAGCAGGTTCCGGTCGATGCCGACGCGCGGTCCAAGATCAGGAGACGCTGGAGGGTTGGCCGCTGGTGTCCGTCCCCGTTCTCGTGTCCATGTGTGGCTTCACCGAAGCGGTGCGCAACGGGGCGGACTTCCATGCGTGTGTGGTGTCTCTGGGTTGTTCGTATGTCGAGGCCCTGGTGTCCTCGCAGAGGCTCGGTCCACGAACGCTGGGCGGCTCGGCTCGGCGACGCTGCCTGCGATGGTTGGCGCTCGCCGTGCCATGGTTCGGCCTGGCCTTCCGTGCTAGGCGTCACCACCGGCGGGTGGGCTCCTTGGCCTCTGTCATCGTGGCGTGCTTCCGACACCTGCCAGGGCAAGGACGCCGACCCGCACGCGGTCCGCGAACGAGGCCACCGCGCCGGCATGGCAGAACCTGGGCTTGCACCCGAGCCAGCGTCCATGCCGGGCATAAGATCACTCCTCGTACACCGCCGCGGGGCGGGGGAGTTCGCAATAGTCTGCTGGCCGCAGCGGAGGGGCTGAGGGGCGCGGGATGTCTGAAGAGAGCAGGGCATTGAGTCCGGTGTTCGAGCGCCTGCTCGCCGTGGGGTTCGCGCATCTGGCTCCGGGCGCCGTAACGGTGCTGACCGCCCGCTCGGAAGAAGGCCAGTCCCTCTTTGAGCCGCCGGTGTCATGGCATGCTGTTGAGGAGCCGTCCTGGGAGGGCCTTGCCGCCAGCGCAACGCGGCTGCTCGGGCAGGGCCCGCTGCTCCTCGTGCCGCCGTGGCTGCGTCACGCTGTCTCCCGGTCGGTGCGAGGCCGAGCTGGGGCCCGCTTCGTCTACGACGACGTCCTGAGCGCGTGCCGACCCGCTGGTGCTGGAAGTGCCATGGCGGTCCTGACTCCCGTCGAACTTTGGGTCTCGGACTCACCGCGCGCAGCGGAGCTGCGCAGGACGCTGGCCGAGCACTGGGACACCCTGGCCGTGCTCTACGGCACGGGCCTGATCCCGCAGATTCACCGGTCCTACATGGTGGCGGCCGTCTTTCTGAAGGCCAAGCAGGCACACAGGCCGCCGATGAAGGTCATGCGGATGCCGCACACGGACGACGTTGCGTCCGTCGAGAAGGACTTCGAGGTCCTTCTGCAGCGCGGGGGAGGAAGCACCCGGTACGGCTACGTAGTGCGCGAACTCCCGCCACCTGGGGAGAGCCTCGACTTCGACCGCCACCACCCGGATGTCGTGTCACAGCAAGCCGATCTGGCGGGCTTCGGCAGCCTCACCACCCTGGGCACGCTCTACGATGCCGTCCCACGTATCAACATGACGGCAGACGCCCAATGGATCACCACTGAGGAGCAGCCGGGCGCCGTCCGTCTCCTGGGAGGCCGGGACGTGCTGCGCGACGGATCCATCTCGCTGGCCACGGACGAGAGCTATTGGGTCAAGGCCCCGCCCCGCTACCTCCTGCGACCAGGCGACCTCATCCTTCGCGAAATCCATGGGCCGCATGACCCTCCTGGCCTCATCGTTGCTGGGGTCGCCGAGCAGAACCTTCCGGCCGCGGCCTCTCACATGACCATCGCCCTCCGTCCCCGTGCTGGCACCACATCACAACAGATCCGCCTGGTCGCCCAGTTCTTGCGCACGCCGCTGGCCGACAGACTCGTCGGAAGATCCGGCGCCCACATCACGGTCAAGCGGCTGCTGGAGCTTCCCGTGCCCCAGCCGGACGACGCCCTGGCCACGGCGCTTGACGACCTCGCCGCCGCCCGCCAACGGCTTGAGACCTGGGCCAAGGAGGCGGAGACACTCCTGGGGTCCGCCTTCACGCAGAAAACCGCGTCACAAGCCCGCGACCGGATCATCGACCAGGGCCGCGGGCTGCGTCAGCGTGTGGAGGCCGCAACACTGCTCGACGACCTTGGGCACACCGTGCGCACACGCTTTCCCCTCCCCGTCGCCTACCGGTGGCGTGAGACAGAAGCCCGCATGAGCGCCGGCGACCAACAGGCGGCCTACAGCGCAATCCTGGAGACCGCCGAGATTCTGCTCTGCTACACCGCACTGCTCGCGCTGGCGCTCGCTTGGGAGGCCCGCATCCCCCTCGGCTCCACAGCCGCAATCAAGGAGAAGCTCACCGGCGGACGCAGCGGCCCAGGGCTCGGTGACTGGGCCGCCGTGCTGCAGGAAGCAGCCGGAAACCGCCAACTGCGCGGACTGCCGCACGAGCACCCCATCCACGGCATCCGCTCCCTGCTGGCCAGCCAAGACGCTGCCGATGCTCGCTGGCGGCTGTCCAAACGCCGCAACGACGATGCCCACCTTCGACGCCTCGATCCCATCGACCTGCCGCCCGCGATCGCCGAGGCCTTCACGGACCTAACCCTGCTCGCAGAGCGGGCCCGATTCCTCGCCGACTCCCCCCTCTGGCACGTCACCGAGACCCGCTGGGACAGCCTCACCCAGACAGCCCAGGTGCACTACCGCGAACTGACCGGGGACCACCCTGTCGTACCGACGAAGACAGTCCTCTCCTCGCGGAACGACCTGGAGCCCGGAAGCCTCTACCTACGGGATGCTTCGCACGAAATACACTTGCTGCGACCGTTCCTGACAGGCCAGGTCTGCCGAGTATGCCGAGCTTGGTCGACCTTCCACGCCGATCTTGTCCCCAAGGGCAGCGTCCAACTCAAGAGCCTCGAGCACGGGCATGTTCTGCCTCAACCCCCGGACACCGCATCGGCTCTGTCCGCAGTGGGCCTGTTGTGATCCCCGCCTTGCGGCCGTCTGCCAGCGACCCGTCCGGTCACCTCTCCACGGGCACGCTGCCCGCGATGTCAGTGTCAGGGGCGGTCGTACGCTCCGGGGAACCGATCATGCCGAAGGTGTGGAAGCCGAGGATGACCATGTGCAGTTTCTCATCGACGGTGATAGGGGCCAGACGCCAGGCCAGTGACGGTGGCTGGGACGTTGAGCAATCAGTCCAGGTCTGTGGAACGTCGGATCGGCGGACTGCCGAGGGAACGGCACGCGCAGCCGTGACCTTATGTCATCCGTGGCGTTGACCGGATCACCGAAGCGCCCGTGCATGAACCGTGACTGCCTACTGTGTCACCTTCTGCCACGGGTGCGTCCGGGAGAGCGTACGGAAGGCAGGTCCTCGCGCGTCTTGTCCGCTTCGAGAGCGTCGGCGGGCATCTGGCGGTAGGTATGGAGGAGTTCGGCTATGACGGCGGGACGGACCTCGACCGCCGTCACGAGTGCGGCCAACACCTGGGAACGCGACGTCTGCTCCCCGGCCGCGGCCGCGGCACGGACCAGGACGTCCAGTCTTGAGTCCACGTCCTCCGGCCAGTCGACCAGCGTCTTGCGTCGTGGACGCTGCCACAGCAAATCCACACGTCCCCCTCGCTGACGCCTATCTACATTGAATATATATTGAGCCCATGGTGACGGTGCTGCAAGAGCGTACAGGACAGAGGGCCTTAGACCGCGACCCTGCGAGGAAGATCCGTGTGGCAGGCCGCACGCTGACCTTGACGCCGGTGTTCGACACCTACTGGCGCTTCGCGGCGGCGCGCCAGAAGGTCTACGAGGCACGCCTTGCGGGGGGAGCGGGACCGTTCACGGACGATCCGATCCTGCAGCGATACCGCTTCACCAACTGCTTTCGGGCCGCCGACCGGGTCAGCCAGGACCTGATCGGCGGTGTGATCTACCGGGGCGACCAGGCGTGGGAGGAAGTCTTCTTCCGGACCCTGCTGTTCAAGATCTTCAACAAGACGTCGACGTGGCGGCTGCTGAACAGTGTGCTGGGAGAGGTGCGGTGGGGGGACTACGACTACCGGACCTTCGACCGGGTACTCTCACAGGCCTTCACCGCGGGACAGCGGTTGTACTCGGCCGCCTACATCGTGCCCCCGCCGCAGCTCGGCCAGCAGCGCAAGCACCAGAACCATCTGCGGCTGCTGGAAATGATGATGAAGGCAGACGCGCCGCAGCGTGTGCTGTCCGCGCCGACGCTGCAGGCCGCCTACCAGATTCTGCTGGGCTTCCCGGCGATCGGGCCGTTCCTGGCCTACCAGTTCGTAATCGACCTCAACTACGCGGCCGAGATGCCGTTTTCGGAAATGGACTTCGTCGTCGCCGGGCCCGGCGCGCGCGACGGGATCCGCAAGTGCTTCGGGCCGGCGGCCGACGGCATCGAGGCGGACGTCATCCGCTACATGGCCGACACCCAGGACGAGCACTTCGCCCGCCTGGGCCTTGTCTTCCCAGGACTGCGCGGGCGCCCGCTACAGCTGATCGATTGCCAGAACCTGTTCTGCGAGGTCGACAAGTATGCGCGGGTCGCCCACCCGGACATCGCCGGGATCAGCGGCCGCAGCCGCATCAAGCAGACCTACCGGCAGCACGCCGATCCGATGCCAGCCTGGTTCCCCCCCAAGTGGCAGCTCAACGGCTCGCACACACACTGAGGTTGCCGCGTACGCCGCCCGCCATACGGCGGACGGCGTCATGCCGCGAGACGGCTGGTGCCGGTCAGCAGGGGGCGCAGCTGTGTGAGGGGGCCGTCCAGACGGGCGTGGCCGGCCACCACGGTCAGCGTCCCGCAGGCCAGCTCGGCCTGCTCGGCGATGTAGGCCAGCAGGCGGCCCAGACCGAGGTAGTTGCCGTAGGCGCGCTCGAACATGTAGTGGCTGCGATACAGGGCCGCAGCGTGCACCCGCCCGCCGCGGTCCAGCTGGAAGGAGATGTGGCTCAGGCAGGGGAAGCCGCGGTAGCTGTTGTCCTTGCCCGCAGCGTGCACGAGGAGTTCGGAGCCGGTCTCCTCCGTCTCATCCGCGGCGTCGGCTATGTCGATCTCGTAGGCCGCAGCCATCTTGGTGCCCGCGGCCTGGGACCGCAGCCGGTCGATGACGGTGCCGAGCTGGTCGACGCTGACTTTCGATGCCGCCGGGTAGGACACCAGACGGCCGAAGTAGGTGCCGCGGCGATTACCTGGATAGCGCTTCAGGACCGGATACATCCGCCGGTAGCGCTCGGCAAGTTCACCCGGGCCGGCGCACCGCGCGGCCAAAGCCGCCGGGAAGAGAGTGCTGGCGACGGTCTCCAGCGGCTCGAGCCCGTGGGCGGTGCGCAGCCGGTCCAACTCGGCACGGAATACCTGGTCGTCGCTCGTCGGATCGGCGATGCGCACTACCGTGTGCAGGCCGGTCCGGTCCGGATTGTCCTTGCGGTCCAGCTTGTTGCAGGCGGCCACCCAGGCCTGGGTGACGTCGCGTTCGGCCACGGTGAAGGTGTGCATCAGTCCTCCTGACACATACGGTGTGTGGAACCGGGGGCCTGCGCTCAGGCGGGCCAGATCTCGTCGACCCCGGCGCGCGGGGCTTCGCGCACCACTGTCAGCCGCAGCGGATGGCCGTACAGGGGCGCAGTGACCTCGACCGGGCCCTGCTCACCCGGCGGGAGTTCGTCGGTCACCACGGCGCTCGCCAGTGGCGTCGCGCCGTCACTGGTCCACGACTCAAGCCCCTTGGGCAGGACGTCGAAGACCGCGTTGTCCAGGTGCAGCACCAGCACATCACCCGCGTCGGCGTACACCGTCTGCCCCGCGGAGGCTGCCGTGATCACGTGCACCTGGGCCTGCGCGGGCAGCGAGGCCCCGCCCGCCAGAGAGCTGCGCAGGCCGGCAGGAGAGATCTTGGACCACTGGTCGGCCCGGCCGGCATCCAGCAGCCGGAGGTTCACCAGGTGGCGTACGGTCCCGGCGTACGACGTGCCCAGCTCGCGCGCCACCCGGTAGGCATGCTCGGGTCGCGACGGCCGGCCACCGCAGATCCGCTCCAGGGTCGCCCGCACCGCCGGCAGGGGCATCAGGAACCACGCGGCGAACGCCTCCGCCGTCTTCTCCTCCTCGGGCCAGCTGCCGTTGCCCCAGCGCAGCGCGGGATCGAGCTCCTCATCGGCCGCGGTGCGATGGCCCAGCCGGTGATGCCCGAGCTCGTGCGCGGCCGTGTGTCGCTGAGTGATGGCGTTCAGCGAGGCGTTCAGCAGCACGGCCGGCCCCTTGTCGGCGGGGGAGAGGTACACGCCGAACAGCCGGGGCATCGGCTGAGCCATCCCGATCACGTCAGCGGCGCCCAGTGCTCGGTGCACGTGGACGTACTGCGTGCGGTCGACACCGAGGTCGCGGTGCGCCTGGACGGCGGCGATCGACGCGATCCGGTGTGCTAATGCCCAGTTCACGCCGTCGGACTTCCGCCGCCGGCGCCCTGCTCCTCGCGTTCTGCCGCACGCCTGAGTGTGAGGTACTCGGCGAACTCCAGGACGGTCTTGGCGTCCCCGTCGGTGAGCTGGGCCAGAGCCCGCGGCAGACCTGCGAGCGAGTACTCGCTGGCATCAGCGTCCTTCTCCTCGGCCAAGAAATAGGCGACTGGCTGCCGGTACAGGCGCGCCAGCTTCTTCAACTCCAGGCTGTCGACCCGCCGCTCGCCGCGCTCGATGTCGCTGATGGCCGAGCGGGGGATGCCGGTCGAGTCCGAGACGAACTGCTGGGACATGTTCAGGTAGTCACGGGTCTTCTTCAGCCGTTCACCGAGCCGCACCAGCTCAGGATCACGGTCACGGCTGTCCGGGGGAGGGGTCATGACTGCTGCCTTTCAACGATGGCGTCCAGTACCGCTGCGGCGAATGCCCGCACCGACCGGGTGGCCTGGGCCGCTTCCCGGTCTGCGGGAATGGCTACTTGGTAACGCTCCTCAATGCGCGTGAGGATCTCGACCACCAGCAGAGAGTCCACGGGCAACTCCCGACCGCCCTGCTCCAGTTCAGAGCGGAGCTCATCGGGCGAGACGCCCTCGTTCTCGGCGAGGAAGTCGATGACGACCGAGGTGATGTCGTCCATGCTCGGTGTGCCTGTGTTCGACAACTCTCCCCAATCGTCTGTATTTCCAACGACGCTGTCGTAGCATACGACATACTGTCGGGAAAGCCAACGGGGCTGTCCCAAGATCAGACAGGCATGCGTGTGGACTTCAAGCGCTACCAGGAAGCGGCCGTCAAAACCCTCCAACTCCCCGCCGAGGGCACCGACCCCGTCATCGTCCCCCTCCTCGGCCTCGCCGGCGAGGTTGGATCCCTGACCACCGCCTACAAGAAATTCCTGCGCGACGGACCCGCCTTCGAGCAGGGCAAGCACCAGTTACGCGAAGAACTCGGCGACGTCCTGTGGTACATCGCCGCTCTCACGCACCGCCTCGGACTCGACCTCGACGACGTGGCCGCCGCCAACCTGGAGAAGACCAAGGACCGCTGGCGCCCCACCCCCCACGAGGAGCGCGCCCCCTTCGACGCCGGCTATCCCACCCACGAACAGCTACCCCGGCAGACCACGCTCACCTTCACGCCCACCAAGACCGACGACGGCCGCACCGTCGTCATCCTCACCCGGGAAGACGGAACCCCCGGCGGCGACCCTCTCACCAGCGCCTCCCACGTCGAAGACGACTACCGCTTCCACGACATCTTCCACCTCGCACACGCCACGGTCCTCGGCTGGTCCCCCGTCACCCGCTTCCTGCTGGGCCGCAAACGCAAAAGCGACCCCCGCACCGACGAGGCCGAAGACGGCGGCCGCGCCATCGCCATCGAAGAAGGCATCTCAGCACTCGTCTTCTCCTACGCCGCCCGCCATCGCTACCTCGCCGACATCACACACATCGACCACGAACTCCTCGCCACCATCGGCCACATGACAGCCCACCTCGAGGTCAGCATCTGCCGCGCCGCCGACTGGGAGCGCGCCATCCTCACCGGCTATGCCGCCTGGCGACAGCTCCGTGAGCAGACCGGGGGCACCGTCCACCTCGACCTCGACCAACGAACTCTCACCCTCACCCACGACTGACAGTGGGGATGTGACGGTTGGGAACGCCCTGGCTGTGAGCGTTCCCAACACGTAGAAAGCCCGGGGAAGTACATCCGAATCCGGACGCCAAGCGCAGATGACACGCCCTGGCTCGCACGGTGGGCTCAGGATGCTCCGTCATGCGCGTCATCGTCGACTGGTCGGCGCCGTGCGGCAGGCTGCCGTCGGCCTACCGCACCCAGCCCGTGATCAGGGCCGGGTCCCGCTTGGGACGGGACGGCCGCTCTGGGGCGGCAATGAGGTGCCCACACGGCGCGGGAGCGCGCCCCGTGCTTGCCAGCTGCAATAACGGTGAAGTCGCTGGCGCTAGCGTCGCGGACGTCCCCTTCCACGATGAGGAGCTGGCCGTTGATGGTGGCGCCGGCTTGAAGGCCGGGCTGGGCGAATGATCGTGTGGAAGCGCGGGCGCAGTAGGCCGGCCCGCTCGGGGATGGCGAACAGCTCCTTGGGTTCGCCGACTTCGTAGGGCGAGATGCCGCCGGTGCGCCGGGCGCACCGGGCGGCGTACTGGATGGAGTCGGTCGGGCGCTCGGGTTTCTGTGACTCCTTGCTGAGGCCCCTGCCGATGTCATACCGATGAACCTCGCCACGCCTGTGGAACAAAGCGTGTGGCTCTGTTACCACGCCTTGCCGTTTTCGTCTGTTGTGGGCAGGTCGAGGTAGCGGGCGGCGTCGTGTAGGACGTCACGTGTGATGGCCTCTGTGCCATCGAGGATGGAGAGTTGGGCGGCCATGCCGGTCAGCGGGGTGATGTGTTCCATGAGGCCGTCGGTGATGCGGTAGATGTCCTTTTCGTGTTCCAGGAGGCTGCCGGGCTTGTGCTGCCGCAGCCTCAGACGGCCGTCGAGGGTGGCCAGGGTGCTGACCCATTCGTCGGGGTGTTCCTTGCAGCGGGGCGGCAGCCGGTTGACCCAGAGGGTAGGGACAGAGCGCTGCCGGATCGGGGCGCTGGTCTCGGTGGGCGGACGCAGCGCGGGGAAGCGGGCAGCGCGTGCTTCACGCAGGATGTCGCTGGAGCCGATGCCGCTCCAGAAGATGGTCAGCTCCAGCTCGTCGGCGAGGTAGTCGAAGAAGTCGAACGTCGGCTGTAGATCCTCGGGCCGTAGCCGGTCGATCCCGTCGACCAGGCAGACTTCCGTGCGGGCATGGCGCATGACGTGGACGGCGGGGCCGGTGAAGTCCTTCATACGCTGCACGGGCCGCTGCTCGGTGTCGGAGCGGTACAGGTCCCAGCCGATGAACACCGCCAGGGCCGCGGACCAGTCGGCGGGCGAGCCCTGCTCCGGAGGGGCGTTGACACAGACCACCGGGATGCGGCTGTCGTCGATGCCGTAAAGCTTCTCTCGGCGTCCTTGGTGGGCCAGCCCGATGTGGTGCAGCAGGGTGCGTTTGCCGGTGCCGCGGCAGTCGCTGTCGATGGCGACGTGCTGGCAAGGGTGGCGGCGTTCGCCGTTGAGCCGCAGCAGTCGCCGTGCGGTCTTCAGTCCTGTGGCGATGTCAGTGGTTTCGACGAGTCCGAGCTGGGCGTGGTAGCGCACCCGGGGGTCGTCCTCGTCGGGTGTGGAGTCGTCGGCCGACGGGATCGGGGGAGGGGAGGGCTGGTGGCGCACGCGTGTCCGCCAGCCGTGCAGGGTGGTCGGCGGTCCGGGGGATAGGACCGGTGACGGCGCGGGGGGCGGGGCGCTTTGGGCGTCGCGTACGGGGGCTCTCACTGGGTGTCTCCTTGCCGTGAGCTGTCCGGTTCATCGCCGGGCAGACTGCCGGGCGGGGGAGAGGTGGGGGTGTCGGCTTTGGGGATGTCGCCTGGGGCGGGCCTCGCGCTGTCGTTGCCCAGGGTCCCGGGATCGCCGGGGCCGGGTGGGTGCAGGCCGGGCAGGGAGGCCAAGAATTCCTCAAGGCTCTGGCCCGCGCCCCGGCCAGGCTCGGAGGTGTCGAAGAGATCCCCGGCCGGGCGGTCGAGGGACCGGAACGGACGGACGGAGTCCGGGTCCAGAGGCGGCATGTCGTCGTCGTAGGGCTCGGCCGGCGCCGGCAGCGCCGGACGGGACGGCACAGCCGCGCGGGGTGTCGGGCTGCTCGCGGGGGCGGCCTGCGGGCCGGCAGCGGCGGTGCGCAGCAGCTTCGCGGTGGCCCGGGCGATGGCCGCCTCATCGCGGCGGCTGCCGCCGCCGGCGAGGTGGATGTTCAGGGCCTCGGCCCAGGTCTCCTCGGTCCACCGGTCATTGAGCAGTCGACGGTGGATGAAGGGCACCTCGATCCACGGGTCGGTGCCCGGTTCGGCCCGGTGGTTAAACAGCCAGGCAACCTCAGGGTGGTCGGGGGAGTAGTGGACTTCCCACCGGCCCTGCTGGGCTGTGATCCCAGAGGACCCGCGGCAGGGGTCCAGCTTGCCCCGGCCGAGGTTGTAGGTGCGGTTGTTGATCTGGAAACCCTTGCGGCTGACTCGCACCCACACCGCCGGCAGCAGCTTGCGGTTCTCCTGCTCGGCCAGAGCGGTGGACCGGTAGCCGCGCAGGGACACCAGCGCCGCGTACATCTGGTTCGGAGTCAGACGCAGCCCGGGGGTGAAGGGGGAGCGGAGCGCTCCGTGGGGGGTTTGCTGCCAGTGGAGGACCACCCACTGTTCGAACAGTTCCTGGAGCTGGGGGATCGTCCACAGCGGCTGCTTGCGGACGCGTTTGCCGCGCAGGTCCAGGCGGTGGTGGGTGTAGGAGGCCAGATACTGGCTGAAGCCGGTCTTCACCGCTCGCATGGCGCGCTCCACGATCGCCTTGTCGACGGCGGTGCGCAGGCGCGCCTCGCGTACCTCGATGCCCAGGGAGTGGCAGGCGCGGGTGAAATCCGCCGAGATGAACGGTGAGCCGTGGTCGACGACGACTGTTTCCGGCTTGATGACGGGCCGTGCGGCGGCGCCGGCGAAGCGGGGGTCGGCGGCGAGGAGGTCCTCGAAGGGCAGATCGGAGCCTTCCACGAACGTCTCCGGCGCCCAGCCCGGCCGCGCTGGCAGCGGGGCTGTGGTCTGGGCAACGACCTGCATGGTGTCGAAGGAACGGGTGGCTCGCCCGCCGAGCCACCGTCCGGTCCCGCCTGTGCGGCCGATCCGTTTGGGCACGATCAGCGAGCCGACGATGCTACGGGTCGCGACACAAATCGCGATCGTGAGCTCCACGGAGATAACCCGTCCGTCGTCCCCGAGGACGAGGACGTCCAGCCCAGTGGTGTCGATCTGCACCAGTTCCCCGGGCCAGCGGGCCCAGATCGCCCGCCGGGCCCCGGGCCGCGCCGACGAGATCGCGGAGCCCGCCGCATGCCGGGCCGCGGCGGTATGTGCGTTCTCCGCGGTGATCCCCAGCCGTTCCAGCAGCCGGTAGAACGTCGCCGGACTGTTCACCAGCCCCCGGGCGGTTTTCGGGTCGGCGAGCAGGTGTGAGTAGCGGGCCTGAATCGTCTGCTCCACCCGGTCGATCAACCGGGACAGCGTTCCCGGTGACAGGCCCCTGGAACGTTCGTCGTCCAGGATCTCCCACACGATGTCGACCACTCGCCCGTCGACGCGTCCGTGCGAGGTCGCGGTGCGCAGGTGCCGTTTGTCGACCAGGCCCATCAGGCCTTCCTTGCGCCAGGCCGCGCACTTGCGTTCCACGGTGGCCGCGGACACCGGCGCTCCGGCCTGGGTGAGCTGGTCGGCCTTGGCCTGGTACCGCTGGCGGAGGGTACGGCTCTTCGGGTCGAAGGCCGGTTTGGGTGGGGTGGTGGCGGGAACGTTCGGGGCCTGCTGGTGCAGTACCTCCTTGACGTGCCGCTCCCACTTCTCAGCGGCCTTGCGTACGTCGCGGGGCAGGGCATGGAACTCGCCGATGCGGCCGGGCAGCGTACTGCGCGGGGCCGCCCGGTTCAGCACGGCGAAGTCGGGAGCTGAGGTCACCGCCGTCTGTAGGATGATCAGTGGCTCTGCCGGTTCCCCGGGTTCCACCGGCTCCGCGACGTCAAGGAACAGACGAGACCCGTGGAAGGCGGTGACCACCCAGTCGGCACCACGGAAGTGGATGGTATCCCCCAGCGCGATGGTGTCAGCAGCAGCCGGCGCTGCCGCGTCGGCGGCGTGCCGGGGAACTGCGGTCACGCGACCTCTCCAGCGCAAGCCCATGCCGTCGACGACGGTGTGAGCGGGATGCTCGTGTCGGTGTGCAGACGCCGCATCCAGATCAGGTGATAGGCGAGATCCAGCCCCAACAGCAGGGGCAGAGCGGCGGCACGCACCCCGGAGCGGATCGTGCGCGGCGAGGTGAACTGCTCGGCCAGCACCTGGTCCTGCCCCGCCGTGAGCCACCGTGGACTGCGGGCGGCATAGAGGAGTTGGAGATTGTCCAGCTCCACACCAGCGGGTGGCACCAGCACGCGGATCTGCCAGCCGGCGGCTGCCGCCGCCACGGTCAGCACCTCCTGCTCGTACCGCCACTGGTCGGTGACTTCCTCCGGCTGTACGCAGATCACTTCGCGCTGTCCTGCCCGAGAGGCGACGAATGCCGGCCGCACGCTGTGACGGCGCCCCTGGCCGCTCCAGCGCAACTCCATCGGCCCCGCGCTGCGCAGTCCCACCGCGGGATCGCGGTCCAGGAGGATGGCGCAGTGCTGCTGACGCAGCGAGCCGCACGCCAGCAACTGGTCGGTGGCCGATGCCCATGCGTTGGTGACGAACGACTGTCGTCCCGGGTAGGGGATCGGCCGATCCAACGGGGCCAGCTGTTCGAACGGCACCTCGGCGGCCCAGGTCACCGCAACCTCACGCCGACGCCCGAACCGGTCTACATAAAGGACGGCGATATCGCCCGCGCTGACCGGGATCCCCAGCATGTCCGCCCCTTACGTCCGCCGGTGCTGCGGGCCGCAGCCGTGCGTGTCCCTGCTCCAGCATCCGGGCAACGAGGAGATGTCCGCAGCGGCTTGCGTCTCCGCCCTCCGATCGGGGAAACGCGCGGATGTGTGTGCGAATCAAGGGAGGTGTCGCCCGTGCGGGACTTCATACGGCGGTGAACGGATCGCTCCAGTCCCAGGGCAGGCAGCTGTGGTCGAGTGACGCCGGATTCTTGTCGCCGTGATGGATCAATGCCGTGACCGGCCGCCTGTCACGACGCCGGCCGCTGCCTTCACTGTCCCCTGCGGCAGGTGCGCACTTATGGTGCCGGCCGAGCCACTCCGCCACCGGCACCTGCCATCTGCCCGGTGGCAGCCCGAGCTCACTCGCCAGTCGGGACAGCTCGGCCACCAGATCAGTTTCGGCTTCAGCCCAGGGCCCGCCGGGCCGGTCGGCCCGCTGCTGCTCGTAGCGCAGCAGCGCCCGGGCCACCTGCAGCGCCTCCGGATACACCAGCAGCCACGCCGTCTCGACGTCTCCGGGCTGCAGGCCTGCCCGCCCGGCACGCTCGGCCCACCGGCGGGTGAGCGGGGCACGGCGCCACCACCATCCGGTCAGAGCGAACGCGTCCGCGACCAGCACGGCTCCGGTGGGTCCGAGGCGCCGCTCGAGCCTGCCCCGCCTGCGGTGCGCGTCGACGGACTCCGGCAGTTGGGCCATATCGACCCCTCCCGGCCCGACCTGACGCAGGTGAGTGAACCGGCCGTGCCGCTCGCAGATCTTCCACCTCTCTGGCCAGACCAGCCACACCTCACCCCAGCCCCCGCCCCGGACTGCCGCACACAACCCGCAGGCCGGCACCAGACAGTGCGCCAACGGCTCCCACGGCCACTCCCACCGCGCCCGCTCGCCCGGCATGAGGTGCGGTGCGCGCAGATGCGGCAGAGCCCACCGCAGTCGCGCGGACGGCACGCCGAGCATCTGTGCGAGCCGGTCCGCCGCCGCGCCGCTCAGCAGCACTTCCGCCAGATGCGGTCGCAGGGCCTGCTGCCCTGGCGGCCCGTCACCCAACTCGGCGAGCAGGAAGTCGACCTCCACCCCCTGCACACCGGCCACCCGCCACAAGAACGAACAGTTCGACTCGTGCGCCACAAAACGAACCGGTTGCCGCGACAGGCTCCCGCCCCACACCGCATCCCCCAACATGCTGCCCTCGCCCGGGCCCTGCGGCTGCCCGGCCACGGCACCCCCGCACAGCCCTTGTCATCCTTGCCGTCCGTCCGGCTGATGGGCCCCGGGCTGCGCCCCGCTGAATGGCTGTCCCGGCCCGTGATGCCCTCGAAGCCCGTGCGGCCCTGCGCCCTCTCTACCACGACGCACCGCTCCTCGACCTGAGGGTTCACCCCCAGGGGTGAGGAGACCCGCATTGAGCACCCCGCACCGTATCCCCCTCCGCACCCTGCCCCTTGAAGCGTCATCAGCTCGAGCGGGGAAGCCATCCTGTGTTGCACGACCTGCCTGTCGAACGCCTGCCCAGCGAACTGTGGACGCGCCAGCGTTCGGCGGCGGACTGCGTGCTCAACGCGTTCGCCATGGGTTCCGAACGTCAGCAGGTCATCATGCCGTGCGGTACGGGAAAGACCCACCTCGCCGTCCACATCGCCCACGAAATCACCTCCGACAGTCGCACCCTGACGGTGATGCCTACCCTGGACCTGCTCAACCAGACAGCCCGCGTCTGGCACACCTCCGGCCGACCGGGCCACTTCTTCGGCCTGTGCTCCGACAAGCAGACCAGCGAGCCCGTTCTCAGCGGCGTGCTCACCATGACCAATGACCCGGCCTGGCTGGCCGCCGCCGTGCGCGGCGCCGACGGGCCCGTCAGCGTCTTCGCCACCTACGCCTCGCTGCCCAAACTCGTCGAGGCCCACCAGCGCCATCTGCTGCCGCGCTGGGACATCGCGGTCGTCGACGAAGCGCACCGCACCGCCGGCGCCCGCGCCAAGCCGTGGGCCGTCATCCACGACGACGACGCCATTCCCGCGCGCCACCGGCTCTACCTCACCGCCACACCGCGTATCTGGGACGTCAACCGCGGCATCACCACGGAGCCGATCGCCTCCATGGACGACGTCGACCTCTTCGGCCGCATCGCCTACCGCTACTCACTGGCCGAAGCCATTCACGAAGGACGGCTCGCCGACTACCGCATCGCCGCCCCCGAAATCCACAACGCGCAGCTGCACGCCTTCCTGGCCGGGCGCACACGCAAGGGGGCCAGGCGCACCCCCCAGGCCGACGCCATGCGCGTGGCGGCGGCCCAGCTGGCCCTGCTCAAAGCACGCGAAGATCACGCGATTCGCCGCGCGGTCGTCTTCAGCCGCAGCATCGTCCAGAGCGAGGCCTTCGCCGAAACCCTGCCCGAAACCGCCGCCGCCATACCCGGCGGCCACGCCGAGGGTTTGTGGGTCGCCAGCGTCCACTCCCGTAACGGCCGCCGCGAGCGGCAAGAGCGCCTGGCACGATTTGCCCAGCCCCCACCAGACACGCGCACCGGCCGGTTGGCGGAGCTGAGCGTGCTGTGCAATGTCCGCCTGTGCGTCGAAGGCGTCGACTTCCCACTGGCCGACTCCGTGCTCTTCGCCGACCCCAAGCAGAGCACCATCGACATCGTCCAGGCGATCGGCCGCGCGCTGCGCATCGGCCCCAGCATGAACAAGATCTCCACCCTGGTCATCCCCGTATTCTTCGGGCCCGGGCAACGCGCCGAAGAAGCGGCGTTCGGCACCCCGTACCACCTGCTGCACCAGGTCATGATCGCGCTCAAGGCGTACGACGAGCACTACTTCTACCGCCTCCCGGTCAACGGCGCCCGACTGCTGCTGTCCACACCGGCTTCCGCCATCCGGCCCGCACGCGCCCCGGAGATCGCCCCGCACCTGATGCTGCGGATCATGGAACCGGAGCCCGATGTCTGGGAGACCGGGATGGCCTGCGCGCAAGCCTTCTTCGACACCCACGGCCACCTGAGCGTTCCCAGCAACCACATCACCCCCGACGGCTTCCACCTCGGCTGCTGGCTTGGCTACCAGCGCGCCCTCAAAGCCGCCGGAAACCTCTCCGCGGCACGCGCCGCCGCGCTGGCCACCTGCAACATGCCCTGGGCGCACCCCAAGAACAGTGCGGAGACCTTCCTGGACATCGCCCAGGCCTACGCCCGCGAGCACGGCCACCTGCTCCCGGCACCGGCACACACTTACCAGGGTCGTCCCCTGGGCCAGTGGCTCGCCGAGCAGCGCCGCCAGGCAGCCGACGGCACCCTGCCCGCCCCCTACCGGCGCGCCCTGAAGGACATCGACCCCTGGTGGAACCCCGCCTGGCCCGAAGAGTGGCAGCGCATGTGCGCCCGTGCCCGCGCCCACGGCAAGGTTCTGGCCATCCCGGCGGGCCCGCTGTCGGCCGACGCCGATGCCCTCACCCGTTGGTTGGACGAACAGTTCGACTCTTTTCCCGCCCTCGCCAAGGACCAGCAGGCACAACTGGCCGCGCTGCCCCTGCAGCACGACCCGCTCGCCCTCGCACTGCGCCGCCCCCTCGGTATCCAGGCCGCCACCCACGCCCGCGGCCTGCGCGCCGCCCGGCGCTTCTACCGCACCCACCAACACCTGCGCGTTCCCGCCGCCTACCTCGACGACCACACCAACCCGCGCTTCCCACTGGGCGAGTGGATCGCCGACCTGCGCGTCCTCGCCATCGCGGGCCTCCTCAGCCGCGAAGAGATCGACTCCGTCGAAGCCCTGGCCATGGAATGGGTCCCCGAACCCCACTATGAGAGCGTCCCGGCGACGCTCTCTGGGACATCCACGGACACTACCGACGAGCGCCCGCCTGCTCAGCGGCCGCAGCCGACACCCGGTGTCCTCGACTCGCATGAACACGGTCAGGATTTCTGGGTCGCGGGCCGCGAACCGTCACCTCCCATGCTGCCCGACATCATCCTCAACGGCGGCCAGCGCATGCTGCTCAGCATGCCGGCCGGGGGAGGCAAGACCATGACGGTAGCGACAGCGGTTCATGAAGCCGCGAGTCCGGCATGCCTGGTGCTCGGGCCTGACCAGACCTACCTCCATCACGTGGTAAAGACCTGGCGCATGGTCAGCCGGGGACCGCTCGCGGGCATCAACATCCAGCCCACCCGCAGTGGCAATCCGGGCGACAAACTGACCACCGCAAGGCAACTGGCCGACTGGGTGGCACAACGGCCCCCGGGGGCCCTCGTCGTGGCCCGTTACCGCGACGCTGGACTCATCGCCGAAAGCCACCGCGACCACCACCTGCCGCCCTGGGAACACCTCATCGTCGAGGAAGCCCACCGCACCGCCGAGGGCATCATCAGCCCGGACCATCCGCACGCCCTGATCCACTACGACGACGGCATCCTCGCCTACAAGCGTGTCTACGTGACGGCCACACCCCGCATCCCCAGCGAACTGCTCGACCCCAGCGACAGCCGAACCGAGATCGCCTGGGCCGTGGAGATGCCCTCCCAGCCGATCTTCGGCACCCACCATCCCAGCGTGGACCGCGCAGAACTCGTGGACAAAAGACTGCTCAGCCCATACCAGATGATGCGGATCCAAGTGCCCGAACTGCCCAGATCCCCCATCTGGCGGGCCCAGGCCATCGGAGCAGCCCACCTCATCGAACAGCACCGCCTGCGCCGTGTGGTGGCCGTACTCCCAGACCGGAAGCAGGCCGAAGCCTTCGCCTGCCAACTCGCCGTCCAAATGCTCGACGCGGAGATCCTCATTCCCCTGCAAGGAGCCGTGCGCTACCCGCACAACCAGCCGGTGATCCGCTGCCAGCGCGCGACCGACCCCACGCCCCCCGACCTCGACGCCCTCGTGCTCCCCTCCAGCGCCTACACCGCGCTGGAACTGGTCGACGCCCTCTCGCCCCTGATGCGCCAGCACCCCGAACGTGCCGCGCAGACAGCGATTATCGTCCCTGAACCCTATGACCCCGACGACGACGCACCACCTGTCGCATCCCATGCCGTCCTGCGCCGCATTGCAGCAGCCCTCTGGGCACACGATCCCGCCGGCTCTCGGTGAACGGAACCCTGCCATCAATGAGGGCGGTGGCCGGGGTGCATGCAGCGACACGCGCGGTCCGTGGGCCATCCTGTGGCGTCAGGCGGCGGTCCCAACTGATGGCGCTGCGGTCTTCCGCGGCGATTCGGCCCATCCGCCGCCGACGGCCGGGCGGGCGGTTCCGGGCCGCCGCCCCGGTCGGGCTGCTCTCCGACGTCAAGCGTGTCCGGGCGGCAAAGGCGAGCTCGGTGCGGTGGGGTAGGTGTTGATCCAGGAGAGGCCGCCGAGGTCGAGGTGGTGGCGGGCGCGGGTGACAGCGACGTAGGCGAGGCGGGCGTCGGTGTCGTTGACGGGTTCCGGGACGGGGCGGCCCTGGCTGTCGTGCTGGTCGGTGTCCTTGGGCGGGGGGAAGTCGTTGCCGATTTGGACGGTGGGCCATTCGCGGCCTTTTGCAGTGTGGGCGGTGGAGACGGTGACGTCGGCGTGCTGTTCGTCGGTGAGCTGGTCGACGGCGGCGAGGATGGCCTCGGGTCCGTGGGTGTCGACGAGGTCGACGAAGGGCTGAAGGTCACGTCCTGCGGGGTCGTGGGCGGCGTAGTCCTGCAGTTCGCCCCAGGCGGCGAAGAGCACGAGCTCGGGGTGGGAGGTGCGGCGGCCGTCCTTGAGGTCGCGGGCCGCGAGGGCGAGTGCAGCGAGTTGCTGTCCTCCGCGGGTGAGGGCGACGCGGTGGCCGGCGGCGAGCAGGCGCATGACTTCGGCCATGGCGCCGATGTTGGTGCGGCACAGCACCGCGTCCGGCCGCTTGAGGCTGCCGACTTCGGTCGGGATGGTCTCGCTGCCGGTCAGCCGGATGGGGGCGTCGGCGAGGGTGAGCCAGCGGTTGGCCTCTTCGGCGATCAGGGGGCCGAAGCGGAAGGAGCGGGTCAGGGTGAGTGGGGTGGCGTCGAAGCCGGTCATTACGTCCCGGGCGCCGCGCCAGCCGTAGATGGCCTGTGCGGAGTCCCCGACCATGACGAGCTGCGTATGGTCGCGCTGGGCGGCGAAGACTTTTTCCAGGACGGGGTTGGTGTCCTGGGCCTCGTCGAGGAAGAGGAAGTCGGCTTCGATCGTCGGCTCGGTCAGGGCCCACATCTTCAGGTAGTGGTCGTGTTCGAAACGGACCACGCCCGTCTCGGGGTTCTGCAAGTCGGCCCAGGCCTTGACGGCGAACGGCAGGACCTCGTGAGCGAGTTGGGCGTGACCGCAAGGCGTGTCCAGGCCGCGCATGCGCGGCACGTGGTGGCGGGCCAGGGCGCGGTCGGCGGAGTAGCAGTAGCGAGTGATGGTGCGCAGCACGGCATGCGAGAGTGCCCTGGGGCTGATCTTGTGATCGCCGATGCAGACGGGGCGGGTGATCCCCAGTGCCTGGCCGGTCTTCCAGGCCGGCTGGCGGGGGCTGTTGAGCCGGCTCGTGTAGCGGTGGCCCAGTGCGGCGTAGGCCGTGGCGTGGGCGGTCTTGCACAACACCGTACTGGGAAAACGGGCGGCAGCGTCCTGGGCGATGTCCTTGTTGAAGGCGAGGTAGCGGCCGTGGCGGCGGGTGCTGGCGGCGAGCAGGCCGAGCGTGCTGGTCTTTCCCGTCCCGGCGCCGGCCTGCAGGACGAGATGGTGGCCGGCCCGGAAAGCATCCACGGCGTGGGCCTGTTCATCGGTGGGGGTGTGCAAGAAAGGCTCCGCGAAAAGGATGAAGAACCGAGGGGAGCGGAGAGGGCCTGCATTCGCGCCAGGGCTCTGCACCACCAGAAGCCGGATGCAGCCCCGCGTTCGCGGCCCGGGGCACGCCGCGGCACGCATTGCGTGGTCGCGGCGTCACGACCGGGCCGCCCGTCGGGCGTGGCCCGCAGGCCCCGGACGCCGGGCGGGGACGGGCAGGCGGGCGTTGATGTGCTCGTGGTGGCGGAGCGGATCAAAAGGCTCCCACTCGGCCACAGCCAGGTCGGCGGCCGTGGGAACGGCAGCATGCTGCGAGCAGCGCTGGGCGCGCCAGCGCAGCTGCTCGGTGTAGGGGACTCTGCTGAGGTCGTAGACCGCCATAGTCTCAGCGGGCAGGGCCAGTTGACCGTTTGTCTGGGTGGCCGGTACCAGTACCCAGGTGCCGCGCGGGGTGTCGGTGGTGAGTAGCGGGTTGGTGCAGCGGCGGCGGCGCCGGGTCTGGGCGACGCATTGGATCTCGTCCACCGGCCGGGCAGCGAGGTAGCGGATGTACAGCAGCTGCACGACGGGCCGGGCCGGGCGGCAGACGGCCGGCTGAGGTGCCGGGCCGTCCGGCGAGGCTGGGGGAGGGGTGAAGGCTCCGGCGTCGAGCAGGCGGCGGGTGTTCAGGGCCAGCGACCGGCGCAGCCCGGTCAGTTCGGGAGGGGCCGGGGGAACGTCTCGGGCGGGGCAGACGACGGCGTGCGGCAGACGGCACCAGCTACTGCCGTCTTCAGCCGGGTAGGCGACACCGGAACTGACGTGCCAGCGGCACGAGGCGGGTACCCGGGCGGCTGGCAGTTCGTGCGGATGAAGGCGGACAGGCTGTCGGTGAGTGCCCCGGTGGTACCACTCGATCCGGTTGCCGCACTCGCGGCACCGGTCGCTTTGGCCGCAGCGCAGGAGTCGGCTGACGCCGTCGGGGGAGACGTGCAGGGAACGGCGCACGCGGTGGCTGACCAGGCTGCCGTCCCATCGCCGGGCCGGGGGAGGAGGTGTGGAGCGCATGCGGGCGAACCTGCCAGCCAACACGCCGGATTCGTGGCAGCAGCTCTGTCGGATCGCCCGGTCAGCCCTGCACAGTGCTACTGGAGTGCGAAAGCGTGATCGCGTGTTCGGGAACGTCTCGCCGGTTCGGGTGATCTGCGACAGGGTGCCCGGACGGGGAGTCAGTCCCGGGTCGGCCCGGGCAGGTCGTGCCCGCGGCACAGGGTGCTGAAGAACTCGTCGAGCGGGGTGTCCAGGGCGTGGGCGAGGGCGTGCCAGGTTTTCAGCGTGCCGATGGTGCGGCCCTGCTCGATCTCGATGAGGGTGCGTCTGGCCAGGCCCCTGCGGGCTGCGAGCTCGTCGTAGCTCCACCCGCGCGCGGCCCGAAGACGCGCGAGTTCCAACCGCAGCGCGTCGAGGTCCGGATCGGGCGGCAAGATCGTCACCCGTCCATCCGACGGTGCAGACCCCTGCCCTGTCAGTGCAGACCTCTGCCCTATTTCCCCAGGTGACGTCAGTCGCAGAGGGCAGACGTCTGCACTACGGTGGGCGGCCGCCCCCACGACCAAGGGCACGACCAGCGCGGAAGCAACTGGAGGAACACGCGTCCATGAGGCTGCGCACAGCATGTCCGGCGACGCCGCGCGCCTGGACCGTGGAACTGCGCCCGCATGCCGGCGGGCTCGTTCTCGTTTGCCAGCACTGCCCACACGGCACTACCCCGGTCACCGCAGTCTCTGCTCGTTCGGCTGCCCTGGCCCACCTCGCACGGCATGCGCGAGGTGACCTGCGTCCCCCGCACCTGCGGATCTGCCAGTGTCACGAACGCGGCTGCCGCTGGCACTCCCGCCACCGCGGATGCGTCGGCCCCATCCGTCTCCTCCTCGCATGTGAACGCGGCGGACGGCTGTGGCGGCTCGTCGACGCCTGCAGCGCCTGCGCCGCAGCAACAGCACAGGCCGCCGTCGTACCCGACACCGCCCTCGCCCACGCACCACCGCAGCCGGCAACCACACGGCGGCACAGGCACCCCAAAGGGCCGGGTGAGAAGATCCGAGTCTGCGAAATGCTCAGCTACCTCGCCGCTGCGCTCCCGGCAGGCACCTCGGCCGCCGCGCGCCTGCTCGCGCTGCAGTGCGCGCTCCGCATGAACACCAGGATGCAAGTCCGGCTGCCCAGGGGCGTGCTGCGCAGCCTCCGCCTCAACGCCGCCCCAGATCCTTGGCGCGAGTTGGAGCAGGCGCGATGGCTGCGTAGAGCCCCCGGGAACGCGGCCAACGAGATCGCCGCTGAACTGCTCGATGTCACTCTGCTGGGCCAAGCCCCAGCCCGCCCCGACCGAAGGCATGCCGCGGACTGGGCACTGCGCGCCGGCTCCTCCTATGCAGCAGGGGCGGTCGGAGCGCTGCCTCGACTGGCCAGCGTGTATCTTGCAGCGCACACTGACCCGGAATCCAGCAGTGGCCTTGGCGAGCTCGACCAGATAGCGCGCGCCTGCGGTACCCAGCCTGCGGAACTGCCAGCCACACTTGACCGACTGGCGGCAACAGGACTGCTGGGGTCATGGCGGGCTTGCCCGGACTTGGGAGATCTGCAGTGGACCCTCGCACGCGGCACGAGGTGGGGACCATGCCCGTAGCCATCCGGCCCGGGGCAGGGTATGCGATCGACCAGATCCTCATCCCGCAGCTTCGCCAGCAGCAGGCCGACGGCGAGATCTTCTCCGTATGAGGGCGTGTCGTCGGCAGGTGCGACGTCGCTACGTCAGGGACTTTCGTACTGCATCGACCAGTGAAGCCGCACGCACATCGTCGGTTCCTCCGATGATGTGGTTCGTCACGTAACCGAAGGCGATCGTGTGCTCGGGATCGGCGAAGCCGAGTGATCCGCCTCGGCCGGTGTGGCCGAAGGCGTTCGGGCCGGTCATGGGGATGCTTTCGGTGGGCAGCATGTATCCGGCGCTGAACCGGCTAGGGATGAGCATCACTTGGTCTTTCCCGTTGGCCTGTTCCTTGGTCGCCGCCTCCAGGGTTTGGGGGGTGAGCAAGCGGACGCCGTTCACCTTGCCGATTAGCGCGGCGTACATGCGCGCCAGTGCGCGAGCAGTGCTGATGCCGTTGGACGCCGGGAGTTCCGCGGCTTGCACCTCGGGCGAGTCGAAGTTGATCTCGGCTGGTGCGGTCACCGCGTACGCCCTGTTGCTGAATGAGTTTGGGTCGCGCCACGCCGCGACTAGTTCGCGGAGCTCATCGGGGATCGACTCGGCAGGCACGGTGGTGAGGTCGACCTCTGGTCGCCGGTACACCATGCGACTGGCCCGGTCGCGCTCACCCGCCGGCAATCCGATGAAGAAGTCCAGCCCAAGGGGGGCGGCGATCTCTTCGGCGAAGAAGCGGCCCGGTGTCCGGCCGGACGCTCGGCGGATCACCTCGCCGACGAGCCAGCCCCAGGTCCGGCCGTGGTAGCCGTGCGCAGTGCCCGGAGTCCACAGGGGACGCTGACCGGCCAGCGCCGCCGCCATCGGATGCCAGACCAACGCCTCATGCAGCGGCACCGGTTGGTCCAGAGCCACCAAGCCCGCTTGGTGGGACAGCAGCCAGCGCACCGGGATGTCCGCCTTGCCATTTGTGGCGAATTCCGGCCAGTACTTCGCCACCGGCGCGTCCAGGTCCAGCGCACCGCGCTCGGCCAGCATGTGCGCCGCGGTCGCGGTCGCCCCCTTGGTAGCCGAGTAGACGAGTTGCAGTGTGTCCCGCGTCCACGAACGACCGGTCTCAGGGTCGGCGATGCCACCCCACAGATCCACCACCGGCCGGCCGTACTGGTACACGCACACCGCCGCGCCGATGTCCCCATGCTGGGCGAAGTTCGCCGCGAACGCCTCACGCACCGGTTCGAACCCCGCCGCGACCTCACCGTCGATCGTCGTCATGCCGCCCATCCTGGCATTTCGATCACCTGCTCCGAGGGGACGGGCTCAACCTCAAAATCCGAGACGGCTGGTGTCAGGATGCAACAGGCAGCGCCTGAAGGCGCTCGCGGAACTCACGGACAGCGGGGACGGACTTACGCGGTTCGAGCCGTGCGGAGAACTCCTTCAAGCGGTCCAGAGCCCGCACGGAGCTGACACGGCTCTCCAGGAGACTGGCGCCGTAGCTCGCGGCGTCCAGCGCTCCCTCCAGGTCGCCGCCGACGAGCCGGGCCTCAGCCAGGCGGCTGGACCGTACGGCCTTGTCCCGAGGCGCCGCGCTCTTCACGGAGGTCTCCAAAGAACGTGTCGCGCGCTCCACCTGCCCGGACCGCAGCAGGACCTTGCCCTCGGTCGACTTCAGCTGGGCCTCGCCGAACCAGTCGAGCCAGTCGGGGTTCTCCTCCGCTGTGTGGTGCTCCCAGAGTGAGACGGCACGGTTGAGCGCCGTCCCCGCCCTCCGGTGGTCGCCGTCGCGCGACAGTGCCTCGGCCTTGTGCAGGTAGAGGAAGGATTGGGTGTCCGGCGACAGCGTTCGAGGGGCGTTGTCGATGGCGGTCGAGATGAGGTCGACCCGCTCGGCGGTCCGTCCGGCTTCGGAGACGTGAACGCCCATCTCCGCGAGGATGAAGGCGCCGAAGGCGTCGTCTCCAGCGGTACGGGCACTGCGCAGGGCCCCGACGTAGTACCGCTGGCCGGCAGAGCGCAGTCCTGCGTCGTAGGCCATCCACCCGGTCAGGTGCGACACCCGGGCCGCAAGGGCGTAGAGACGGAGTCGGACGCTGTCGGTATACCGGCCGGCGCTCAGGAGACCGGTGACCAAAGCGAGATCGCCGCGTGCCTGCTCCAGGAGCCTGGCGCCTCCGAGCTGGTCGTCGAGGGTGCGGAGCGTGCCGATGCGCTGCTCGATCGTCGAGACCATTGTGTCCGTGACCTGATCCCCGTTGAGGGCCGAGGCGAAGGCGGAGGGCGCGTCCACCCAGCTCGCTGCGAGGCCCGTCAGGGCGGCGCCGGTGATGGTGAGAAAGCCCCGGCGGTCCATGCGGCCACTCCCCACGAGTTCGGACAACGCCTCAACGGTACCGGCCTCGGTCCACGGCGCGGCGAGCCCCGTCACCTCCCAGACCGGGAGCCACCGGGGCCATCCTTCCTCCCGCACCAGTTCGTACGGGACGCGTAGTAAGTCGGCGAGTACGCGCTGGGCGTCCGTGTCCGGCGCCTGGCCCTGCTCCCACTTCCATACAGTCGTCCGGTTGGTCGCGAGCGGGATTCCGAGCAACCGCCCGTGCGCCTGCATGAGTCGGGCGAACTCGGCCTTCCCCCAGCCATGCTTCTGGCGGAGGAAGCTCAGCGGGTGGATTGCCAACGGCTCAGCAGGCACGTCATCACTCCCGTCATCCCTTCACGGCGTAGCGCGGGGGCTACTTCGCGTGGCCGCGTACGGGGGAGGGCGTCCCCATGAGGAACCCCCTAGAAACGTTCCGCCCTGAGGACTGGAAGCCGTTGACTGAGTATCAGCCGTCTACGGAGCACGCCCAGGGCGTCCGCTCTGGAACGGCCTCCATATCGGCGGCTCCGCCCCTGTTCCCCCGTCGGGGACGGAGCCGCTCTCCAGCTCTTCGGAGGCATCCGCCATGCCCACGCTCGTCCATCGATTCATCCTCGCGGGTGCGGATAGGGACGTGTCCCTCGCCCGGTGCAAGGCCGTCGACAAGGTGCGCACGTGGGGCGTGCCGATGGACGACGAGACGGCTGACGCCATCCGTCTTGTTGCTTCTGAGCTCATCACCAACGCCGTGGTGCATGGGAAGGGGCCCGTCACCGTCGCGCTGTACCACCGGCCCGGTCGCCTGGTGATCGATGTCCACGATGGCAATCCCGCGGCTCCGCGAACGAGTTGTGCCCAGAACGACGACGAGAATGGGCGCGGTCTGGCGCTGGTCGGACTTCTCGCTTCGCGGTGTGCCTGGGAGCCCTCCGGCCGAGGGAAGCGCGTATGGGCAGAGATCGCGCTTCCCACGGCGGCGCCCGCTATCCGAGCCGCCGTTCTGCGCAGGTTATTCGCGCTCCGGCCGATGCGCGGGGTCGTTGCCGAGTTCGAGTCGCTCACTCTGGCGGTGGGGTGATGGGACGGCACGCCTTACGAGCGAATCCGCTTCCTGATCCCGATGTGGTCTTCCGTCCTACCCGCCGCGATACCGACCCTGTCACAAGGGAGCCCACTGAGTACGCGGTGTGGGACCGCCACGAATGGCAGGCGCGCGGCGAGTGCTGGCTGTGGTGCGGACGCGACGACGTCGAGGTGACATGGATCGGGCCCGTCCGGTCAAGTGGCATGCACGCGTCCCTCTACGCCTGCCGTGCATGTCTGTACGAACTGGACCAGCGCGTTTTGGAGACCAATATCCGCCAGGACACAGGCACCTTGCCGATGAATCGCGGCCCTGTCCAGTCGCGAGTGTAGGACCGCGGCCCACCCGCCCCCAATGCCCGCTGTCCCACGGCACCACTTCTCCCGCCGCCGTGGGGCAGTCACTGACCTCCCGCCGGAGCTCTGGCGGGAGAACCGAAGAGGAAGGAGTACGAGGTGGCAGAGCACACGGCACCGCCTCCGGCCCAGAGCGGTCTCTTGGTGGCGGTGGAAGAGCTGACCGCCGTCCACGACCGGTACGACAGCCTCCGGTCGGACAACGCCGGGAGTTCCGGCGATGCGCCGTGGCCGGGTGGCGACGGCAACCTGCACGACAGCGAGTAGGCACCAAGCGGTGGGGGCGGGTGTGGTCGGTCGTGCCGGCCCCCACCGCGTCCGAATCACGCGGTCGAACCCATGAAGGAGGCAACGATGGAACATCGGTTGATCAGCGCCATCGAGGTAGCCCTCGGCTGGAGTGGAGCCGAAGAGCTGGGCAATAGCTTTGTACGCGGGAGCATGGAGGACCCCACACTCGTCTCCCGCATCATGACTGCGAACCGCCTGCTCGACATCGCGATGCGCAGGAGCCTGAACCGCCCGCAATTCCGGTGCTTCCAGAAAGGTGAGGAGGTCCACCCGGCCATCTACTACACCGACAGCGTCAGCCCCCGAGGCCAGAGCATCCCCATGGTCAACATGCGCAGCCTGGGCAAGCTCCTGCAGGAAGGCGCAACGGTGATCATGGACCAGGCCAACGTCTTCGATCCGACGATGGAGGTCGCCTGCCGGGCCCTGCAGTGGTGGTCCCGCGAGCGAGTCCAGGTCAACGCGTACCTGACGACCAACGATGCCGCCGGCTTCCCCCTGCACTGGGATGACCACGACGTCGTGATCGTCCAACTCGCCGGTGAGAAGGAGTGGGAGGTACACGCTGCCTCGCGGAAGGTCCCGATGTACCGGGACTCCGACCCCAACAACACCCCGAGCGACAAGATCATCTGGTCGGGCGTCATGCGGACGGGTGACGTCATGCACATCCCCCGAGGCCACTGGCACCAGGCGACACGGACCGGCAGCGGTTCCGGCAAGAGCCTTCATGTCACCTTCGGCATCACCAAGCGCACGGGAGCGAGCTGGCTCGCCTGGCTTGCCGACTGGTGCCGCGAGCGCGAGATCTTCCGCCACGACCTCGACCGCTGGCACGAAACCGGCGGCGAAGCCCTAACCACAGCTGCCGCCCAGCTGGTCGGCGAACGCTCCCCGGACGACTTCCTGGACGCCTACGAGCAGGAGACGATGCTGCCTCGGCAGGTGCCGTTCCTCGACATACTCGGACCGCTCGACGCCGTGGCGTGCACCACCCACTTCCCTCCCCGGTTCCAAGAGCACGGCGAGAGCGTCGACATCGTGACCTCGGGGAAAAAGCTCACCTTCGCGGCCAAGGCCCTGCCCGCACTGCGTCTGCTGCTGAGCGGCAGGCCCGTCCCGCTGGAGCGAGCCGCAGCCGTCGTCGGGACTGAAGTGACGGAGCTCGCCGAGATCCTGGTGAAGGAGGAACTGTGCGCGGTACTGACCCCCGAGTTGTCCTCGGGCTACACCGGTCTCGTCACGAACGCCGTCTCCTGATCGGGGCACTGGACCTCGGTGTCACCGCACTCGACACCAGCACCAACTACCTCGACTTCCGCTCGCACCAGAGGCTGGCGCGGACAGCCGGCGACCTGCTGCCGAAGTTCACGCTCTCCACCAAGGTCGGCTATTTCCCGGGGCCGGACGGGGTGGAGCACTCCCTGGATCCCACACGGCTGCACTCGGCGGTGGAACAGGCGGCCAAGGACCTCGGACGTGAGCCGGACCTGGTGTTCCTGCACAACCCGGAACATTCACTCCGCGAAGCCATCCCTCACCACCACGACCTGCTGGCGCAGGCGTGCACCGCCCTCGACGCCGCCGCAGCGAAGGGACTGTGCGCTGCCTGGGGCGTCGCATCCTGGGACCCGGCATCGCTGCTGAACCTGATCGACACGACCGCACCGACGCCAGCGGTCCTCATGGTCCGCGCCGGCTTGTTTGTCGGAGCCAGAACGCTGGATGCCGCAGATGCGCTTATCAAGGGGTGGTGTCCGTGCGGCGGCACGGTGTGGGGGATGAGCCCATTCGGAGGCAGCACCAGCGCCCCAGTGTGGGACAGGATCGACCCACGCGTCTTCCTCCGGGACAACAGCCAGCTCTCCCGCGTGCAAGCGGCGTTCAGAACCGCCTATCACCTCCCGCAGGTCGACTCCGTTGCCGTGGGCACCGATGAACGCGCCCATCTGGGCGAGCTCGTCGGCGCCCTGGTCGGCGAGGTCGATGAGCGGACCGTCCAGGAGTACCGGAGTCTCCTTCGAGACCAGACCGCTCGCGCGGTCAGCCTGCCTGAAGCTCCTCGATGACCTGCTTTGCCATACGCCGGGCGGGTTCCAGCCGAGGGTCCTCCGGGTGCACGTACGGTCCGAGGATCTTCGAGCAGACGAATAACGTCATCAACTTGCCGTCCCGGCTCTCGAAATCGGAACGGCGCTCGTGCCGTACGCGTTCTGCCAGAGCCGGGACGGCAAGGGAACTGGCCCACAGAGAGGCCGAGTCCAGCCCCAGCGGTGCGTTACCCCAGTCCTCCCAGTCGAAGAGGCTGAACGCCGGAGAGGTCATGTTGGCCCAGTTCAGATCCGCATGGGCCGGCACCCACCGCTTCACAGTTGTGTCGAAGTCGTCGGGGAAGACACTGCGGATGGACTCGGTGACGAGGGCCTGGGTGACGGGGACGGTGTCCGGTGTGGCCACCCGCGTCGTGCTCTGAGCCGCCAGCGCGTTCAACGAGGCGTTCAGCGCTTCCCACCACTCGCCCGGCAGTTCCGGGGCCTCGCTCAACACGGCGGTACCGACAGGAGCGCCCGGCAGCAGCTCCGTCTCATCGGCCCGCCACATCACTGGCTCACTCGTGTCGCGCCAGACCACGCATCCCAGCCATGCGGGCTGGACGACGCCTTCCAGACGCGCGGCACATTCGGTGCCGTTCCACCCCTGATCGGTGATCTTGTCGAGCAAGCGTCGCTCGATCCGAACCCAGGTATCGCGGTCTGTCCGGGCTCCCACAGAACGGCGCTTGCGAATCAACGCATCTGATAGCAAGCGCACCTGGAGAGACCGCTCGACGTGATCAAGAACCTCATCAACCGGCTGCACCCGTAGATCAACAGCCCGACCCGTGGAGACCGAGAGCGTCATACACGCGACCGTAGCAGTGCAGCGGGAGGGAGGTATTACGGCGCGGCACCGCCACTGCGTCGGCAACTCGCAGCACCGGGACCGCCAGCCGCCGTGGAAAGCTTCGAAGGGTTGCCATGTCCCGCACGAAGGTGTTCTTGCCGCGGCCCGGCGATGGGAGGTTGTCAGTACCCCTGAGAGACCAGCAAGGGCAGTTGCCTGGAGGATTCGACGTGCATGCCGGGCGCGACCTCCCCGGCAGTCACGCGTAAGAGTCAACTCCTTGAATTCTCGAACGCGCTGTCGAATTCTCGGGGGTGTGGCCTCTCGGTCCTGTTGTTTAGCGTCAGCAGCGCTTCACAGGCCGATATGGCCGAATTCATCCGGCGTCCCGAAGGTGGCGATGACTGTGACGCCACCCGCCTGGCAGCCGGGCTCTGCGTGATCATTCTTCCAGTCGAGTCGACCATCGAAGCAGGTCAGGTGCGGAAATTGACGAGGGGGAAGCGAGCTGAGACTGTCAACGGCGCTTGATCCATTTCGCCTGAGAGGCGGGCGGCGTGTTCGAGCCATATTTGGCAGGGGGCACCGCTTAAATTCGCGGATTTCCCGGGGCTCTGTCAGTGGTGACGGCTACTTTCCAAAACGAGGTCCGGATATGCGGCCCTTGGCACCGTGGATGGGGGAGTGGTGACGCCAGAAGAGCCGAAGTTGGGCCTGGCTGACGACGTGACTGATGCGCGTCAGGTGGTGGGATACCTGGTGCGGCCGGAAGCCAACGACTACATCGCGATCATGGATGTGCTGGAGGGGTCGGTGACCGACCTGACGGTTGCCGAGGTCGTGGCAGCACTGGTGGCTGCCGGAGTGCGCTTGGACGCACGCTTGGTGGAGAAGCGCCTGGACGCGCTGAAAGACATGGGTGCGGTTTCGTTCCGGTCGGACACCAGTCACGCGCGCCGGTACGCCGAGATTCTGCCCCGGAACTGGCGCTACACCGCCAGCCCGGCGGGCAGGCACGTCCAGCGTTTCTACCGCCAGGTCCTGGCGGGAACGGTCACCGTGCGGGAAATCCCGATCGTGTCGCTCAGCCGCATCGTGTCCCACCTTGAACAGCTCGCTGCAGCCCTGGGCGTGGGCGAGCCCGATGCCAGCCTTCTCGACGCTACCGTGCTGGATGCCGTGAGTTCTGTGTTCACCAGCCACGACGACCTCGACGCTGCCCTGGTGGGTGCCGAGGATGCCCTGATCGGTCTCGCCGACCGGTTCGACCTGGACGAGGAACACACCAACGACCTCAAGGGTCTTCTGGTCGACTACGCCACCCGCGTGGCAGTCGAACTCGACTCCGGCTCCGCACGGGCCGCCGCAGCACTCGCGGTGCTGCGGCCGTGGTTCGGCCTGCTGGCCCAGGCGGTCGTCGATGCCTCCCAGGCCCGTGACCTCATCGCCGCGGGTGCCCTCAGCGCCTCCCGCGGCGGCCGCGCGGAGGACTGGGACGGACTGTGCGCGTGGTTCGATGCCCGAACCGGACGGGCCGCACGTTTTTCGCTGCGCCTGGTGAGGGCGCTGCCAGGCATGCACGCCAACCTGCGTCGGCTGCACTCCTCGGCAGGCACCGCCTCCACCCGTAGCCGCGCCTTGGCCCTGGCCCGGGCGGTGCTGACTCCGGAGATCGGGGTGCAGATCTTCCAGGCCGCGGTCGGCGACCATTCCTGGCGCAAGCTCTACGGCCAGGCCGACGAGGACGACATGGGCCGCAACCCGTCCTGGCGTGGCGGACCGCAGGTGCCGGTGCCGACACTGCTGCGCACCGCCGGCCGGTCGGGGCCGCGTGGCAGAGGCGCCGCACCACGCGACGACACCGTGGCCAAGGCCCAGGTCGCCGAGGCCCGGGCACGCCGCCAGGCCGGACACCAAAGGGCGCTCGCCGAGGTTCTGGCCGCGCTTCCCGGCGAGCAGTTGGACGAGGCAGCCGCCCGGGTCGCGCTTGCCGCCCTGATGGCCGCCGCGCGCGCCGCCGCAACCGGGCCCCGCCGCACCGGCACGAGCGGGGGTCTTGCCTGCACGCTCGTGCACACCGGCTCTGGTACCGGCATCCTGCACGCCCCCACCTGGAGGGTGCTCCTGCCCGGACGCATCCCGCTCTTCCATCGGCCCGGCCAGCGTCCTTCGGCCGCGGCCCTCGCCGCCCTCGCGGGAACGACGATGACGGACGACATCTCGGCGCACGCAACACTGCGCATCACCCCGCACACCGGCCCGAGCACGTCCGACAACGAAACCTCCCGCATCATCTCCCGGCAGGAGGGCGCAGCATGAGCGAGGACACGGACGTTCCCGTATACGAGCAGGAGTCCGCACCGGATCCGGCATCCCCGTCTTCTCAGCAGCGGCGCAGGGCATGGCGCCCCGAGGCCGACGCCGAGGCAGCCGCACTCCTGCGCCGCCTGGCGGCCACCTGCTGGCTCATCGGCGGCCGCGACGACGAACTTATTGCCGCGGTACGCCGCAACGAGCACGCGCTGCGCTCCGCCGTCGCCCGGCTGGGATGGGGCCTGATCGTCGAACGCGACCTGGTCCGCCTGCGCAAGAGCCCGCCACCACGCCCCCAGGCGTGGGCCGACCAGGGACCGAATGCCGCCGCCTGCTCCTGGTTCTTCCTGCTGCTGGCTGCCGCCGAGTCGATGCCGCCGCGTACCGCCGTGGGACACCTGGTCACCCAGGCCCACGCTGCCGCTGCCGAGGCCGGACTGCCCGTCCACCACGACATCACGGAACGTCGGGCGATCCTGGCCGCCCTGCACATGCTCGACGACCGCGGCGTGATCGAACGCCTCGACGGTGACCTCGACCGCTACCTGCACGACGAACAAGCACCAGTGCTGCTGGCCGTCCACCACACCCGGCTGGCCTACGTCATCGCCAACCCCGGCACCCTCGATCCGGCCGCCGACCCCCACGCATGGCTGGAACAGGCACAGCGCGAACCGGACGCCGCCCGCCGGATGCGCCGCGCGCTCGTGGACGACACCTGTGTACACACCGCGCTACTGGACGATGCCGAGGCCCAGTGGCTGAGCCAGCGTGTGCGCGGCGACGACGGCGGCCCGCTGGCCGACGCGTTCGGGCTCGTACTGGAACGCCGCGCGGAGGGAGCCGCATTCGTGGTGCCTGACGACGCCCTTCGCCACCTCAGCGAACTCGGCCCGATGCCCTTTCCGGCACCCGGAACCATTGCCCACGCCGCGCTGCTGCTCCTCGACCATGCCGCCCTGCACGGCGCCGTTGAGAACGCCCCCGGACCGGGCTGGCGCAGCCTGAGTGAGGAGGCGGTGGTGGCAGCACTGACGGCATTCGGCGCCGACAACACCTCCGGCCGCGGCGGCTGGAGCACCGAGTACGTCCGAGACCCCTTTCTACTGGTCGCTAAAGTCCGCGACCTGCTGACGGGCACCCACCTGGCCCGGTTGACCCCCACCACCCCGCAGGTTGATGGCGAGACGACGCTCATGTGGTGGTTCGCCCCCACCACCGGCCGTTGGGCGGAGGAAGGCACCGCCCAGCCCAAAACCGCCCGCACTCGCTCACGCCGCGGCACACCCACACCGCAGCGCCCCCATATCCCCGTACAGCAGGGCCTGTTCAGCGCGACCGAGACCGACAAGAACCCGGAGGGACACCCTGCATGAGTGGCATCTTCGACCTCGACTTCACCCTGCCGCCGGCGACCGCACCGTCAGGCAACACCGGCCGCTTCGGCGGCCGCTGGCGGCTGGTCGGCGCCGGGCTGTCGAACGTGTGGCGCTACGGCGACCTGGAATTGCCTGCCGCATCGGGCCGGCTGCTGCTGCGCGGACCCAACGGGACCGGCAAGACCACCGCTCTGGAAGCTTTGTGGCCCTATCTGCTTGATCTGAACGGAGCCAAACTGGCCGCCGGCAAGGCACGCCCCACCACCCTGAAACTCCTGATGAGCGAAGGCGCCCCTGCCAAGGGCCGCCGTTACGGCTATCTTTGGCTGACGTTCGCAGCCCCGGCCGGCGAACCGGCACCGAACGCGCCGGACGGGGCGGCAGACGGCGTCGTCAGCTTCGGTGTCCGGCTGCAGTACTCGCCCAGCTCCACCCCCGCCGTCAGGGTCGTCCCCTTCACCGTGCCGGGCCGGCCGCTGAAGGACCTGGCGCTGCGCGGCCCCCACAACAGCGCCTTGGAGCATGAGGAGTTCTCCGACGGCGTCGAGGCCGTCGGCGGACGGGTCTTTGCCGAGCCCGAGGACTACATCGAAGAGCTGGCCGCCCGCATCTGGTCCACCACCTCCGGCGAACTGAGGCTTCTCGCTTCACGGCTGCGGGAAGTGCGCAATCCCACCCTGCTGGGCGACGTCTCCCCGGCCGCAGCCGCCGACGCACTGCGCCAGTCCCTGCCCGGCGTGGCTGAGGACGTTCTCACCGCCACCGCCGAGGCCCTCGCCGAATCCGACACGACCCGCGAGGCGTTCGAACGCGACGAGCGCGCCGCCACCCTCCTCGAGGAGTTCGCCCGCGTATGGACCGGGCACGCCGTCGACGTCACCCGCACCGCCCACACCGCCGCACGCCACGCCCACGACGACGCCAGCACCCGCAAGCGCCGCGTCCAGCAGTGCACCGGCCTGCTGGAGAGCGCGAAGGCCGAAGCCGATCAGGCCGCAGGCGACGTCCAACGGCTCGACAACGCCCACCAGAAGGCTCAGGCCGCCGTCCGCGCCATCGAGACCAGCGATGCCTACCGCTCCCACGGGCACGTCATGGACCTGCGTAAACGGCTCCGCGCCGAACAGCGCGCCGCATCCAGCAGCTACGACAGCCTGCACACCGCCGCCCAGCAGGCCCGCACCCAGACCAAGACCGGCCGAGACGCCCTCGACGACGCCATCGGTGACATCGAGGACACCCTGGCCGACGCGGAGGCGGCCGGTTCCCCGCCGGTGGCCCTTGAGACCCTGCTCGCCCACCACCCCCGGGCCCGCGTCACCCGTCCGGTCGCCGACCGCATCGCCGATCCAGGTCCGGGCATCACCCTCACCTACGACCGCGAAGGCCTCGACCAGCTTGCCACCACGTTGAGGACCCGAGCCCAGGAACACCGATCCACGGCCGACCGGGCCACACTGGTCCTACGCGACCACGGCCCCGTCGCGGCGGCCGAAAAGACAGCCGAGACCGCACACCGCACAGCAGCCGGCGCCGAGAGCGCCTACGACGAAGCCAGCCAGGCCCATGACCGCGCCACCGCGGCGGCTCGCTCGGCCGCCCGCCAGGCACTCGCCGAGTTGACCCGGTGGGCACCCGAACACCCCGCTCTGCGGGGCCTGCACGACGAAGCACCACTGGCCGGGGACGAACTGACGGTATGGGACACGGACGACGTCGAGGCCCTCATCCACGCAGAACCCGCCGCGGTCCGCGACCAGCTCAACACCTGGGCCGACCAAGCCCTGCGCATCGGCGAAACCCTCGCCGCCAGTCACGAGAGCGCAGCCCAGCAGCACCTCGCCACCGCAGCAAGCCTCGACGCCACCGCCGCCCAGCACCGCACCGAGGCCCACCACCTGCGCTCGGGACGGCTCCTACCACTGCCGCGCCCCGCCTGGGCCGGGCCGGGCGAGGACGACACTGCACTCGGCAGCCTGCTTGAATGGCACCCCACCCTCGACGATGCGGACGACCACAAGGCCCTGCTGGAGCTGGCCCTTGCCAGTTCCGGAATCCTCGGCGCCCACCTGTACGAAGGCGGCGCCACTACCCACGCCTGGCACATCAGCCCCGCAGGGGCCGTCCAAGAGCACAACCTGACCGCAGTCCTCGACATCGCCCCCAGCCACCCTCACACCGACCTCGCCCGCGCCCTCCTGCAGCGCATCGCCCTGGCCGACACCGCCACCCCCTCCGACCGCCCGGACACGCCGGCGCTCGTCATCGGACGCGACGGCACCTTCACCGCCGGCCCCCTCGCCGCAGACCCCGCCACCGCCCTGCACGCCGCCAGCAACCAAATCCCGGCCGCCTCACACATCGGCGCCCGCACCCGCCTCGCACGGGCACGAGCCAAAGCCGACGAACTCGACGCCACCGCGCAGGAACTCGAGACCAGCGCCGCCAACGAGCGCCGGCTTGCTGGCGAGCGCCGCCAGCAACGCGACGCCCTCCGCGTCGAAGGACGAGGCTTCCCCCCACGGGACGAGCTGACCACCGCCGAGGCCGAGCGCTCCCGCACCGCGAAGACGGCGCATGAACGCCACGGCACCGCACGGACCCTGCGCGGGCGGGCCGATGACGCCGCGGCCCAACACACCCGCCTGCGCACCGCCTGGGAGACCCGCGCCCGGAGCCTAGGCCTGCCCGCCGACCCCGGCGGCCTGGCCCAGCTGATCGACACAAGCCAGGCATCCGCCCAGCAGCTGAACGGCTACGCAACCCAGCTGACCACCCGGCTGCTGCCCCGGATCCAGCGCATCGTGGACGCTCTGCCTGACGAAGCCGCCCTCGCCGAGCGCCTCGCCGAACTCCAGCACACCGCCCAGGACATGCACACCACCGTGCTCGAGACCCAGGCAGAACTCACCGAAGCCCAGTCCCACGGCGACGCCGATGACGCGGCACGCCGCTACGAGCAGGCCACCGCACAGGCCAAGGACCTCCACCAGCAGCTCAAGCAAGCCGCAGCGCAGGTCCTCATCGCCGAAAAACGCCTCAGCACCTGCGAAAGTGACCTCACCGCCGCCCAAGAACGCCTCAACGAATCCCTGCCCCTGCAGAAAACCACCCGGGCGCACCTGACCGCACTACTCGCCTGCCCTCCCCTTACCCAGGCCCTCGGCGCCGATGCCCGCCTCACAGCTAAGGACACCGACACCGCCGACCTCCTCACCGCCGTCGACGACCTGCTCGCCCGCCGCCCCACCGCCTCCAAGAAGACCCTCGGCGAGCACTACGACGCCGTCCGTGCCGAACTCGCCCAGACCTGGACCATCGCCCACGACGACTCACCCGCCGGCATCGAAGAGCTCGACACCTTCGTCCTCACCCACGCAGAAACCCACTACGACCCCCTCACCGCTGCCCAACGCGCCAAGGCCCTCGCCGGCCGGGCCAAAGCCGCACTCGACGCCGCGGAAGCGGCTGCGCTGCGCGACTTCGTCATCGGCCGCCTGCCCTCCGCCATCGGCACCGCATGGGCCGCCCTGACCGGCTGGAAGAAGACCGTCAACCGCAAAATGCGGGCGGCCCAGGCATCCTCCGGCGTCGGCGTACAAGTCCAGATCGACCTGCGCAGCGACCTCGACGCCGCCACCCGCACCGTGTATGAGCTGTCCTGCACCGTCGGTGACGCCCTACGCACCGACGCGCAGAAGGAAGAAGTCGGCCAGGCACTGCAGTCCCTGCTGGCCGCCGCGGACGGCTCCACCATGCAAGAACGCCTCGCCGCCGCCGTCGACATCCGCAGCTGGGTCGAGGTTCGCTACCTCGTGGAACGCCCCGGCCCCGACGGGAAGCCCGTCACTGGTCAGTGGGGCTCGCGCACCGGCCTGTCCGGCGGCGAACGGCGCCTGGTCGTCCTGGCACCTATGCTCGCCGCCATTGCCGCCAGCTACGACCGCTTCACCAGCACCGGCCTGCGCCTGGTCCCGCTCGACGAAGTTCCCGCGGAAGTCGACGAGCGCGGCCGCGAAGGACTGGCCCGCTACCTCGCCGAACTCGACCTGGACATCCTGTGCACGTCCTACCTGTGGGACGGCGCACCCGGAGCCTGGGACGGCATCGACGCCCACGACCTCGAAGCAGGCGCCGACGGCACCGTCGTCGCCTTCCCCATGCTCATCCGCGCAGGCCAGGCCCTGCCCGGAGACACGGGTTCCGCACCCCAGGCCGGGGGAGTGGCATGAGCTGCGTCCTGTGCGAGGGAGCATGCGACGGTGCCGATCTGGCCCCGCTGCTCAGCCCCGAACTCGCCTGGCTGTGGAAGGCCCTGGCGGCCGTGGCCGACCGGCGCGGAGACGAGTCCCTCACCAGCGGTCCCGCCGTGACAGTGGCGGTGCCCGCAGAACCAGTACAGCGCGCCGCAGCGGCCGGTCTCATCGACGGACGGCCCCTGGAACCGGGCCAAAGCCGCCGCGTCAGCCTGGAACGATTGACCGCTGCCCTGGCCACCCGCGGCCCCCGCCTTACCCCCGGGGCCGTCGCAGCCCACGCCTGCAACCGACGGTTGGCGGCAAACGCCCGCCGCCGTACCCAACAGGCCGTCGCGGCCGACCGTATCCGCGCTCAACTCGAAAGCAAGGCCGCTGATTTACCTGCTCATGTCCGCGATCTCGTCGCCCCAGAGACCGTCTTCACCCGCCTGCGCACCTTGGGATGGGTTACCCGCCTGCTCAATGCGCCGGATCCCGCCGAACTGCTAAGCCAGGCGCTGCAGGTTGCCGCGCGACTGCCTCCGCCGGGGCGGCGTATCGACCGCCGCCTCCTGGTATCCGGCAATCCCCACGCCCTTGATACGGGCGCGCTGCCCGCACTCGTGCTGGCCCTGACCGGATCCTCTGGTACCCCCGTGCGTTCGGGCTGGGCACGTCTGGGGGTGGACTGCGACGATCTGCTCGGTGGGCTCATCATCACCGGCGTCACGCCCCGGGGGTGGCGGATCCCGCCCGGTGCGACATTCACCCTGCCGCCCCGCGAGCTGGCCCATATCGACTGGGAGCCTCCCGAGACCACCGGCACGTGGGTCTTCGTTACCGAGAACCCCTCCGTGCTGGCCGCAGCCAGCACGGAGGCCTTGGCCCGGGACAACCTCGTGAGACCACGGGTGATCTGCACCGCCGGCACACCATCCCAACGGGAATGCGAAGCCATTGGTGCTCTGGCGGACACCGGATGGAACATCGCCGTCCGCGCTGACTTCGACCAGGCCGGCCTGGCACACATGCGTGCCCTCCTGGCTGCAGCACCTTCCGCGGTTGCGTGGCGGATGGGCGCAGCCGACTACCTCGCGGCCGTCCCCGAGGGCACTGACGTCCTGCATTTGCAGGGCTCGGATGCCCCCTGGGACGACCACCTGGTACCCGTGATGCGCAAACACTCCGTGCCGGTCTACGAGGAGGATCTGCTTCCCGCACTGCTGGCCGACATCACGGCCGGTGCACCGGGCTCTTGTGTTCTATGACGTCCGTTAGCTCCGAAAACTCGTCTCGGAGCGTGCCGCACAGCGCGGCGAACAGGCCGTCGCCCCCGGTGGGCCGCTTGGCGGGGATGTGGTGGCGGAAGAAGGCCTCCATCGTGGCGCGGGCTTTGAGTCCGCGGTGCCAGCGCAGGCCGGGAACGTGGAAACGGACGATGGCGAGACCGGCGCACACGAGGGCGGTGAGGGCGCGGTTGATCGTCTCGCGCGCGGAGCACGTCTGCTGGCCTACCTGGGTGATGCCGGTTCAGCTTCGCCGTGCCGCGTCCGCTTTCCGCACCATCTTCGCCGCGTAGTCAGCCGAGTCGGCCAAGTTCCGGAGTACGCGTGAGACCCGGCTGAGGAACTCTGCAACGTGGTCGGCGAGGGTGTCCTGCTTAGTGCTGGTGCGATAGGTGGTGCTCTGGGCCACGGTCGGCTCCTCGGAAAAGGGGTGATAGGTGTGCTGCGCCCACTGTGGCACCAGGGACTGATATGTCAGGCGGAAACACGACATCCCCCGTCCGAACCGGGCAGGGGCCTCTGGCATCAGGTGACGCTGCGAGAGCGGTCAACGGTGGCCGAGAGATCACGCCTCATGCTTCCTGCGGCACGATAAGTGCTCGGGGAGCCCTTCGGGTCCTGGAAGGCTTGCGGGCTGACCGCAGCCGAAGCGGGATCGCTTGACCCGACGCGTCGAGCGGAACCCTGGCGGCCTCGGTTTCCCGAGGGCGGGACTCAAGAACGATTGCGCGGCTGCCACGTCTCTGCTTCGGTTCAGCCCGCACCTCCGAAGCCGGACGGTCCTCGGTACACCTGTCGTGCCGGTCCCCCTGTCGTACGGATGGCTGGCACTCCTTGTCGTCCAGGGCGGGTCCGTTCGCCTCGAGGTACTGCTGCCACTGCTGTGCGGGGAGCCAACCGTGGTGGCCGCCCCGCTGGAACGGGATCCGCTCACCGGCTGCAGCTTCCACGATGAACCGGGTGAGGGTCAGGTCGCCTTCCCCTGTGAAGGTGCTCGACTGATGGGCGGGCATGAGGACGCGGTGCCAGCCCCCGCAGTACCCGGCGTCGGTGGGGTTCTCCGGGTCGTAGGGCTTCTCCGGGCACCGGGTGAGCGAACCGTTCTGGCTGCACTGGCCCTCCTCCAGGACGAAGTTGCCGTCCTGGACCGCGATGGGGTTCTTCTGCACGCGGATGACGGAGGCCGGCAGGTTGGGCGTGCGGACGTAAGGGACGGTGCCGATGCCTGCGTGGTCGGGGTCGGCGAAGTCCCAGACCGGCTGAATACCGCCGCGGCGCCGGAACGCCTCCCGTGCACGCATTCCGCGGGCTGTCTGGGCGCTCAGCTGAGGCTCGTAGCCGAGGACGATGCCGTTGGCGCCGTTGATGCGCACATCGAGGCGCGCGTGCCCGTCGGCGGTCTGCGACTCGATGTCGGCGTGGAAGCCGTGATCTTCGGAGTCCTTCGCGACGCGTTCCTTGCGGGCGAGGTGCTCGTCGGACTCGTGGCTGATGGGCTTCTCCCCCGGTTTGCGGTAGTGGGAGGCAAGCCATACGCCGTCACGCTGGACGAGGTACATGGGGACGCGTCGGCCGCGGAGGTCCCGGCACTCGGGGCAGATGAGCCCTCGCTTTTCGACGGGGACACGTTTTCGCATGCGCAGGAGCACGTTCAGGAGGTCTTGGCCTTGCGGGACGCCGAGGTCGGGGCGGTCCAGGTCGAGGGCGCGGCCGGCAGGTTCGTAGTAGACGGGGTTGCGGAAGAGTTCTTGATCGCTGTCGATCTGAAGCTCGTCGTCCATGGGGGCTCCCCGCAGCCGCCGCGAGTAGGACTCACAACGCTACGGGGAGGGTCTGACAATCGGGGCTGAACTGCCGGGTACGAGGCCGGCATTGAGGACTGCATCCACATCTTCAAGACCTGCGTCGACGCGGTCCTCTCCCGCGACCCCACCACGCTCATCCATGTCTCGGAGGTCAAGCAGGTCGGGTCCCGTCGCCGCCGACCCCGATCTCCTGACCGACTACGAGCACATCCCCGACACCCGGCAACTGGAGATCCTCAACTTCTACTCCCATCACGCGGCGAACCTGATGCGGTTCTTGATCCGCCTGGGCGCCACCCTGCATGAGGCAGCCGACGCCGGTCAGACAGATCGGGTGTCCTCAGCCAGTTCCGCACCTTCAGCGTTCACTACGTACTCCAGGAATGCCATATAAGTTTCGCGCTCTTCCTGTGTTCCGTACAAGGCTAGCAAGCCACGCGCGTACTCCAGCTTCGGGCCTATCTCTTGGCCCCGTGGGTGAGCATGTGACCACAGTTCGAGATTCCCGGACCGGAGTCGCCCTCGTTCGTCCATCACTAGCGGTCCGTCGGTGCGGTTGTCGTGCCTGACCCCGTTGACATGGTGCACCTGCTCGGTCGGGAGTAGGGGGCGGCCGAGGATTTTTTCGATTTCAATGCGGTGCTCTCCTTTAGGGGAATTTCCGAGACCCTGTGAGATCATCCGGTAGCCGTCGGGGTTGAGAGAACCACGTGCTTCCTCCCGCTTAGCCGCCAGCGCGCATTCGCGGGAGCAGTAGATGGTGGCGAGCGAACTCTTCCGCTTTGTCACCTTGCCGCACCGTTTGCAGACACATTCAACTTGGCGGCTCGCACTTTTGCACTTGGTTGAGCAAAAACGCCGCACACCTACCAGCGACGGACTCAGGTAACGTTCCTTACCGCACTCCTCGCAGGGAACCACTGCGCCTTGGCGGGTGCTGCCGGACTTATTTCGACACACAATGCCGCAGTAGACGACCCCTGAGGCAGGGATTCTCGTCGGGTTTCGCTGGAATGTCGTTCCGCACCGCGAGCAAACTACGTCGGCCATTCGTGTGGCCGACTTCTGGCATGTTCGTGAGCAGTAGGCGAGTCGACCGGATTCGACGGCTGTGTACTGCGCGTAGGTGCCTTTGAAATCTGAGCCGCATGCAGGGCAGGTGAGTGGTTGACGGGGGCGGCGTGGTGCTCGGCGCTTGGGTTCTGCAGGGCGCGCGGCCAGGATTTCTCGATAGTGGCGGTAACACAGACCCCGGTAGTAGACGGTTCGTGGACACTCGTGGTGCAAGCAGGCAGGCTCGCTCATATGAATCCCTCTAATCACGTTAGGTTGATGACCCCGGGATTGTGGCCACAACCTCCAGAATCATCTTTGTCACCAGAGCTCTACATGGGATTCAGTAACATGTATTGAAGGGATTACGCCAGGTAGGCTCAGGTGTCGATCTCAAATGGCGCCTCAAGTACCATTAATTCGGTGCATGAAATATGACGAGGGTCATGCCGGGTCCGTCAGGTTGTACAGGTCGTCGCGGACGAGGGAGTCGCGCTCGGCCGCGGTAAGCCAGCGGGCCCGGGAGCCGCGGTGATCCTTCTCCACCCATAGGACGTCGTTGACAGTCTCGGCGACGGGGCGCAGGTGGCTGATGACGGCGAGCAGCTTGTCGGGGCCGACCTGGGTGCGCAGGACCTGCAGGGCGCTGTCGAGGGCGGCGGTGTCCAGGGTGCCGAAGCCTTCGTCGAGGAAGAGGCTCTCCAGACGGGTGCCGCTGCGGCTGTGCATTTCCATCAGGGCGAGGGATAGGGCGAGGGAAGCCTGGAAGGTCTCGCCGCCGGAGAGGGTGCGCGAGCTGCGGCGGTTGTGGCTTCCGAGGTTGACGATGTCGAAGTTGTCGGCGAAGCCCAGCCGTCCTCCGGACAACTGCTGCAGCAGCTCACTGCCGTGTGCGAGCAGCGCGCGGGTCCGCAGGTCGGTGAGGTGACCGGGGAACTTTCCGTCCGTTAGGTGCGCGGCCACGGTCTGCCATGCGGCCTTCTGGCGCTGTCCGGCGTCGATCGCCGTCATGAGGCGGTCCTTATGCGGGATCTGGGACAGGGCGTCCTGCTCTTCCCGCAGCGCGCGGGCGGCCTCGCTGCGGAGGGTTCCGGCCTGGCTGGTCAGGCTGTCCAGCAACTCGGGGCCCAGGGGGTCCGTGCCGGGGGCGACCAGCGCGGCGGCGATGCAGGGGTAGGTGGCGGCCAGTGCGTCGGCGTGCACGGCAAGCTGGGCGGCCAGGTCTGCCATGGCCGCCCGCGCGACGGTTTCGTGCTCGTCGAGGGATGCCAGCAGCCGCGTGGTGAACGTTTCAAGGGCGGCGGCGTACTCCTGGGTGGTTGTTGCATCACCGGTTCCGTGAGGGCGGGTGAGTGCCGGGCGCTGTCCTTCCTCGATCAGCTCGGCTGCGCTGCGCGCGCTGTCTGCCCACCGGTGTAGTCCGGCCTCCAGACGGTGCAGGGGTTCGGTGACCTCACAGCGTCTACGCTCGGCCAGCTTCTCCCGCTCGGCCAGCAGTGATTGCAGCAGCGTGCGCAGTTCCGCGTGCCGTTCGGCCAGTTCCTCGTGACGGTCCTGCTCCTGCCGGACGGCCTGGGTGGCGGCCTCCAGATCATGCGCTGTCGGGAGGTCGGGTTGCTGGGGCAGATGCGCGCGGATCGGCCCGGGCAGAGAGGACAGGCTCGCCAGGACACTGAGCCGCCTTTCTGCCAGATGGTGCTGGGCCTGCTGTGCTTGCGTGCGGCTCCGGTCCGCCGCGCGGGTGTCCGCCGTCAGCGAGGCCCGCTTGGCGGCCAGGGCGGTCTCTGCCTGCGTTAGCTCGGCTCGGCCGGCGACGACTGTCTCCTGCAGTTGCGTGACCCGGTCGCGGGGCTCGCCGAGCAGAGCGTGCAGCGCCGCCTCCCGGTGGTCCGCCGGTGTGGCGGGGTCGGCGAGGGCGAAGAACGCGGCCGCGGCGGTGTCCTCCACCTCCTTGGCATACGTCGCCGACTGGGGATGAGCCGTCTGGGCCGCCAGCCGCAGGGCGTGTGCGTGAAGCGGGGGCAGGGCTGCCTGCAGCCGGTCGGTGGCCTGCTGCACCTTGCGCCGCTGCTCGCTCAGGGCCGCTCGGAGCAGTTCGACTTCGTGGGTGTGACGGGTGTGCTCCCGCTCGGCGGCCGTCAGCGCGGCCATGGCTGCCTCTACCGCCGTCTCGGCTCGCGCGAGGGTATCGGCGTCCTGTGGCTGCGGTGGCCGGTAATTGCCGGGAAGCGGCTGCACACAGACAGGGCAGCCGTCTCCGGCGACCAGGCCGCTGCCCGCCGCGTGCGCGGCCTCCCTGCGCCGAGTGTCCTCCAGCATGCCCTGGGCACGACGTAGTTCGGTCCGCGCCGCGTCCAGCGTGTCGGCCGGGGGTGCCTGCAGCAGCGCGGTGAGCTTGTGGTCGGTGGTGGCCTGGGCGGCCCGCTGCTGGGCCAGTGCGCCGGCTGCCTCGACGCCGGCGCGGACGGCGTCCGTCAGCATCTGCAGAGTCTCGCCGGCGTCGGCTGCCTCGTCCTCACCATCCCGTACGCGGCTGCGCAGGGCGTCGGCCCGCCGGTCCTCGTCGTCCAGGTCGGCGGCGCGCCGGGACAGTGCCTCCTCTTCGGTCTCGAGTTCGGTCAGGAGCCGGGTGTGCGCGCTCTCCTCTTGTTCGAGAGTGGTCAGCCGACGGGGCACGTCGCTGAGCACCTGGGCCGCCGCTGCCAGAACCGCGGCGGCCAGCCCCGCGGAGTCCGCCTCGTTCTGCTGGGAGGTGACCGTTTCGAGGTCGGCCTGGGCGGTGCTTTCGGCTGCGGCGTTTTTGTCCTCTAGACGCTGCAGTTCAGCTTGAGCCTGTTGCACGGCTTCCGTGGTGCGGTGATAGTCGCTGATACGGCGCTCCTGGAGCGCGGCGGCGGCGCCCGCGCTGAGGCGGGCGTGCTGCTTGGCCCGGGCAGCCTCGGTGCGCAGCCGACGCAGCTGGGACCGGCGGTTGTCGAGGTCGGCAGCGACACCAAGGGCCTGGTCGTGGCGTTCGCGTGCGTTTACCGCTTGGGCCCGCGGATCTTCGTGCAGCCGGTCGTTCTCCCGCTCCGCCTGGTGCAGCAGCTCGTTGAGGTGCGAGGCCGCATCGAGCGCGAGCTGGCGGACTCGGTGGAGCTCTTCGACGCCGAAAATGGACTTCAGGATTCGGGTGCGCTCGGCGTCGTTGGCGTTGAGCAGTTCGCCGAAGCGGCCCTGCGGGATAAGAACGGACGAGTGGAAGGTGGCGTAGTCGATGCCGATGAGGCTACGGATGGCGTCGTCGACGGCGCGCACGCCGTCGATGTTCTTGTTGTCCGGGCCGGTCAGCCGTGCCTGGGTGGGGCGGGTCTCGTGGAAGACGCGATGCACCCTCCATTGACGGCCGTCCACGGCGAACGTCAGGTCGATCATCATCGTTGGGGAGTCGTCGGCCCGCAGCTGAGCCGCGCGGTCGGTCCAGGAGCATCTGCCGTACAGGCCGGCGGTGATGGCCTCCAGGAGGCTTGTCTTGCCGGCGCCGGTGTCGCCGAGAATGCCGACGAGGCTCTTGCCGGTGAAGTCGAGCGGGCCGCAGGTGCCGGGATAGCTGCGCAGGCCCGAGAAGGTCAGGCTGACGATCTTCATGCCGTCTCCGTTCGGCTGCCGGCGGTGCCGGTCCAGGGGGTGGCGAGGGCCTCGGTGAGGAGTTGCTCGGCGGGGGAGGCGGGCAGCGTGGACTCCGGCGCGGCGAGGAGGTCGGCGAAGGCAGCCACCACCTCGTCGGCGCTCTGCCCAGGGGTGCCGCGGTCGGCGAGGTAGCTGCCGAACGTCGCGGTGAGGTCCACGGTGCCGTCCTCGGACGCGTCAGCACTGGTGAGGGCGCTGGTGCGGGTGGCTGCGCAGTCCTCCTCGATGCTCACCACGATTGCCTGGGGCACCAGCTCGGCGACCTTGTCCCCCAGCCGGAGGACGGGCTCGTCGCTGCAAATGACGGCCTTGAGGTAGACGCCGCTGTACTGGTCCGCGTCGGCCCGCAGTTCCTCGAGGGTGCCGTGGAAATGGGCCAGGCGCCGTCCGGCGTGCAGGGTGTGCGGGGTGATGAGGGTGCGCCGGCCGGGCCCCGCTTCGACGACGGTGACGCTCTTGGTCTCCTCGCTCTCGCCGAAGTCCATCTGCAGGGGGCTGCCGGCGTAGCGAGCCGGCAGCCGGCCGGTCCCGACCGGCTGCGGCTTGTGGATGTGGCCCAGCGCGCAGTAGGCAACAGCCGGCAGGGCGGCGGGGTCGGTGGCGTAGGGCTCGCGCGCCTCCCACATGCGTTCGCTCTGCGCGGGGACGGCGCTGGCCACGTACTGGTGGGCGGTGAACAGCAGCACGTCCCGGTCCGGGGCGTAGCCGTCGCGCAGCCGGGCGAGCAGGCCGTCCTGCAGGGTGCGCAGGCCAGCCGCGTAGGCCCCCTCGGTGGTCCCGAAGTTGGGGAAGAGATGCAGGTAGCGGTTGGGGTGCACGTAGGGGAGGGCAGCAAGGCGGATCCGCTCGCGTCCGTCGCGGCTGGCGAAGTCGAGCACCGTCCCAGGGTCGCTGTCGCCACGGCTGTGCACGAAGCACAGACGATCCTGGCCGGCGTACGGCCGCAGGGTGCAGACGTAGCTCAGCAGGTCGAACAACTCGGGGGAGTCGTGGTTGCCGCCCAGGACCACGGTGGGGGCGATGCTGGCGAGGCCATTGAGGCAGCGCATCGCGCGCAGGACGTCCTTGTGCGCGGGCCGGTAGGAGTCGAACAGGTCACCGCTGTGCACGATCAGGTCCGGCTGCACGTCCTCCGCTATGGCCGTGATCTCGGCCAGGACAGCGTCGAACTCGGCGTCCCGGGAGCGGCGCTGCAGCGTGCGGCCCAGGTGCCAGTCGGATGTGTGCAGGGCTTTCATGGACGGCTCTCCTCGGTGCAGGCAGGACTGTCCGACGCTCCCGCACCAGCGGGAGTTGACGAAGTGACAGAAACTCTACAACAGCAATCACAGGAGAAATCTGGAAAACACTGGAATGCGGTAAGGTGGCCGCCATGCAGGAGCATCTGGACGCACTCGAAGAACGCATGCAACAGCTGCAGCAGGCCATGCGGAGCGCCCAACTGGCTCGTGACAGCGAGCAGGTCAGACAACTCCGCGCCGAACTGCGCCGCACCCAGCGCGCCTGGGACGCCCTGTTCGAGCAGGCCGAGGACACCGAGGAGACATCCGCTGACGACGGGACGCGCCGCATCCTGTCCGAGAACAAACCGGCGGGGCAGCCACCGGTCGTGTTGCCCGCGCGCGAGCAGGTCCACCAGGTCCTGACGCTGCTCGCCGTGCCCGCCGCTCCCAAGCTCATCAGCACCGTTCACGAAGCCTTCTTCGCCGGTGCCCTGGCGCCCTCCCGGCTGACCAGCCTGCGCCGCGACGAGGAACGCTCCTACCGCTCCGCACCCGGCGCCCGCCCCTACTACCTGTGCCCGGCCCTCACTTCCGATCTGCTCTCACCCGCCCGCGGCCTGCTCACAGTCAGCACCTGGCCCCTGGAACAGCGCATTGTGGGACCGCTCAGCGCCCGCGTCCACTTCCTCACAGGCGCGCTGAACATCGCCGACGCCGCAGATCGCGTCAGCGGCGGCACCCTGCCGTTGCCCGCCCGCCACCTCCTGCTGCACTACGCACGCAACATCCCCGGCGCCCAGCCCCCTGCACCACACCCGACCGAAGCCGGCCTCCCCATCGACCTCACGCTGCTGCGCCGTGCCGCCCAGGATGAACTCGCCCTGCACGCCACCAGCGATAGCACTACCCGCACCCAGGCCGCCGCCCGCGCCCGCCGCCAGCTCGACGATGCCGGCCTGCTATTCGGCGGCTCCTTCCAGTCCGCCCGCCGACTGCGCTCCGTCCCCTGATCGCCACCTCACCCATCCCGCAAGGAAGATCCGTGAGTCTGCTCAACGACCGGCTCGACGCACTGCGCGGCCCCGCCCCCGCCAAGGGGCACGACGCCCGCACCCTCGCGGCCCTCACCACCAACCCCGGCTGCGCCCGCCGGGCCCTGATGGACGCCGCCGGCGTCGACAAGGACGCGATCGCCGTCCACCTGGGCAAGCCTCGCCCGCTCGCCAAGTCCTCCATCGCCCTGCGCAACGGGGCCGTCTTCGAGCAAAAAGTGAAAGCCGATGGCGGCGCCGAACTCCTGCGCCTGCTGCGCGATGTCCTCGGCCTGCCCCTGCACGAGGCGGCCCACACCGACCTCGCCGCCGTCGGCAGCCAGGACGCCTCTCTGCCAGTCCGCCATGCCTACACCCGCACCGCCGTCCTGGAAGCGGCGCGCTCCCCCCGCTCCGTGCGCACGCTGCTGGACCACCCCATCCTGCAGCTCACGGTCGCCGGCCATCCCGTCTACCTGGAACCCGACGTGGTCGCCTTCCAGGTCGACGGTGTCTTCCACATCATCGAGATCAAGTCCTTTGCCGTCCTCGACGGCCGCGCCGACCCGGCGAAGGTGGCCGCCGCCGTCACCCAGGCCGCCGTCTACGTCATCGCGCTGCGCGAACTCCTCGAATCGGAGGGCCTCGACGGGGACAACGTCTCCCACGACATCATCCTCATCACCCCACGCAACTTCAGCCGCAACCCCACCGCCAGCATCGTCGACGCACGCAAGAAGATCGCCGCCCTCACCCGCCAGCTCAACCGGCTCACCCGCATCGGACCCCTGCTCGACGCGCTGCCGCCCCACACGACCTTCGACCTTGCCCTCGACCGGGACGAACGGCCCACCCGCGACGCCAAGGACCTCACCGCGGCCCTGCAGACCGCCCCCGCCCGCTACACCCCCACCTGCCGCCATTTCTGCGACCTGGCCTACGTCTGCCGCAGCGAAGCCCGCGACGAAGGACTGATCGACGTCCTGGGCAGCGACATCCGCGACGACCTCGGCGGCGTCGATCACATCAGCACCGCCCTGCGCCTGGCCGACGACACCCGCCGCCCCGCCCCAGACCAAGCCGACCTGGCCGCCGCCCTCCGGCACGCCCACGCCGTACGCACCCACCTGCGGGAGTCCGCATGAGCCGCCTGTCCACCCTGCTGCGCCTGGAGGCAGCCGAGACCCAAACAGCCCAGGACGCCAGCCTCGTCAGCCACTTCCACCTCACCGAGCGGCCCCTAGTCTTCCTCCCACTCAACCACTCCGGCACCGAAGCGACCCCGCTGGCTGTCATGCTCGGCACCGAACCGGCCCGCCCGCACCTCCTCGTCACCCCGCCCCACGGCCGGCCCACCACACTCCTGCAAGAGCTGGCCGACCATGTCCTCACCTACATCGACAGCTTCCGCAACACCGAACGCCTGCCCGCGAAAGGCAGAAAGCCCGCCCGCGAACGGCACACCCACGCCCCTCAGCTCTTGGTCGCCAACCGCAAGTCGATCACTTACGTCGAGCGGCTGGGCCGCGCCCTGCGCTTCACCGAGCCGCCTGAGGAGAGCGACCCAGCCTACAGCGTCGGCCGCCTCGGACAGTGGCTCACCTTCTTCGCCGACCACGCCGAGCACCCCGGAAGCGCCTTCCTGCTCGCCCTGACCGACCTGCTGACCACCCGCTGGATCACCGGCCAGAGCCGCCTGGAGGACGAACACCTTGCTGCCCTCCTCGCCTGGATCGACCCCCCGCCCGGCACCACGGGCCTGCACGCCGCCCTCGAGACCGAAAACCCCCAGCTCCCCGGCCCCGACGGCCGGCTGCACCGGCCCGCCGGCCCCGCCACCGACCCCTCCTTCGACAGCCTCGAACTCGACCCCCTGCTCACGGCCTACGACATCGCCGCCGCAGAGGGCAACACCGCCGCCATAGCCCGCCACACCGACCGCCTGAACGACCTCCTCCACACCTACCTCCGCCCCACCTGGGACGACGCCTGGCGCGCCCTCGGCCTGCTGCGCACCCTGCCCGAGATACCCGACGCCCAACGCCGCTGGGCCGCCGACCGCGACCGCTTCACCGCCTACCGCACCTACCTCACCACCGACGGTCGTCCCCAGCCCATCAAGGACGACGCCGTCTCCGCCGCCCGCCGTCTCGCCCGCCTGGAGCTGGCCCAGGCCGCCTTCGACGCTCACTGCGCCCTGGAAGACCCCTTCTTCATGGCCGAGCGACGCACCACCGGAGAAGCCCTCGCCGGCACCGTCACCGACGTCGACGCTCGCCACACCATCCCCGGAGCCAGGGGCCCCCGGCTGCGCCCCCGCCTGACCCTGCACACCACCGACCCGGTGCGCCTGGACCTCGGCCACTTGCTCGCCGGCCCTCACAACCCCCGCGTCCACCTGGCCGTTCGCGCCATCACCCCACGCGGGCAGGGCACTGACCTCCTGCTGGAGGTGACCACGCTGACCGGCACGGTGAACAAGCCCCGAAGCGACTCTGTCCCCGCTGTCGGGGACCAGCTTGAACTCACCTTCGCCCCCGAGTTCTTTAGCCGACCCGCCTTCCCAAGCCGCGAGAACACCCCCTGGACCCACGGCGGCCCCCAGCACAACCACCCCGCCGCCGCATTGGAAGAGACCGAGAAGCCTTGACCACGACCCCGCCCGCCGACCTGGCCAATGCGGCCGTCGCCGACATCCTCACCGCCCTCACCGGCGGGACCACCCAGCCCCTCGTCGTCGACTCGCCCCCGGGCGCTGGGAAATCGACCCTCGTTGTCCGGGCCGCCCGCACCCTCGCCGCCGCCGGCGAACGATGCATCATCGTTGCCCAGACCAACCACCAGGTCGACGACCTTCTCATCCGCCTCGCCGACCCCACAGCCTCCCGACTGCGCCTGGGACGCCTCACCGGAGGCACCTACGAGGTCCCTGAACACGTTCTGGCCCTGCCCAACACCATCATCAGCACGGACATCAAAGACGTCCTCACCTGCGACGTGATCATCGCCACCGCCATGAAATGGGCGTACGTCGACAGCGCCTACTGGCAGTGGGCCATCATCGACGAGGCCTACCAGATGCGCTCCGACGCCCTCCTGCTGATCGCCAAGCTCTTCGACCGCGCCCTTCTCGTGGGCGACCCCGGGCAGCTCGACCCGTTCTCCATCATCAGCACCCCCCGGTGGATCGGCCTGCCCCACGACCCACTCAACAATGCCGTCACCGTTCTGACGAACTACAACGACGCAGTCGTCCGCACCCTGCCCGTCTCCTGGCGCCTTCCGCCCTCAGCGGCCGACATCGTCTCCCGGGCGTTCTACCCCTTCACGCCGTTCCAGCCGGGAACGGCCCCCGCCACCCGTACCCTCACCTTCACCACCCAAGGCCTGCACGACCGCTGCGACGCCACCGTCGAGGAAGCCGCCCGCACCGGCTGGGCCCTGCACGAACTCCCGCCCCGGCACACCGCACGCATCGACGCCGAAGCCGCCCACGCCACGGTCGCCCTGGCCGCCCGCCTGCTGACCCGCGGCGCCGAAGCCGTTTGCGAGAACCATCCCGACGGCCGCCGCCTGCAGCCTGCCGACATCGCCATTGGTACCGCCCACCGCGAACAGGCCCGCCACATCCAGCACCTTCTGAACCACAACCCCCACACCCGGGGCGTACGCGCCGACACCGCCAACCGCCTGCAGGGCCGTGAATTCGCCGTCACGATCGTTCTACACCCGCTGTCCGGCCGCCGTGACGCCTCCGCCTTCCACCTCGAAGCCGGCCGCCTGTGCGTGCTCGCCTCACGTCACCGGCACGCCTGCATCATGGTCGCCCGCGCCGGCATCACCGACCTCCTGGACCGCCACCCCTCCAACGACCCCGTCCACCTCGGTGTCCCCGCCAAATTCCCAGACGGCTGGGAAGCCCACCAGCACATCCTCGACCACCTCGCCTACCACCGCGTCCCCGCCCCCTGACCGCCGAGTCCCTGGAAGCCGCCCACGCCCATGGCCCTTTCTGAGCTGACGCTCCGCCCCAACCAGAACGACGCGGTCGCTGCCGCCACTGCGCCTGGCATGCCTCCCGTGTCAGCGCCGTGCCGAGACTCCGCTTGCGGCAGATAAAGGGGCTCGCCGGTCAGTTGGGACCTGGCCGGGATATGCGGTGAGGCCGCTTGTGTCGGTGCCGGGCTCTAGGCTGCCGCCTATGTCTATGCCCTGCCCGGCCGCTGCGATCGACGCGCCTGCCGTGTGTGCGGTACGCCGGTGTGCGGGTGTGGGGCTGCCTGCTGCTCGCTACGTGTTGAGGAAGCCTCCGTCTGATGAGTGTCGTCGCCGGTACTGCGTCCCCTTCGTCGGGGCGGAAGACGTTGTTGCCCGATCAGGTGCACGCGGTTCAGCGGCTGGCGCGGCATTTGCGGCGGCCGGGGACGAGAGCGCTGTTCGTGTCGGCGACAGGCACCGGGAAGACGCTGGTGTCCATCCGCGTCGCGGACGGACTCGGCGCCCGGCTGGTGCTGTTCGTCGTCCCCACCCTTGACCTGGCCGCGCAGACCGCGCTGGCGTGGCGGGGCGACGGCCACGGCGAGCACATGGTGATCGTCTCCTCCCTGGATGCTGCCGGCCGTGATGACCTGGTAGCCGCGCGCGTGGGCTCGACCAGTGACCCGCTCGCGCTGGCGGCGGCGATGTCGGTGGTGGGGGAGGGGCCCGACCAGCTCCGGGCGTTGACGGTGATCTGCACCTACGACTCCCTGACCAAGATCGAGGAGACCCAGAACACCGGGTTCGCGGTGCCGCCGTTCGACCTGGCGGTCATGGACGAGGCTCACCGGATCGCGGGCCGGGCCGACAAGAAGTGGGCGATCGTCAACGACGCGAAGCGCATCCACGCGGACCGCCGCCTCTACATGACCGCCACGCCCCGCATCTTCGCCGCCCCGGAGCTGGCGGAGTCCGCCGACCTCACCCGCCCGCGCCGAAGGCGCCCGGCCGGGCCGGACGTGGACGCGTTCGCCAATTCGATGGACAACGAGCAGGTGTACGGCAAGAAGGTCGTCGACTACCCCCTCGCGAGGGCAGTGGCGGACGGCCGGGCTGCGGACTACCGCATCGTGGTGCCCACCCTGACCGATACCGACCTGCGCCGCCGCCTGAACTTGCCCGCCCCCGGCACCACGCCCACGGGTGCCGCCGCCCGGGAGGCGAATGACGACGGTGCGCTGCGTACCACCGCCCTGCACCTGGCGGTCCTGCGCGCCATGACCGAGCACAACCTGAAGAAGGTGCTGGTCTACTTCCATCTGGTGTCCGACGCCCGCCGCTTCGCCCGCGAACTCCCGCACACCCTGCGCCTGCTGCGCCGGACGGACCCCGACCTTGCACCCGGGATCGACCCGGAGCTGTTCTTCGCCCACGGCGAGCACACCCCCGCCCAGCGCGCCGGCATCTTCACCGGCTTCGCTGCCGCCGACACCGCGGTCCTCGCCAACTCGAAGCTGATCGCCGAAGGAGTCGACATCCCCTCCGTCGACGCGATCGTCTTCGCCGACCCCACCCGCAGCGTCATCCGCTGCGTCCAGGCCCTCGGCCGCGCCCTGCGCCTGGACATCTCCGGCAAGACCGCCAGCCTCGTCGTCCCCGTCTACATCCCGCCGGGCGCCGACAGCGAGAACATCCTGGGCAGCGCGTATGAGCCGGTGTGGGCGATCGCCTGCGCGCTGGCCAGCCACGACCACCGCATCCTCGAACGCCTCCCCGACAAGGCCAACCGCCTCCCACGCGAGACCAGCGACGTCATCGCCCGGCGCTGGCACTTCGACTTCACCGTCCACCCCGAACGCATCGCCCAGGCGATGGACCTCGTCTCCTTCGACCCCCGCGACCCGGCCGTCTCCCGCTCCCGCCGCCTCGGCCTCGCCGCCGCCCGTTCCTACCGCGACCAGTACGGCCACCTCGACGTGCCCGCCGACTACACCGACCCCACCGGATACCGGCTCGGCACCTTCATCACCAGCATGCGCGACGCGGCGAAAGCCGGCCGCCTCGACGCCGATGCCGACGCCGACTGGATTGCCGAGCTCGACGCGCTGGGCATGATCTGGGACAAGCACGACGCCGCCTGGCGCTCCCGTCTCGCCGCAGCCGCCGACTACCACCGGGTGCACGGTCACCTCGCCGCTCCCGCGACCACCCCGGTCGGCGCCTGGCTGGCCGAACAACGCCACCTCGCCACCAGACACGAACTCGACCCCGCCCGTGTGGAGGCCCTCACCGCCCTCGCCCCCGACTGGCGCCTGCCGCACGGTGCGGACTGGCACCGCAAATACCACCTGCTGCGCGCCCACCTCGCAGACGGCGCCGACCCCGCCACCCTCACCCGCGACACCCAGCTCGGCGGCGTGAAGATCGGTTCCTGGCTGGCCCGCCAGCTCACCGCCTGGCAAGCCCTCGCCGATGGCCAGCAGCAGCTGATGACCGCCCTGGGCCTCACCCCCGAGGCGAATCCGCTCGCCTCCGTCCGCCGTACCCGCCGTACCTTCGAGCAGATCGTGCAACTGCTGGAGCTCTTCCTGCACCGCGAGGGCCGCGTCCCCGCCGCCCGCGAGAGCATCCGCGTCGACGGCGAGAGCGTCCGGATCGGCGCCTGGCTGGCCAAGGCCCGCACCAAGCACCGCTCCAGCCAGCTCCCCGACCACCACGTACGCCTGATCGCCGCCCTGTTCGAGGGGGACTGGACGGCCGAGGACGCCGTGCCGGCCGTTCTGGTGTAGGCGCTACCCGGCCCACTCACACGACCGAGTGTGGCTCCGGTTCGATGCCGGACGAACTGCCTGCGGGCCACACCCGCAGGCGCACGGATCTCGCTGATCACGCTCCGCCGTGACAGCACGGCGCGGCTGGGGCCGACCGCCCGACACTCCAGCCGCGCAATGGCCCCCTTGATGGTGACCGGTCCTGCAGTCACGCGTCTTGGCCCACACCAGGCCGGTGGATCCTGCGCGGTTCCCGCCACACCTGCGCCCCGCGAAGGGGGACCCTCCCCTTGGGCCGCTCCCCACGCCGGTTCGACCCGGACGGCGGTGCAGCATTGGACTCGATCTGCACGAGCTGTACGGAGCCGTCGCCGGACACGAGGATGGCGTCGACCCCGGTGTCGGATGCGAGGCCGTTACGCCGCGCGGGACCCATCAACTCCCGGTACAGGTCCGCGAAGGCGGTGTCCAGCTGGGAATCGCGCATAGGCAACGTCAACGTGTAGTGCGTCAGGCGGTCAAGGGCGGAGCCACCCGTCGGGGTCGCCTGAGTGACACGGCGGAGCTGCTCCAGATTTCCGACCCTGGCCCGCACCGGCTGCCGCGCGCCGTGAGGCGCAGTGACAGGACCCGTGGACGCCCGACGCCACGCCTTCTGCCACTGGGCGAGCGTGCGCTGGCCGGTGACACCGCAGCCCCGCAGGAAGGCCTCGCAGTGGTTCCAGGCGGGGAGCTTGACTTTCCGGTGGACGATCCGGAAGAGGGTCCCGAGGGGGAGCAGGAACACCTCACGCTCGCTGGGGACCCCATTCGGCTGCGGGACCGTGCCGGCACGCTCCTGGACGGTGCGCAGCGGTGGCGCCCCGGCGCCCTCGTAGACGGCCGCGAGTGCGGCGGTGAAGTCCTGGCGGGTGCGGATGTTGTCCACCCCGGGAGCGTGGAGGTGGCGCAAGATGCCGCGGTCCTTAGCCCGGGCCCGTCTCCACAACTGAAGCGCCTTGTGCTCCTGCTGCGGGGTAGCGCCGCAGCCGCGCACATACGCCACGACGGTGCTTTCCTTCGGCAGGGCGTGACCGCCAGCCGCGCGCTTGAGGGTGGCGGCCGAGACGGCCAGGGCCGGATCGCCGAGCGCGGCGGTGCGCTCGGCGAGCTCGGCGAAGGTGAGCTGGGCCCGCTGCCGCAGGTTCTCCAGCATCGAGCCCAGAGCGGCACCGGGCGAGCCAGCGGGGGCGCTTCGCACCGCACGCATGGTCGTTAACCTCCCCCTACCGGCGAGCGGCGGCGTTCAGCGCCGCCGCGAAGGCCTGCAGCAGCAGACGGCCGCTCCCGCCGACGGCGTAGACGGCGGCGCCGATCGCCCCGCACCCGGCGAGGAGGACGAGCACGTCACGCACCGGCATGCCGGTAGCGGCCAGACCTGCGCCAAGGAGGGGGAAGACGCTGATGCCGAAGGCCTGCGCTGCGGTGACCGGCGCCCGGGACGGGCGCCGGCCGCGGGTGGGCGCGGGGGCGCCCTTGAGGGTGGTGGACATGCTGGACTGCCTCCCTGGCAGACGGGCGGGCCGCCGACGGCTTCCGACGCCGGCGACCCGCACGGGTGATGTGCTACTGGCCGCAAAAACCGGTGCGCCTACGGCAGTTGACGCTGCCGCGCCCCGGTGCAGTGCAGGATGCCACGCCCCGTCACATCCGCGTGGTTCCTCGGCTCACGCGCGTTCCAGGCGTCCTATCAATTGCTCAACGGCCGGAACGAGAGCGTCCGGCCCACCCGCCCGTAGCCGACCAGTGCCTTTGCCGAGCTCGACGGGCAGGCCGCCCCGGCTGCGGGCTCACCGGCGTTCCACGTTGCCTTGCCGCGACGGGGCTATGACGGGAACCTGGATACCAACCACGTTCGAGCGTCGGGGCGGTGTGGGGGGTGCGGCCCCAGCAGGCCTGCTGGGGCCGCACCCCCCACACCGCCCCGACCTCGGGCCTCCCTGACACGCTACTGGCCGCAAACCGAAGCAACCCAGGGACACCGCAGACCGGTTGACGCCGGGCCTGCACCGACGGGACCGGTCCGACCACGGGCCGGTCCCGCCACACTCTCTCGACGGTCAACTCGCATGCCCGTAGCGCGCCCCCGGCGTGGTGCCGTCTGCTCCCGCCTGCTCGCCACCGGGCGTCTGGGTAGGGCTGGCCGCGAATCTCACGGTGCGGGGCCGGGATCCGCCGTCCCGGTCCCGCACCGTGTACCCGGCGGGCGGCCGCCACGGATGTCAGCGCATGTATGACCGCGAGTGTGGCCTGGTGCCACGGACCGCAGCGCCTGCTCCGTCTCCACGCAGACCCGCATCCCGGCCGCCACCACGGGGAGGTGGTGGCCCCGCCGGACAGTGGCGGGCGCGCAGTGCTCCGGGCGTGGACGGTCGTGGCGCCGACCTGCCTGACGGGGCCAGGGCTTCTGTATGCGTGCACTCCTATTCGTCTCGTCACTCCATGGTCAGGCTCGTGTGCGGGTGGTTACTCTGACGTGATGGATCACGAGGGGGCGGGGCAGGGGCCGGGGGTCGCGGTGACCAGCCGGGAGCAGGACGCGGTGCGCTTGCTGCTGTTGATCGACGGGGTGTGCGAGCCGCTCACCGAGGTGGAGAAGGCCGTGTCCGGCCTGGAGCGGGCGGTGGGTGTGATGCGGACGCAGGTCAAGCTGCAGAAGCTGGACTTCTGGCTGCGTAATCCGGACTACCTGGCCAACGAGTTGCTGACGGCCTACGAGGACGAGCCCGAGGAAGCACTGCTGGACCTCGCCGGCCGCATTCTGGACTCCGAGGAGCCGGAGGTGCGGCGCTATCCGATGCTCCGCCACCACTTCGGCGCCTACGAGTGGCTGGACGACGCCCTGGCGGTGCTGCGCAGCGCCGGGCTGCTGGTCCGCAAGCGGCGGGGAACGGTCAACCGGGTGCGCCAGCACGACTACTTCCTGCTGGAGCACGGCCGCCACGTCGCCCGGGAGATCATCCGCCAGGAACCGGATTTCGGCTACTACGTGCAGCGCGTCGAGGACGTTCTGCGGCTCGCGGGGGAGAGGAGCGGCAGCGAGCTGAAGAAGCAGCAGTACCTGACGCGCGAGTACGCCGACACCCCAAGGGGGCGCCGGATCGGATCGATCAGCGGGCAGGCGCGCCGCCGGCTGGCGGCCTTCCGGCAGCAGATGCAGGCACAGGGAGCGGGGGGAGCATGACCACGGTGCAGGAAGAGGCGCTGCTGGAGACGCGCATCGCGGACAAGACGGGCGTGAAGGTCGACGACGTCCGAGACGTGTTCGCCGCATACGGGCTGCCGCTGGTCATCTCCCCGGCACGCCCGAGGTCGCTCAGGGTGCACCGGCTGCGGGTGGCCGGCGAGCGCACCGGCGACGTCGAGCCGGGCCCCTTCGACAAGACACTGTCCTTCTCCGAAGGCCTGACCGCGCTGGTCGCCTCGAACTTCCGCGGCAAGACGTCGGTGCTGGAACTGCTGACCTGGTGCCTGCGCGGCACGCCGCGCAGTGAGATGCAAAGCCGTGTCCGCAGCTGGATGCACCACGTCGACCTGGACGCGACCGTCGCGGGCGAACCCATGGCGTTCCGCCTGGACCTCACCGACGGGGAGATCACTGCGGCCGTCGTCCTGACCGGCCCCGACCCGGACGCACTGGCCGGCGTACGCGGACCCGCCCCGGACCGGGGCATCACCGCCCTGCTGCGGGCCTCCAGCACCGACAGCTACGCGGAGCAGATCGCCGGCCTGATGCTGAGGCGGATGGATCTGCAGCCCCTGGTCAACAGCTTCAAGGAGACCAGCACCCAGACCCACGGATGGCCCGCCTACTTCGGGGCGGTCTACCTCCCGGCCGGCGGCGACAAGGCACTGCTGGGCGAGGTCACCTCCAACGGACTGCCGGGCCGTCTACTGCAGGTCTTCCTGGACCTGCCCGCGGCCGCCGCCCTCACCCGCGTCAAGACCGTGCACGACGTGCGCCTCGCCGAGGACAAGGCACGCCGCGCGGTGGCGGCCGCCGAAGCAGCGGAACGCGCATCCGAACGCGCACGCCTGGAAGCCGAACTTACCCAGGCCCGCGACGCACTGGCACGCCTGCTGCCCAGGGACGGCGCGGACGCTTCCCTGACCGACCTCGCCCACGACGCGGTCCAGCTCGCCCGGGCACTCGCCGACGCGCAGGACGCCTGGGACGAGGCCGTACGTGTCTTCCGCCAGGCGCGCACCGAACGCCAGCAGGCCACCAAGCTCCTCAACGACGTCACCGAAAGCGCCACCGCCCGCCTGCTCTTCCACGGCCTGAACCCGACCAGCTGCCCCCGCTGCGACCAGCAGATCGACGACGCGCGCCGCCAGCAGGAGCGGCACGCCCACACCTGCGCGGTGTGCGCGCGCGAGGTGACCGGAGACGACGAAGACCCGCAGGAGATCACCGCCGAGGCACACCAGCGGCTGGAAACGAGCACGGCCGCCGAAGCGGCAGCCAAGCAGGCCCTGGAACGGGCCGAGACCACCGTCGACGGCCTGACACGCCGGCTGGAAGGCGCGCAGCAGCAGCTGCGGCGTGCCCAGTCCGCCGCCGACCTGCCCGCTCGCCTCGCCGCCCAGGAGAACGTGCTGCGGCTGGAAGGCGCGCTCAGCGTGTTCCGCGAGCCCGAGGAACCGGCCCTGGACGAAACCGAGGCCAAGGCCATTAAGGTCCTGGGAGCTGCCGCTGCTCTGCTGGAGAAGGACAGCAAGACGGCCGCCGAGGCGCTGTTCAAAGAGGTCAACGAAGAGACCGCCGAGCTGGCGACCCTGTTCGGGGTCCCCTCCCTCAAGTCGGTGTCCATCGACCGCAGCGCCCGCCTGAAGATCTTCCCTCTCGGCAGCAAGCAGGAATGGTTCAGCGACCAGAGCGCCGGCGCACGCCTGCGGCTGCGCATCGCCGTGGCCATCGCCCTGCTCCGGGTCGGCCGGGCAAACGGCGTATCCACCCACCCCGGCCTGCTGCTGATCGACAGCCCCAAGTCCGAGGAGATGCAGTCCGCCGACGCCCATAAGCTCTTCAAGGAGCTGGCCACCGTCGCAGCCGAGAGCGACCTGCAGGTAGTCATCACCACCGCGGACTTCGACCTGGCCCGCGCAGCCCTGCCCGCCGACAGCCTCCGGCAGGCCGAGCCCGGCGCTTCCCTATGGTGATACCGCACCTGAGAGCACGCAGGAAAGGACGGCTGCCGTGCCGCAACTCGCCGACCGGCTGACCGAACTGGCCGCAGACGGCCAACCCATCACCTTCCCTGCCCTTGGCCTCGCCCCCGACACCGTCGCCAGCCAGGCCGGCGACGTGGCCGCCGGTCCCTTCGCCCCCTACCTCGCCGAAGCCGTCGCCGACGCCTACAACCGCAGCGACACCCAATGGCAGCCCGCAGCCACCGCCTTCCCCACCGGACTCGCCGCACAGCACAGCGTCCTGCACCTCACCGCATCCATGGACGCCCTGCTCCACAGCCCCGCGGCCGCCAAGGCCCTGGGAAAGCCCCTGACCGCAGCACTGCTGGACGGACTGCCCGACCGCATCGAGGCCGCACCGCTCCTGGCCGCCGCGCGCCTCGAAGGCGCCGTACGCCTCGCCGTCGCCGAGGCGGTCACCCCCTTCAAGCTGTGGCAGACGCTCGAGGACGTGCCGACCGACGGCCCCGAAGACTTCCTCGAACGCCTGCCCCGCCTCCTCGGCCTCACCCTCGACCGCTGGGCCGACGAAGACACCATCGCCGACACGGTACGCACCCTGCTGCAGCAGCTCACCCACGACGAAGCCACCGACGTGGACGCGATGTTCGAACTCGGCTGCGACCTGCTGCGCCGCGCCCTGTCCTCCCCGGACATCGGCACCGTCACCACCCACCTCGTCCAGGCCCGCCGGCAGTTCGAGACCGCCGCCCAGGCCGAGGAAGCCCGCCACGACGCCCTCACCTACGCAGCAGTCTGCGACGCCATCCTCGCCTTCGGCCGGGCAGACGCCGCAGCCATCAACCACGCCGCCGACCAGATCACCGAGACCCTGGATCAGCGCCAAGCCTGGCTCCACCGCTCCCACCAGCCCGAATGGCTCCAGCCGCGGCGCTCAGCAGAAATCGCCTGGCACCACCTCGTCCTCCAGCTACGCGCCGCGGCCACCGCCCTCCAAGACGACGCCTGGATGGACGCCTGGCAAGCCCTGAACACCGTCCTCGCCGCCTACAGCGCTGCCCGCACCGTCTGCCCCCTGGGAGACGACACCGACCAGGGCCTGGCCCTGCTGGTCCAGCCCGCGATCGAAGACGGCTTCCTGCGCCAGCAGGCCTTCCTGGCACAACTGCGCCGCGCCGCCCAGGAAACAGACCAGCACGCCGCCCGCGGCTTCGATACCGCTACCGCCAGCGCCCTGCTCACCGCGATCGAAACCGCAGCCCAGCGCGAGACGAGCCCTGCCGCCTCCTCCAACGCCACCGACGACAGCAGCGATGACGACGACCCCGGCGGAGCAGCCCTTGGCCGCCTGCAACGCCTCGCCCCCACCCTGCTCCTCCAGCTCAAAGACCAAGCCCTGAGCATCGCCAGCACAGTCGATGACCAGCAGCTCCTCCTACTGGAGGGCCTCGCTCACGACAGTGACGTCGCCCGGCTCAAGGCCACCGACCCGCTCATCGTGCCCACACTCGACCGGCTCGTGACCGAGCTGTCCGCCCATCCCGCGTTCACCGGGGAAGTCCGTCAGACCTTCTCCGTGCTGGTCGAGCAGACTCTCCTCTTCCTCAAAAGCCGCTCTGACCTGACCCGCACCAACCTGGTCGGCTCCACCAAGAAGGGCGAGCCGGCCCCCTTCGACTACCGGCGCAAACCTGAGGGAGACCGCAAGCCCGTCGAAGCCGACCTGCAACGCGACTTCCAGCAGTGGCTCCAGAAAGGGCCCCTGCACAACGTCGTCCTCGTCGAACCCGTCGACGTGGGCATGGGCCGGGCCGACGTCATGGCGCACTTCGGCGCCCTGCGCTACCTCACCGAGGTCAAACAGGACGCCACCGACAACAATCCCCGGTACCTCGAGGGCCGCTACCTCACCCAAGCCGCCGAATACAGCAACACCAACGCCCCGTTCGGACAACTCCTCGTCCTGGACCTCACCCCGAAAGACGACACGCAAGGCAACCTGCGCGTCGATGAGGTCGCCTGGACCACCACCCACCGGCCTCACGGGGCCACAACAGACCGTGCGGTCGTCGTCGGCATCGTCGCCGGTAACCGCACCACGCCCTCTGCCTACTCCCGCAAGTAAGCCGAGGCATCGACGAGCGCGTGACCACGTACCTCGACCAGGATGGCCGTCCGGACGACGCAGCCGCCCTGTGCGTGGTCTTCGCGGCTGTCAGGTCACGGCTGACCAAGCCCGGCCGACGCGATGATCGTGCCGGTCTGTCGCCGGGGTGGCTGCCGCGCTACTGGTCGGGGTGGACGGCTTGGACTCCGGTGCCCGCGTAGGCCTTCCGCCTTTCACCCGCGTATGAGGGCGTTTGGGCCTAAGTCATCGTGCGACGCCGAGCGGGGACGACGTGAGGCTCAGAGCGCGCGAGGGAGCCTTCTCCCGCCGCATCCAGGCGACGCCGGCTGGGCCTGGCCGCGGTCCGCGTGCGGGTCGGCTCTCAGCAGGCGGGACTCAGCCGGCCGTTCAGCCACCACCTGCCTTGCTGGCGGGCTGACCGTCGACCGGGGACCCGTCCCGGCGTCAACGCCGGCTCACGCCGCCATGGCCCGCGAAAACCGCTGCCCTTGCGCCGACTGGCCTGCGAACATCGGGCAAGGGCTCAACCAGGCGAGGAATGATGACCGACTTTCCCTTCGGCATGAACGACTACAGCGTCGACGTCCAGGCGCAGCACAACGTGACCTTCACCCCCGGCTGGGACGTCCACCGTCTCGCCCTGACCTTCGAGGTGACCGCCCGCGGCAACTACACCGTGGACGCTCCCTTCCTCGTCTCCGGCAGCCTCTGGGTGCACGACATGCCCAACCCCGCCAGCTACATCGGCCCCCTCCACGCCCCCACGGGACCCGTCGCGCTGAAGCCGTACAAGAATCAGATCACGCTGGAGACGACCGTGACGGACCGGCAGCTGCGCGGCCTGGAGAAGACGCGCGCGGGCGCCGACCTGTCCCTGCGCGCCGCCCTCACCCTGACCGCCCTGGCCGAAGCGAAGCACTGGCCCGTCGCCCGAAGCGATGAGATCATCCGCATCCCGCACGCGACGTGGAGCAACGCCCTCATCCAGCTCGACGCCGGCGCTTTCGTCGACGTCCTCATCCCCCTCACCACCGTGGAGACCCGGGCCACCGCAGCTCGCCGCATCCGCGAGGCCAAGGCCGCGATCCGCGACCAGCGCTACGAGCACGCCGTAGCCCTCGCACGAGCAGCCCTCGATCCCGTACGCGAGACCTGCAACAGCAGGAAGCTCCACGACCAGGCGATGAAGAAGAGGGCCGGCGACCGGGACCAGGACGAACGCTGGGCGGTGCTCACCCAGAGCGCCTACGCCCTCTTCAGCGGAGCCCCGCACGACGACACCGGTACGACCGAGCACTTCACCTGGACCCGCGCCGACGCCATCGCGGCCGTCGCCACCGCCGCCGGCCTGCTCGCCCGGCTGGAAGACCTGCCGCAGTGACCCACGTCGTACGGACGTTGGCCAAACTCCGTACTTCCCGGCCAACGTCCTGGCCCGATGGGGCCGCCAACAGGTCGATGCCCACGGCCACCTGCCATCCCTACCCTGACCTGACCGGCACGCTGGAGGCCGATGATGACGCGAAGCCTGTTTGACCTCGCCCGGAAGATGACGCCGGAGAAGGCCAGCCGCGAGTTCCGCGACTTCAGCGGAGCCCATGCCTACGCCGCCGCCCGCCGCCTCATGGACGAGACCTTCGCCGGCTATCCCGACGTCGACCACAGCTTCGTCCGTGAGTTCCAGACCGCAGGCTTCTCCGCTCGCGTCTTCGAACTGGCCCTCTATGCTGCCCTGCGCGAACATGGCAAGGAACTGGACCGCACCCACCCCGCACCGGACTTCCTGGTGGGCGGCGACACTCCCGTCGCCATCGAAGCAACGACGACCAACCCGCCCCAGGGCGAGACGGCCGAAGACGTGGACATCGCCACAGCAGTGCGCCGACGCATCCCCGACGACATGGAGGCGGCGGAAGCGGAGTTCACCATGCAGATCGGCAAAGCCCTGCGCCGCAAACTCGAACACCGCGATGCCAAGGGCCATGCCTACTGGGAGAAGCCGCACGTCGACGGCATCCCTTTCGTACTCGCCGTGCAGTCCTTTCACAGCCCCAGCTCCCTGATCCACACCGTCAGCTCCCTGGCGACCTACCTCTACGGGATCCGGGACGTCGCCACTCGCGACAGCCACGGCTCGCTCGTGCTGAACTCCCAGGTCGTCACAGAACACCGGCACAAGGAAAAGACCATCCCAAGCGGCCTGTTCGCCCAACCCGAAGCCGAGCACCTAGCCGCCGTGATCTTCACCAACAGTGCCACCGTGTCGAAGTTCGCCCGTATGGGAACCGAACGGGGCTACGGCCCGCAAGACGTGGCCATAGCCCGCGTCGGCCTCATGTACGACCCTGACCCGAACGCGTCCCTGGCCGTGCCCTTCGGCTACGTCGTCGGTGACTACGGGCCCGAGGAGCACGAGACCTTCAGCGAGGGCTTCCACGTACTGCACAATCCGTGGGCCCGCACACCGGTCGCTACTGGCGCTCTGGACGGCTTCACCGAGCACCGCCTGCAGCCCAACGGCAGATTGCTTACCACCTTCCGCCAGCCCGACTACTTCGTGTCCCGGACGTGGATCTTGCAAGGCCAAGGAGGCGGAAATCCGCTGCCGGCGGCCCGCCGTCGTGTCCAGCAGTATCTGGCCGGTCCAGCAGGCAGTCGGTAAAGACTCAGGCTGGTGCGGACTGTTGGCTCACGTTCCGCCCCGGCAGCGTCCACGAAGCGCACCTGCGGCGTGCGCCTGCCGATCGGCGCGCGCCTGTGGGCTCCCTTGGACGCCCGTGATCGAGTGCTACCCGCCGGTTCGCGAGACCGTGTCGTCTACGGTGGCCTGCATGGACGACGCGACCCCGGCGACTGCCGCCCCACCCAGCCGCGAAGCTGAACTCAAGCCGGTGGACGAGGCGTTGGCCGCAGCACTGCTGGAGCAGGGCGAGGCCGGGGCCCGGGCGCTGGGGCTGCTGCGGGACGCGCACCGGATGCTGGGGGACGAGCGCTACGAGCGGCAGGCGGAGATCGCCGAAACGTGCATAAGGGGCGCGGCGGAAGCGCTGCTGAAGCTCCCCGGGTCCCGGAAAGACGGGCGCGAGCCGGTCGGCCTGCAGAGCGCGGCCCGCGCCTTGCTGAAGGCTGTGGATGCCTACCAGCCTCCTGACGAGGAACCGGCAGCGGGGGAGGGCAGAAGGAAGAAGCGCGGCTCCCGTGACCCGCAAGCGGCCCTGCGCCGTATCCGTGAGGCAGCAGAGGGACTGCGCCCCGAACTCGAGCGGCCGGGCGGGCATCACCGGCGTCGGGCGATGGGCGTGGCCGAGCGGCTGATGGGCGAGCGCCTGGGCGCGGCGCAGGAGAGTGCTCTGGATGCCTGGGGCGAGCTTTACGGCGGCACGTCGGACGTCTTGCACGGCGGCCCTTCCAGCCAGGCCCGCGCCCGCTACCGGCAGGTTCTGCGCCTGGCGCGCGAGGTGTTCGTGCCGCTTCCCGGGCGTGCCGCGGAGGTTCTGGAACTGACCGGCCTGCGAAGTCCCACGGTCGAGGACGCTGAGAGGCTGAAGGCGTGGGCGGATCCGCGCGCGATGCGGTACTTCTTCCTCTCCCGCCCGGCCGCGGCCTGGCTGGACCTGCTGGATGAGGTCTGGCTGCTGCCCGACACCACCAGCCCGGAAGGTAATTGGCCCGCCACCCCCTACCTCGACCATCTCACCGAAGTCGCCCCCGAGCAGGCACGGACGTGGCTGGCCGAGCACGCCGCACAAATAGCGGCGGCCGGCCCGGAAGCCACGGGCGCGCTGCTGCGCCTGGCCGCCCGCCCCGGCATCGGCCTGCACCCGAAGGTGCGCACCGTGGTGTCCGCCCTGACCCGCGAGGGGCGCGAGCCTAAGGCGGCGGACGGCTGGTTGCTACGGCTGGCCGCCGACTGGGCAGGCGACATCCCGCTGGCGGAGCGCGATGAGGACTGGATCCGCACGGTGGAGATGCTGCTGGCCGCCTTTGTACGCGTCGAGCACGACCAGGAGTTCCGGACAGCCACCGAGGACGGGGACCTGCCCGGCGACGAGACCCGAGAGCGCACCCCCCGGCTTACCGCCGCCCAGCTGCCCACCTATGAGGCCGCCGAGCTGCTCCTGGCTCTGCGGCGCACCGCCTACCCCTCGTCCCGCCGCCTTGAGGAAGGCCCGGCGCATCCGTGCCTGCCGTTGATCCGGACCGTGCTCGCCGTTTTGTTGCAGGCCGATGTGCAGCGCACGCACCCGGCCGTCCGGCACACCGCCGTCTTCCGCCGGGATCTGGACGAGGTCGCGCTGGACCACCCGGAGGCCTTCTTCGGCCCGGTGCTGGCGCGGGCGGTCCTCGACGTGGCAGCGGCCGACGCCCGCGCCGGGGTGCCCCTGGTGGAGCGCACCGCGGCACTGGTGCGGCAGGTGGGGAAGGCAGACCCACAGCTGCGCGACCGGCTGCTGGCCGCCCACCTCCAGCAGCTTCCGCCCGACGCCACCGCAGGTTCCCAGGAGGCCGACACCTGGTGGGAGAAGGCCACCGAGCTGCTTCCCGCGCTGCTGGCCCACCGCCCGACGCCGGAAGGCGCCCGGCTCGTCGACTACCTGCACCGCCACTGCCCGCCCGAGGCGGCCGCGCACCTGCACGCGCAGCTGGCCGACGCCTGCGGCCCCGTGCCCGGCCCGAAGGAACTCGCCGACTACGACCCTTCCTCGTCCGGCCCGCCACCGCGGGCCTGGGTGCGGGTGTGGGACTGGTCGCCCGTGCTGCCCGCACCGGTCCTCACCGCCTGGGAGCCGGTGCTGTCCTTGCTGCGCCGCGCCAAGCCGTCCGGTCCGGCAGACCCGCGCACCGCCGAACCGTTCGTCCAGATCATGAGCAGTCTGCCGCCAGCGGTCGACGAGACCCAGGCGGCGGCCATTGCCGCCGAACACGGCCCCGCCGCGGCCGCCGACGCGCTGGCCGCCGCACCCGACGCTGGCGACTGGCGCTACCTAAAGGTGCTGCGCGCCCTGATCCAGAATGATCCGGTTGCCTGGACCACGGCACCGGCCGAGATCACCGCCCGCCTCACCCAGCCCCGCCTGCGCGCCTTCTACCTGTACCTCGCCTCTGAACAGGTCGCCAAGCGCGACACGTTCCCCGGCAACGCACTGGCCGAGGCCGCAACGACGGCCTTCGCCGTACACCGCGACACCGACCCAACCGCGAACGAGCCTCCCGCGACCGACCCGGACGACGACCAGCCGTCCACGGCGCATCTGGCCGAACAGGCGATGCTCCTGTTGGTGCTCTTCGCGTTGGGAACCGGCACCGACCTCGGCGACAGCCTCCCGGCCGTCCTGGACCACCTCTACGCCCTGACCGCACCTCTGACCAGCCCACCCGCCAGTCCGCCCGACGACACCCCACCCGGCACGATCCCCGCCGATTTCGTCGGCACCGACCCCGCCGCCCGCGCACTGCACTGCCTCCTCGAACACGCACAACACCAGCACGGCGCTCCCGGTGACGGCCTGCCCACCAGACTCCTCAAGCAGCTGGCAACCATCACCGAAGCCACCGGCACCCAACTCCGGACCGCCGCCGCCCTCGGCCCCTACCTGCCGCTGCTACACCAGCGGGCCCGAGATTGGCTCCTGGACCGTCGCAGCGTCCTGCTGCACCTGCCGGCCGACGGCACCCCCTCCGCCGCCTCCGCCTGGCTGCGCTGGGGCCTCTCCCACTTTCCGCTGCTCGTCGAACTTGACCGCGCCGAACTCCTGACCCGGCTGCGCACCAGCACCCCGCGAGAAGCCGCCTTCCAAGTGGCACTGGCCCTCCTGGACGATCCGCACTTCCTTGGCGACCCGACCGCGCTCCTCACCGAGCTCGCCGCTGCGGACGGCGGAGCGGCCGCGGTGTCCCGGCTGCTGGAACTCCTCGCCCACCGCGCTGCCCGCGCCGCCGCTGCCCCGGCCGCCGCCGTCGTGGAGCTGTGGCGGGCCGCCCTGGCAGCGGACCTTCCCGAAGGCGCCCTGGCGGGAGCGGGCACCTTCGCCCAGGCCAGCATCAACGACACGGTCTGGCTCGACCTCACTCTTGCCTCCGCCCGCCACACGCCTGCCCTGCGCGATATGGACCACATCGCCGAGCGATCCGCCCATCACCCGGACAAGCCCGCAGCCGCGCAACTCACCGCCCTGCTCGTCGCCCACCCCAGCACCGACCCATGGCGGGACGCCACCGTCCGCCAGCACGCCCGCACTCTCCTGGCCGCGATGGGCCAGAGACCACCGGACCCACAACTCGCCCAGCCCACAAAAGAACTGCGCAACGCCCTGATCACCGCAGGGGACATCGACGCCCACGTGCTGTAACCGCCCCCGGCCGACGGAGGGATGGCCGTCCGGACGACGCAGCCGCCCTGTGCGAGCGGTGCTGCTCCCGGCGAGAGCAGCACCGGGTCTTCGTGGTTGTCAGGGCGCGGCCCGACCAGACCCGGGCCGACGCGACGATCGTGCCGGTCTGCCGGCGGGGTGGCTGTCGGCTACTGGTCGGGGTGGACGGCTTGGACGCCGGTGCCCGCGTAGGCCTTGGGGGTGAGGGTGAGCAGGAATCGTCCGCTGGGGTGGGTGGGGGAGGGGCGGGCGGCGTGGATGGCGTGGACGGCGGCCCAGGAGTGCCCGAACCTCAGGAGTGCGGTGGCGGTGACCGCGGCGTCGGTGTCGAACGCCTCGATCCGGATGAACCGCAGGCCTTGATGTAGCTGAGCAGGCCGGGCCGTTCGGTGTCGCCGGCCGTCAGGGACAGCACCGGCGCGGACAGGTCGCCGAGTCCGCCGGAGGCCTGGACGTAGACCGCGGCGACCGCTTCGTCGAACGGGTCCTTCGGGTCGTACAGCGCTGTGGCGGTCGGTGTGGTCGAGGGCGACCGCGATCGCCGCCACTGCGCGGTTGCCTGCGGGTTGGGCGCGGCGCCGCCCAGATGCTCGAGCAGGACTTTCGCCTTCGCGGGCCCGGGCCGGTCCCGCGGGGACGTCCGGCGAATCTCGTTCACCGATTCACAGTCCTCGCGTTCTGCCGGGATCGCAGATTCGTAGGACGGGCAATCTGACCGGATGGGCCGAAACGACAAATGTGCTGGATGGTGAAAACGCCATCCCGGCAACTTTGGTACGGTGTGGCGAATCCACTTTTTAGATTTTCGACAGAACCGTCAGATTGAAAAAACGCGCTACGGCGTGATTAGTTCACTTCCGTAGCGCGCTAGAATGACCGTGTCCGAAGAATCTGGCTGCAACCAAAGTCTTCGGACACGGTCCGGTTGAATCTTCACCCGGGAGCCTTGTGGATGTGGACTTTTCCAAGCCTCCTGGAGCATGCCGCGACCGTCGCGGAGCCCGACTCCACTGACCGTGAGGTCGGGCTCCGCGGTCTACATGTAGGGGTGGACCAGCGGAAAGAGCTGCTCCTGCACCTGCAGCCACGCCCAGAGGGCGATGTGACCGCCGTAGTAGACGATCCCCAGCGTCATGTACGCCTCCTCACGCCACGAAGTCTTGCCGTGGGCGTGGGCCGCCATCTGGTCCGGCTCAACGTCCGGTTCCTTGACGGGATCGGGGACCTGGGTCTCGGCCGCCTCGTTGGATTCTTCATCGAGGTCGGCCATGTGACTCTCCTTCTCCTGTTCAGTTTTCGCGGAATGCGCTTCGTAGAGATATTACAGCCGACCGCCTCTATCTCCTATTCACGCTGGAAAAGGGGCCTATTGGTCGGGTCCTACTCTGCTCCGCGGGCGGGGAGACTGCGGCGCGCCGTCCTGTGATTCGGGCCCGTTCAGGCGGCCGATCATGGCGCAGCTCCTCTGAGAGGCTGCCGTGTTCCTGCGTGGGAAGACTTGCCGGTGCGTCTGCCTCCCGAGCGGCAAGTTTCCTCTCCGTCATACAGCTCCAGCCACTGCGGCCGCGGGGGTGCTGAGGCAGCCGAGGCCGAGGAGCTCGTAGTCGTCCGGCTCCCGCAGATGCCATGCCCGCCTCGTCGAGGGCCGCGCCTCGTCGGTGATCTGGCTCGTCACCGACGCAAGGTCATGGATGGCTACTGCCGTGAGCCCGGCCGGTTGCGGGGCCGGATCAGGTGCATGCCGAGGACGAGCAGTAGCTGCCGTCCGGCCTGGTCGAACTGCTCCTGGATGGTGGGCTCGCGGAAGAGGTTGGCCAGCAGCGTGGTGTCGACCTTCCCGTCCAGGGTGCGGCTCAGCGCGATGCTGAGGGCCTCGACGTGGTCCACGACCGTCTCGACGGTCATCGGTGTCTGCGCGGGCCCGAGCGCGCGGACGAGGCTGCTGGCGGCGAACACGGTGTCCGGTTCCATGACGTCCCGCACGGCGTCCAGCAATTCTGCCCGCCCGCGCACCGTCAGGGCCTTGCCGTTGCCCAGCTCGGTGATGATCCGCACGAACCGGGCCCGCGCGGTCGGCGTGGCCAGCTGATGCCCGACCTGCTCCAGCAGGCCGAGAGCGCCCTCGCGGGCCACCTCCTGGTTGCGCCGGCCGCGCCCCACCCACGTCGCCCACGCCCGCTGCGCCTGCCGGGTGGGCACGTAGCCGTTCCACCACAGCCACATCGCCAACGGAACCTGCGCCAGCGCACTCAGATGCTGTACCTGCTGCCGCTTGTCCAGCAGGAGCAGCAGCAGCCGACGCTGGGTGGCGCTGTGCTCGGCCTTGTCCGAACCCTGCCGCCGGGTACGCAGCCGCGGCTGGTCCAGCAGCCCCTTGGCGATCCAGTCGTGGATCCGCCGTACGGTCACGTCCGGATAGCCGGCCGCATGGGCATCCGCGACGAGGTCGTCGATGGAGCCGGGCCCGCTGATGCTCTCCCAGGTGTACACGGGGTGGAAATTACATCGTTCTCCCGCCAACCGGGCCCCAGTTGAGGATGCAGCGCCTACCACCCGACTGCCACGATCAACACAGCAGCACACACCACCCGGCGAGCCGCCGCGCTGCATCAACCCACCCCGCGCACAGGGCGCCGCCACGACTGACTGAGAGAAGGACCTCTACCGTGTTGAAGAAGAACCGCACCTCCTCGGCCACCCCGCACCAGGCTGACGTGACACTCACCCCGGCCCCGTGGTGGCGCCTCGTCTCCGTGGCACTCGTCACCGGAGCAGCCCGTCACATCGGCGCCCTTCTGGCCGGCCTGGCGGTGACCTGGTGGCAGCACGACTGACACACCTCGGCGCCCACACGAAGAGAACCCCAACACCTTTGTAGCCGCCTCTGACTGACATCACCTCATCCCAACCGGACACACCACGGCCCGCCCACCGCAACCTCCAACGCAACCGGGCACCCACCCCTAACCCGGATTCACCAAAAGTTCCGATACAAAGGAAACAGGCGGCGAACCAGCTCAACTCTCTACCCCGTAGCCAGCCGCCCGCGAACGCGGGCCGGGTCCGGGAGCGCAGCGGACGGACCCCAAAGCTCCCTCAAGGAGCGTAGCGACGAGGGAGCCACCGGCTCAGAGCGCAAGCGGCGAGCCGGAAGGCACCAGCCCAATCTCCGGATCAAGCAAAACTCCTGACGGAAGGAAACATGGCTCGGAGCGCAGCGCAGAGCCCAACTCCTCGCAACGCGAGGAGTCCGCCCGCGCAACGCGCGGGAGTTCCCTCGGAGGC
>NZ_WWJT01000747.1 GCF_009865385.1 Streptomyces sp. SID486 | reverse complement strand
GCCGCGGCCGGCCACTCGCTCGGCGAGGCGTACCAGGTGGCGGGCCGGCTCGGCGGGACGGCCGGGGCCGCGCTGCGCCGGGCGGCCCGGGACTCCTTCGTGCACGGGCTGCACGTGACGCTGCTGGTCAGCGCGGGGCTGCTGCTGCTGGGCGCGGTGATGGCGCTGCGGCTGCCGCGGGTCATGAGTTGCGGCGAGGAGCGGTCCCCGGGCGAGGTGGAGCTGCCGGCGCCCCGGGAGGCGGAGGCCAGGGCCGGGGCGGCGGCCGGGAAGCCGCGGGTCACGGCCTGACCTCCTCTGGACGTGCGGGACACTGCACCGTAACGTCGGCCGGAGATCCGAAACTAGCGCTGCTAGTTTCACCGCTGTCCCGTGTTCCGGAGGGTGCCCCATGACCGCGTCCGCGAAGCTGCCACCGTTCGATGCCACCGACCCGCTCGGCATCGACGACCTGCTGGAGCCGGAGGACCTGGCCGTCCGGGACACCGTGCGCGGCTGGGCGGCCGACCGCGTGCTGCCGTACGTCGCCGACTGGTACGAGAAGGGCGAGCTGCCCGGCATCCGTGATCTCGCGCGCGAACTCGGCTCCCTCGGCGCCCTCGGCATGTCCCTCACCGGATACGGCTGCGCGGGCGCGAGCGCCGTGCAGTACGGACTGGCCTGCCTGGAGCTGGAGGCGGCCGACTCGGGCATCCGGTCCCTGGTCTCGGTGCAGGGCTCCCTCGCGATGTACGCCGTCCACCGGTTCGGCAGCGAGGAGCAGAAGCAGGAGTGGCTGCCGCGCATGGCCGCCGGCGAGGTGATCGGCTGCTTCGGGCTGACCGAGCCCGACCACGGCTCCGACCCGGCCGCCATGCGCACCCACGCCAAGCGGGACGGTGACGACTGGGTGCTGAACGGGCGCAAGATGTGGATCACCAACGGCTCGGTCGCCGGGGTGGCCGTGGTCTGGGCGCGGACGGAGGAGGGCATCCGCGGCTTCGTCGTGCCCACCGACAGCCCCGGCTTCTCGGCGCCGGAGATCAAGCACAAGTGGTCCTTGCGCGCCTCCGTCACCAGTGAGCTGGTCATGGACGACGTCCGGCTGCCCGGCTCGGCCGTCCTGCCGGAGGTCACCGGACTGCGCGGCCCGCTCAGCTGCCTCTCGCACGCCCGGTACGGCATCGTCTGGGGTGCCATGGGCGCCGCCCGCAGCAGTTTCGAGGCGGCCCTCGACTACGCGAGGTCGCGGGAGCAGTTCGGGCGGCCCATCGGCGGTTTCCAGCTCACCCAGGCCAAGCTGGCCGACATGGCGGTGGAGCTGCACAAGGGCATCCTGCTCGCCCACCACCTCGGGCGCCGGATGGACGCCGGCCGCCTGCGTCCCGAGCAGGTCAGCTTCGGCAAGCTCAACAACGTCCGCGAGGCCATCGACATCTGCCGGACGGCACGGACGATCCTCGGCGCCAACGGCATCTCCCTGGAGTACCCGGTGATGCGGCACGCGACCAACCTGGAGTCGGTGCTCACCTACGAGGGCACCGTCGAGATGCACCAGCTCGTGCTGGGCAAGGCACTCACCGGGCTCGACGCCTTCCGGTGAGCCCCGTAGGGGGCAGGGCCGGTGAGCGGCCCTGCCTCAGCTCTGGTTGAAGAAGCCGTCCGAGCGGTGCGCGGACGCCTCACCGCTGATGATCTCGGTGTCGGCCGGGGTCAGCAGGAACACACGGTTGGACACGCGGTCGATCGAACCGCGCAGACCGAAGATGAGCCCCGCCGCGAAGTCCACGACCCGCTTGGCGTCGCCGGGCTCCATGTTGGTGAGGTTCATGATGACCGGGACGCCGTCCCGGAACAGCTCGCCGATGGCGCGGGCGTCCCGGAAGCTGTCCGGGGTGACCGTGCCGATCCGGCGGCCCTTCTCCTCGGCCGTGTCCGTGGCCACCTTCACCCGCGGGTCGGTGACCCAGGCGTCCCCGGGCTCGGTGCCCTCGGAGTAGTCGTCGTCGTAATAGCGCTCGTCATCGTTGTCGTCGACGAGGCCGAGCCATGCACTCGCCTTGCGTACCGATCCCATGGACGCCTCCTCTCACAGCGGTCTTTCTTGCTTTCCGCATCCCTATGGTCATCCATGATGCGGACGGCGCGCCAAGTGGATAGACGCCGCGCGGGGGGTTTGTGACGGTACTGGTGCACAGCCGATCCGTCGAGAGTCCTTGTGCCCCAAGGGTCGCGACTCATACGGCTGCTGACTGAGAGTGAAATATGATTGTCAGCGGCGGACGGGTGATGCCCGGTGCGTACGGGTGAACGCCAACGTCGTATCACAGTACGGGGGATGTTGTGTTCGGAATCGTCAGACCCTGCTCCCACCGGCTCGGCGAGAGACTCAAAGCCGACTGGATGGCTCACTTGTGCGGGCTCTGCCTGGCGCTGCGCCGGGACCACGGTCAGTTCGCACGGCTCGTCACGAACTACGACGGGCTGTTGGTCTCGGTTCTGACAGAGGCTCAGAACGGCCCGGTCAGCGGCACGCGCCGGACGGCGGGGCCGTGCGCGCTGCGCGGCATGCGGACCGCTTCCGTCGCACAGGGTGACGGAGCACGGCTCGCCGCCGCCGTCTCGCTGGTGCTCGCCTCGGCGAAGGTCCGCGACCATGTCGCCGACCGGGACGGACTGCTGGCCCGCGGACCGGCCGCCGCCGCGGCGCGCCGGGTGGCCGCGGGCTGGGGCCGGGCCGGGGAGCGCGGCGGGGCGGCGGTGGGGTTCGACACCGCCGTCCTGGTCGACGCGGTCGACCGGCAGCTCGGCATCGAGACCCTGGCCGGCCCCGGCACCCCGATCCTCACGGTCACGGAGCCGACCGAGACGGCGACCGCCGCGGCCTTCGCACACACCGCCGTGCTGGCCGGGCGGCCGGGCAACGCCGTGCCCCTGGCAGAGGCCGGGCGGCTCTTCGGGCGGCTCGCCCATCTGCTGGACGCCGTGCAGGACCAGGGTGCTGACGCGCTGTCGGGTGCCTGGAACCCCCTCACGGCCACCGGCACCACCCTCGCCGAGGCGCGCCGGCTCGCCGACGACGCCCTGCACGGCATCCGGCTCGCCCTGCGCGAGTGCGCGTTCCGCGAGAGCGGGCTCGTCCACCTCCTGCTCGTCCACGAACTGCGGCGCTCCGTGGACCGGGCGTTCGGCACGGCACCGGTGTGCGCGGCGCATCAGCCGGGGACGCCGCAGGGGCCGTACGGTCCGGGGACGCCGCAGCCGCAGGGGCCGTACGGTCCGGGGACGCCGCAGGGGCCGTACGGCGCCGGTGGCCCGCAGGCGGGGGGAGGCCCCTATGGCGCCGGAAATCCCTATGCCACCGGCAATCCGTATAGCGACGGCATTCCCGGTGCGGGCGCCTATCCGCAGGCGGGCGGCGGTCACCCCGGCGGCGGGGGCGGATTTGGCGGGGGCGGGTTCGGCGGGGGATTCGGGCCCGAGCCCGCCAAGGGCAAGCGCGGTTTCTGGGCGGGCTGCGGAATGTTCTTCGCGCTCTTCTGCTCCTGCAAAATGTGCTGCGCCGAGGAATACGAGGGTCCCTGGTCGCGGAAGAAGCGCAGCGGATGCTGTCAGTCGTGCGACTGCTCCTGCCCCGGTGGCTGTGACGGTTGCGACTGCTGTGACTGCTGCTGCCCCTGCGACGGTTGCTAGATGCTGCCGGTTCCTCAGTTCCGCCGGCCCGAACGCTAGTTCTTCAGTTCCGGCGGGCTGATCCGTGACTTCTTGATCGCCGAGCCCGACGTGCCCCACTTTTCGAGAATCCGGTCGTAGGTGCCGTCCGCGAGCAGCTTGTTGACCGCCGCCTGGAAGGCCGGCGCCAGTCTGGTGCCCTTCTTGAAGGCGAAGCCGACGTCCAGGCGGTGGTACTCGTTGAGGAACTTCAGCCCCTGCTGGTGCGCGACGGCGTAGCGCAGGCCGTTGATCGTGGACATCACCACGTCGCTGCGGCCCTGCTGGAGCGAGGACCAGATCGCGCTCTGCTCGGCGTAGGTCTGCACCTGGTACGCCTTCTTGCCCGCGTCGGCGCACACGTGCTTGTTCTGCTCCAGCGTGGCCTCGAACGTCGTGCCGGCGTTGGTCGCGACGTTCAGTCCGCACAGCTGCTTCAGATCGGTGATCTTCGCGAGCTTGCTGTCCTCGCGGGTGGCGAAGCCCTGGCCGTCGTTGATGTAGGTGACGAAGTCGATGGTTCTGCGACGCTCGTCCGTCACCCCGAAGTTGCTCGCGCCGAAGTCGTACTTACCGCTGTCCAGGGCGGGCAGGATCGCCTCGAAGCTCGCCTGCTCCACCTTCAGTCCGACGCCGAGCACCCGGGCGACCGCCTTGGTGAAGTCGACGTCCTGGCCGGTCAGGGTCGTGCCGTCGGCGAGGTAGGTGGTGCCGGGCGGGGTGCCGCCGACGCTGACCGCGACGGTGAGGCTGGTGGTGCCGGCGGGCAGCAGTCCGGCCGCTGCCCGGTCCTTCCGCACGGCGGAGACGACGTCGGTGGTGGGCACCTCCCCGTTCTTGGCCGCCACACCGGGGGCGTCCGCACCGCCCGTGCCACCGGCCCCCGAACCGCAGGCGGTGAGCAGCAGAGCGGCCGAGGTGATGACGGCAAAGGATGTGAAATGACGATAAAAGGGCGTACGCATCGGTCAGCGGTCTCCTGAAGCAGAAGGAGGTAACGGGAACGCGAGGGGAGGGGGTGCGCGTGTGAAGGCGGCGAAGCAGAAGAGCGGAGGAGCGGGAGAACGCGAGCAGGCCCGCCCGTCAGGGCAGGCGCGCGCAGGGGGTCAGCTCAACAGGAACAGGACCACACACGACCGAAGTCGATGTGGGAGCGGGTGACCAGCCACTGCTGCGGATGCATGGGCCAAGTGGAACAGGCATCCGGTTCCGCGTCAACCGACTTGAGATCTACCGCTCACAGTACGGACAGCCTTGACAGCGGACCGAAACGCCCCCGTACTCTCGACGCACGGCCCTGCTGAGGGGCTCGGCCGTGGCGCGCCGCGCGGCGCGCCCGTGTGAAGGCATCACCCGTATCGACGACTCGCGTCACGGAGCCTTCGCATGTCATCCGACACCCTCGCCAAAGTTCCCACCGCACCGGAGATACCCGAGCCGGCGGACGCCCCGCGGATCGTCCCGCAGCGCCGCTACGGCCAGTGGGCGGCGGCCGTGGCCGTCCTCGTCCTGCTCGGGTTCGCCGTCAACTCCGTCCTGCGCAACGAGGCGTTCCAATGGGACGTCGTCGCCGAGTACTTCACCTCGGACTCCGTCCTGCGGGGACTGTGGCTCACCCTGTGGCTGACCGCGGTGGTGATGGTCCTCGGCTTCGCCCTCGGCACCCTGATCGCGGCTTTCCGGCTGTCCGCCAACCCCGTGCTGCGCGCGGTCGGCTGGGGCTACGTGTGGCTGTTCCGCTCCATCCCGATCCTGGTTCAGCTGCTGCTGTGGTTCAACATCGGCGCGCTGTACCCGCAGGTGCTCGGCGTGAGGACCGTCGACCTGCTCAGCCCGGTCGCCGTCGCCGTCGTCGGCCTCACCCTGCACGAGGCCGCGTTCGCCGCCGAGGTCGTCCGGGGCGGCATCCTCTCCGTCGACCGCGGCCAGATCGAGGCCGCCCAGGCGCTCGGCCTGAGCCGGTCGCGGCGCTGGTGGCGGATCGTACTGCCGCAGGCGATGCGCTCCATCGTGCCGCCCGCCGCGAACATGCTGATCGGCACCCTCAAGGGCACCTCGATCGTCAGCGTCATCGCCGTCAACGACCTGCTGTTCTCCACCCAGTTGATCTACCACCGCACGTACCAGGTGATCCCGCTGCTGATGGTCGCCACCGTCTGGTACGCCGTGGTCACCTCGCTGCTCGGCGTCGGCCAGTACTACGTCGAGAAGCGGTACGCGCGCGGCACGGAGCACGCCCGATGAGGCAGCAGCTGGTGATCGTGGGTGCCGGACCGCGGGGGACCGGCATCCTCGAACGCGTCGCCGCCAACGCGCCCGCCCTGTACGGCGGACCGGGTCTCGACATCCATCTCGTCGACCCCCACCCGCCGGGCGGCGGACGCATCTGGCGGCAGGCGCAGTCACCGCTGCTGTGGATGAACTCGCACGCCGAGGACGTCACCATGTTCACCGACGAGACGGTGGCCATGGCCGGCCCGGTGCGCGAGGGCCCCACCCTGCACGAGTGGGCCGAGCTGCACGGCCGCACCTTCGCCGACCGGCAGCTCCAGGGCCGCTATCTGGCCTGGGTGTACGAACGGGCCCTGGCCGAGCTGCCCCCGGACGTCACCGTCCACCACCACCCGCGGCGCGCCCTGCGGATCAGCGGCCCGGACGAGGGCCGCCAGCAGGTGTGGCTGGAAGGCCGCCCGCGCCCGCTCCTCGCCGACCTGGTGATCCTCGCCGTGGGCCATCTCGACGGCGAACTCGACGCCGAACAGGCGCGGCTGGCCGCCTACGCCCGGGAGCACGGCCTGGTACACCTGCCCCCCGACTTCACCGCGGACAGCGACCTCTGTGCGCTGAAGGCCGGCGAACCCGTCCTCGTCCGCGGCTTCGGACTGGCCTTCGTCGACCTGATGGTGCTGCTCACCGAGGGGCGCGGCGGCCGGTACGAGGGAGAGACGTACCTCCCCTCCGGACGCGAGCCGGTGCTGTACGTCGGCTCGCGGCGCGGAGTGCCGTATCACTCGAAGATCGGCTACGACTGGACCGGCGACCGCCCGCCGCTGCCCCGCTTCCTCGGCCCCGCCGAGGTGGAGGAACTGCTGGCCAGACCCGGTGGGTTCGACTTCCGGCGCGATGTGTGGCCCCTGATCGAGAAGGAGCTGGGCTTCGCCCACTACCACCGGCTGTTCACCGCCCACCCCGGCCGTACGACGATGGCCTGGGCGGACTTCGAGGAGAAGTACGCGGCGGCCGGCGGCCCGGACGAGACCCGGGCGCTGGTCTCCGGCGCCGTTCCGGACCCGGCCGACCGCCTCGACCTCGCCGCGCTCGACCGCCCGCTGGACGCGGTGCGCCACGCCTCCCACGACGACTTCCAGAAGGCGCTCGAGGACTACATCGAGGCGGACCTGAACCGCAGACACGATCCCTCCCACAGCCCGGACCTGGCCGTCTTCCTCGGGCTGCTCTCCGTCTACGGGCAGCTGGTGCGGCTCGGGGACATCGGGACCTGGTGGCACGGGTTCTTCAGCTACCTCGCCTCCGGGCCGCCCGGACCCCGGCTGCGGCAGATGCTCGCGCTGTCCCGGGCCGGTGTGCTCCGCTTCGTCGGGGCCGGCATGGCCGTCACCGCCGAGGACGGCGTGTTCCGGGCCACCAGTGCCACCGTGCCGGGCTTCGGCGTCGAGGCCCGCGCGCTGGTGGAGGCCCGGCTGCCCGAACCCACCGTCGGGCGGACCCGCGACAGCCTGCTGCGCGAACTGCACGCCGACGGGGCCGCCGAGACCCCCGACGGGCTGCTCCGGGTGGACCCGGGCGACGGCCGGATCCTCGACCGCACCGGGCGCCCGCACCCGCGCCGCTTCGCCCTCGGCCCGTACACCGACGCCCGGGCTCCCGGTGCGTTCACCCGCCCGCGCACCGGTGGACCCGCGTTCCGGCAGAACGACGCGACCGTCCGGGCGGTACTGACCTTCCTGACCGCCTCCTACGCAAAGGAACTCGCCCGATGAGCGTCATGGTCGACATCCGGTCCGTGCACAAGAGCTTCGGCTCGCTCGACGTCCTCAGAGGCATCGACCTCCAGGTGGCCACCGGGGAGGTCACCGTCGTGCTCGGCCCCTCCGGCTCCGGCAAGTCCACGCTGCTGCGCACCATCAACCACCTGGAGAAGGTGGACCGGGGCGAGATCAGCGTGGACGGCGCGCTGATGGGATACCGGCGCGCCGGGGACCGGCTGTACGAGCTGCCCGAGCGCGAGGTGCTCCGGCAGCGCACCCGGATCGGCTTCGTCTTCCAGAACTTCAACCTCTTCCCCCACCTCACCGTCCTCGACAACGTCGTCGAGGCACCGGTGTCCGCGCTGAAGCGGTCCCGGAAGGAGGTCGTGGAGCGCGCGCACCGGCTGCTGGAGCGGGTCGGACTCGGGGACAAGGCCGACGCCTATCCGCGGCAGCTGTCCGGCGGGCAGCAGCAGCGGGTCGCCATCGCGCGGGCGCTCGCGCTGGAACCGCGGCTGCTGCTGTTCGACGAGCCGACGTCCGCGCTCGACCCCGAGCTGGTGGGGGAGGTGCTGGACGTCATCCGGGACCTCGCGGCACAGGGAACCACGATGATCGTCGTCACGCACGAGATCGCGTTCGCCCGGGAGGTCGCCGACACGGTGGTGTTCATGGCCGACGGACGGATCGTGGAGCAGGGGACGCCGGAGGAGGTGCTGGGCGCTCCACGGGAGGAGCGGACCCGGTCGTTCCTGGCGAAGGTGCTGTGAGGGTGCGGGCCGGGAAAGCGGGAGTCCGGAGGGCGCGGGCCGAGTCCGTGGGGAGGGCGCGGGCCGGGAGGGCACGGGCGATGGACGCGGGGACCGGGAGGGTGCGAGGCGAAGGCGCGGGGACCGGGAGGGTGCGGGGCGAAGGCGCGGGGACCGGGAGGGTGCGGGGCGAAGGCGCGGGGACCGGGAGGGTGCGGGGCGAAGGCGCGGGGACCGGGAGGGTGCAGGGCGAAGGCGCGGGGCGCGCGGGGAAGCGGTGCCGTGCGCGGTGGCCGGGTGGCACAGCGGAGAGGGCCGGGGTGGCGTCGTGAGCGCCCGGTACGGCGGGCTGCTGCACCTCGCCGCCGCCCTCGACCAGCCGGGCGCGCCCGGCACCGAGTCCTTCGTCGAGCTGGCGCGGCTCGCCGAGCGCGGCGGGCTGGACTTCGTGACCCTGGACGACTCCGCCGCCCGGCCCGGGGCCGACGCGCTCGGCGTGCTGTGCCGGGTGGCACCCGCGACCCGGCGGATCGGGCTGGTACCGACGGTCACCACCGCCGACCCCGAGCCCCTCCGGGCCCAGGGCGCCGTCGCCACCCTGGACCGGCTCAGCCGGGGCCGGGCCGGCTGGCGGCTCGATCTCGGCGCCCCGGGCCGGTCGTTCGAGGGGGAGGCGGTCCCGGACCGGTGGTTCGAAGGGGAGGCGGCTCCGGGTCGGTGGTTCGAAGGGGAGGCGGTCCCGGGCCGGTCGCTCGGAGGGGAGGCGGTCCCGGGGCGGTCGTTCGAGGGGGAGGCGGTGCAGGGGCGGTCGTTCGGAGGGGCGGCGGGTACGGGTGGGTTGTCCGGCGGGGGCCGGCCGCGGTGGGGCGACTTCACCGGTGGCGCCTTCCCGGGGCAGGACCCGCCGGCCGCGCCCCGGCCGCCGCAGGGGCGTCCCGTCCACGTGGTCGACGTCACCGACGACCACGCCCGCACGGTCGCCGCCCGGTACGCCGACGTGGCGCTGGTGCGCGCCACCACCCCGGTGCAGGCCGCCGGTGAACGGGACCGACTGCTGGAGCAGGCGGGCTCGTTCGGGCGGCGGCCGGGCTCGGCACGGATCCTGGTGAGCCTGCTGGTGGACCTCGGTGACGGTGAGCGGGCGGCCCAGCCCGGACACGGCGGCGGCGGTCCGCGGCCCACCGGGCGGGGCCCGCTGTACCGGGGCGGACCGGTCGACCTCGCGGAGTTGATCGCCGCCTGGCACGCCGCCGGTGTCGCCGACGGCTTCCATCTCGTCCCCGTCGAACCGCGCCGCGATCTGGAGCGGCTGGTCAACGGCACGGCGGCGCTGCTCCAGCACCGGGGTCTGTTCCGGACCTTCTACCCGGGCAGCACCCTGCGCGAGCACCTGGGCCTTCCCCGGCCCGTCACCCCGTACGCGACGAGCGGGGCCACGCTGACCACGACTGACCGCATCTGACCACAGCTGAACAGAGTTGGACCACGGCTGACGACAGCCGACCACAGAGACAAGGAACCGAACGCATGACGACGGACGCCCCCGACGCCTGGAAGCAGTGGCACGAGAGGCGCGCGGAGACGGTATCGGCGCCCTACGGGCCGCTCGCGCTGACCGCGACGCACTGGCTCGAGGACCATCCGGAGGGTCGACTTCCGGACATTCCCGGGAACTGGGTGGCCGACAAGGAGGGGGTGGTGCTCACCGCCACCGAAGCCGACGGCCTGACCCTGGACGGGCGGCCTTTCTCGGGGAAGGCCGAACTGGCCGCGGACACCGGCCCGGAGGCCGGGGCACGGGTGGCGTCGGGCGCGAAGCGGCTGGTCGTCCTGGTGCGCGAGGGAGTCTGGGGAGTACGGGTGTACGACCCCGGGTCCGCCACCCGGCGCGCCTTCCGGGGCATCGAGGCGGACCCCTACGACCCCCGATGGTCGGTGCCGGGGCGATTCGCACCGTACGACGGCACGCGCACCGTACGGCTCGGCAACGCGGACGGCCGTGAGCGCGGGTTCGCGCTCGCCGGCGAACTCACCTTCCCGCTGGCCGGCCGGGAGCACACGCTGAAGGTGGCGCAGCAGGCGGACGGGACGCTGTGGGCGGTGTTCGCCGACGCCACCAGCGGTGACACCAGCTTCCGGTTCCGGTTCCTCTTCCCGCAGGCACCGGACGCCGAGGGGCGCACGACCGTCGACTTCAACCGGGCCCAGCTCCCGCCGTGCGCCTTCGCCGACCACTTCCTCTGCCCCCTCCCGGCCCCCGGCAACACGCTGGACGTGCCGGTGGAGGCGGGGGAGCGCCGGCCGGGCTGGAACCGGTCCGAGTGATTCTGGCGGCCCCGGACGGCACCGGCCCGGCCCGGCCCGCAGCCGCCCGGGGCCGGAGCCGCGGAGGGGCGGCGCCGGCGCGTGTTGGTGCGTTCGGGTGCTTCCGGGGCGACGGCCGAAAGGCACCCTTGTGCCGACCGGCCGTTCGGCCGAATACTCCCCCCAGCGCTTGTCAGGGGCATGCGTATTCGAATCCGGTCGGGTCCCTGGCTGCGCCTCACGGGCCCCGACCCCACGCGGGCCCCCGACTTCCCTTGGAGGGAACGAAACGTGAGGATCAAGCGCACCACTCCCCATGGCGGCACCGCGAGACGGACCCGGCTGACGGCCGTGGCCACCGGCTTCCTGGCCGCCGCGGCGTTCGCCGCCCCCACTGCGAACGCCAGCGACGCCCCCACGTTCAGCGCCACCCAGCTCACCAAGGCGAGCGACTCCGTCCTCAAGGCCGACATCCCCGGTACGGCCTGGGCGGTGGACGGCAAGTCCAACCGTGTCGTGGTCACCGTCGACAGCACGGTGTCCAAGGCCGAGATCGCCAGGATCAGGCAGCAGGCCGGCGGCGACGCGGGCGCGCTCACCATCAAGCACACCCCCGGCAAGTTCAAGAAGCTGATCACCGGCGGGGACGCCATCTACGGCGGCTCCTACCGCTGCTCGCTCGGCTTCAACGTGCACAGCGGCAGCACGTACTACTTCCTGACCGCCGGCCACTGCGGCGAGGTCGCCTCCACGTGGTACAGCAACTCCAGTAAGACCACGGTGCTCGGCACGAACGTGGGCTACAGCTTCCCGGGCAACGACTTCGCTCTGGTGCGGTACACCAACTCCTCCGTCGCGCACCCGAGTGCGGTGGGCAGCCAGACCATCAGCAGCGCGGCCACCCCGTCCGTGGGGACGACCGTCTACCGGCGCGGTTCCACCACCGGCACGCACAGCGGCCGGGTCACCGCCCTCAACGCCACCGTCAACTACGGCAGCGGTGACGTCGTCTCCGGTCTGATCCAGACCACGGTCTGCGCCGAGGGCGGCGACAGCGGCGGCCCGCTCTACGGTGGCAGCGTGGCCTACGGCCTGACCTCCGGCGGCAGCGGCAACTGCAGCTCCGGCGGCACGACCTTCTTCCAGCCGGTGACCGAGGCACTGAGCTACTACGGCGTCACCCTGCCCTGACGACGACGCGGTCGGCACCACGAGGCCCCCGTACGCGACCCGCGTGCGGGGGCCTCGGCATGGCGTGTATGCGTCCCCCGCAAGGGCGATTTTCGGCCATGGCTGACGGGTGGGTGTGGTTACTTGTGCGTCGTTTGCAGTGCGGAACGGGCGCGTAAGCCCTCTTCGTGCGCGTCCGGAAGTCGACCTTGTGTGCTCCCTGTGCGGTTCGGAAGAGTGGGCGCCCGTCAACCAGCCTTCCGGCCCGTCAGGTCCCCACAACCTGCGTGGCCGACCCCCCACAGGAGGACGTGAGTTGAAGCACCGACGCATACCCGGGCGGCGTGCCGCCATCGCGGGCGGCGGAATAGCCGCACTGGTCGCAGCGGGTGTCACCTTGCAGAATGCGAACGCCAGCGAACCCGCTCCGTCCACCCCGCAGCTGCGGGTCCTGTCCGCTCCGGCGGCCGGGGAGCTCGCCGCCGGTCTCACCGCGGACCTCGGCGCCGGTGCGGCGGGCAGCTACTACGACGCCCGCGCGAAGAGCCTCGTCGTCAACGTGCTCGACCAGCGCACGGCCAGGACCGTCGAGGCGGCCGGGGCCAAGGCCAGAATCGTCGCCAACTCGATGGCCGAACTGGGCGAGGCGCACGCCACGCTGAAGGCGGACGCGACCATCCCGGGCACCTCCTGGGCCACCGACCCGGTCACCGACAAGGTCGTGGTCACCGCCGACCGGACGGTGTCCGGTGCCGCGTGGGCCAAGCTGGCCAAGGTGGTCGACGGACTCGGCGGCACGGCCGAACTCAAACGCTCGCACGGGCGGTTCAAGCCCTTCGTCGCGGGCGGCGACGCCATCACCGGCTCCGGCGGGCGCTGCTCCCTGGGCTTCAACGTGGTCAAGGGCGGGCAGCCGTACTTCCTGACCGCCGGGCACTGCACCGCGTCCATCTCCAGCTGGTCGGACTCCTCCGGCAGGACCATCGGCACGAACGAGCGGTCCAGCTTCCCGGGCGACGACTACGGCCTGGTCAAGTACACGGCCGAGGTCGACCACCCGAGCGCGGTCGACCTCTACGACGGCTCCAGCCGGCAGATCACCGGCGCCGTCGAGGCCACCGTGGGCATGAAGGTCACCCGCAGCGGTTCCACCACCCAGGTCCACGACGGCACGGTCACCGGCCTGAGCGCCACCGTCAACTACTCCGAGGGCACGGTGAGCGGCCTGATCCAGACCGACGTGTGCGCCGAGCCCGGCGACAGCGGCGGCTCGCTGTTCTCGGGTGACAAGGCCGTCGGCCTGACCTCCGGCGGCAGCGGCGACTGCACCTCCGGCGGGGAGACCTTCTTCCAGCCGGTCACCGAGGCGCTGTCCGCCACGGGAACGCAGATCGGCTAGCCCCGGTCACCGTCCGAAGCCCCGCCCCGGGCCGTCCGGGGCGGGGCTTCGCCATGCGGTCCCGACGGTGTTTGCGCAGGTCGGAGGCGCTCGAACCGATGTCGTACACGTGTTCGAGAATGGGGGTATGGTGGAGGAGGAAGTTGGGAACTGATGTTCGAGAGCCGTTCGGGGCTCACGACTGCGGGAGGTGTGTGTGCCGGGCTTCGCGCATCTGCACACCGTCTCCGGGTTCTCCCTGAGGTACGGGGCGTCCCATCCGGAGCGGCTGGCCGAGCGCGCCTCCGAGCGGGGCATGGACGCCCTCGCCCTGACCGACCGGGACACCCTCGCCGGGACCGTCCGCTTCGCCAAGGCGTGCGCCGGGTCGGGCGTGCGTCCGCTGTTCGGGGTGAACCTGGCGGTGGCGGCCGAGGAGGCCGCGCCGCGGGAGAGGCGCCGTACCCCCGTGCGCGGCGGTGCCTTCGTGGACGAGTCGGCCCCCCGGGTGACCTTCCTCGCCCGGGACGGCGCCCGCGGGTGGGCCGACCTGTGCCGGCTGGTCACGGCGGCGCACGCGGCCGGGCCGACCCCGCTGCTGCCCTGGGCCGGCAACCACGGCGACGGCCTGCTGGTCCTGCTCGGACCGGGGTCGGACGTCGGGCGCGCGCTCGCCGCCGGACGGCCCGACCGGGCGGCACGGCTGCTCGCCCCCTGGCGTGAGGTCCACGGCGACGCGCTGCGGCTGGAAGCCGTCTGGCACGGCCGGACGGGCACCGGGCCCGGCTCCCTGCGGCTGGCCGCCCGTACCGTCGGATTCGCCGCCGAGCAGGGAGTGCGCCCGGTGCTCAGCAACGCCGTCCGGTACGCCGATCCCGGTCAGGGGCCGGTCGCCGACGTGCTGGACGCCGCGCGCCGCCTGGTGCCGATCGACCCCCGTGCGGAGCTGGACTCCGGCGAGGCGTGGCTGAAGGACGCGCAGGCCATGCTCCAGGTCGCCGAACGGGTGGTGGAGGCCGCCGGGTACCGGCGGGACACCGCCCACCGGCTGCTGGAGCAGACCCGGGCCACCGCCGCCGAGTGCCGGGTCGACCCCGAGGGCGACCTCGGCATCGGCACCGTCCACTTCCCCGAGCCCCACCTCGTCGGCGCCGGCCGGCGCACCGCGCAGCGGGCCCTCGCCTCCCGGGCGGCCGCCGGGATGCTGCGGCTCGGCTACGGCGACCGGCGCGCGTACTGGGAGCGGATGCACCAGGAGCTGGACATCATCGGCCATCACGGTTTCGGCTCCTACTTCCTGACGGTCGCCCAAGTGGTGGACGACGTAAGGGAGATGGGCATCCGGGTGGCGGCACGCGGGTCCGGTGCCGGATCGCTCGTCAACCATCTGCTCGGGATCGCGCACGCCGATCCGGTCGAGCACGGGCTGCTGATGGAGCGCTTCCTGTCCAAGGAGCGCGTGGTGCTGCCCGACATCGACATCGACGTGGAGTCCGCGCGCCGGCTGGAGGTGTACCGGGCGATCATCGACCGGTTCGGCACGGAGCGGGTGGCGACGGTCTCCATGCCGGAGACCTACCGGGTGCGGCACGCGATCCGTGACGTGGGTGCCGCCCTGTCCATGGACCCCGCCGAGATCGACCGGGTCGCCAAGTCCTTCCCGCACATCCGGGCCCGCGACGCCCGGGCGGCACTGGAGGAGCTGCCCGAACTGAAGCGGCTCGCGGGGGAGAAGGAGAGGTACGGCAGGCTGTGGGAGCTGGTGGAGGCCCTCGACGCCCTGCCGCGCGGGATCGCCATGCACCCGTGCGGGGTGCTCCTTTCCGACGCCTCCCTGCTCGCCCGTACGCCGGTGGTGCCGACCAGCGGGGAGGGGCTGCCCATGGCGCAGTTCGACAAGGAGGACGTGGAGGACCTCGGGCTGCTCAAACTGGATGTGCTGGGCGTGCGGATGCAGTCGGCGATGGCGCACGCGGTCGCCGAGGTGGAGCGGGCGACCGGGGAGCGCGTCGACCTGGACGCGGTCGCCCCGGGGGACCCGGAGACCTACCGGCTGATCCGGTCCGCCGAGACGCTGGGCTGCTTCCAGATCGAGTCGCCGGGCCAGCGGGACCTGGTGGGACGCCTCCAGCCGGACGGCTTCCACGACCTGGTCGTCGACATCTCCCTGTTCCGGCCCGGCCCGGTCGCCGCCGACATGGTGCGGCCCTTCATCGAGGCGCGGCACGGGCGGGCGCCGGTGCGCTACCCGCACCCGGACCTGGAGGAACCGCTGCGCGGGACGTACGGGGTCGTCGTCTTCCATGAGCAGATCATCGACATCGTCGCCATCATGACCGGCTGCGGCCGGGGCGAGGCCGACCGGGTGCGGCGCGGGCTGTCCGACCCGGAGTCGCAGGGGCGGATCAGGGTGTGGTTCGCCCAGCGGTCGGCGGCCCGTGGCTACGGCGCGGAGACGATCCAGCGGACCTGGGAGATCGTCGAGGCGTTCGGGTCGTACGGCTTCTGCAAGGCGCACGCCGTCGCCTTCGCCGTGCCCACCTACCAGTCGGCGTGGCTGAAGACGCATCACCCGGCCGCCTTCTACGCCGGGCTGCTCACGCACGACCCCGGGATGTACCCGAAGCGGCTGCTGCTGGCGGACGCCCGGCGGCGCGGGGTGCCGATCCTGCCGCTGGACGTCAACGTCTCCGGGGTCGCACACAGGATCGAACTGGTGTCTGAATCGTCGAAGGTGTGGGGACTGCGGCTCGCCCTGTCCGACGTGCACGGCATCAGCGAGGCCGAGGCGCGGCGGATCGCGGACGGGCAGCCGTACGCCTCCCTGCTGGACTTCTGGGAGCGGGCCCGGCCCAGCAGGCCGCTGGCCGGACGGCTCGCCCAGGTGGGCGCGCTGGACGCGTTCGGTGCCAACCGCCGTGATCTGCAACTGCACCTGACCGAGCTGCACCGGGGGGCCCGGGGCGGTGGCGGGGGACAGCTGCCGCTGGCCGGGGGCCGGAAGACGGCCCCGGCCGGCCTGCCCGACCTGACGTCGGCGGAGCGGCTCAGCGCCGAGCTGGGCGTGCTGTCCATGGACGCCTCGCGCAATCTGATGGACGACCACCGGGAGTTCCTCCAGGAACTGGGCGTGGTCTCCGCACGCCGGCTGCGTGAGGCCCGGCACGGGGAGACCGTGCTGGTCGCGGGCGCCAAGGCGGCCACCCAGACCCCGCCGATCCGCTCCGGCAAGCGCGTCATCTTCTCCACCCTGGACGACGGCACGGGCCTGGTCGACCTCGCGTTCTTCGACGACTCGCACGACGCCTGCGCCCACACCGTCTTCCACTCCTGGCTGCTGCTGGTGCGCGGAGTGGTGCAGCGGCGCGGCCCGCGCAGCCTCAGCGTGGTGGGCGCCGCCGCCTGGAACCTCGCCGAACTGGTGGAGGTGCGGCGGGAGGAGGGGCTCGACGGGGTCGCGGCCCGGCTGGCCGAACCGGCCGGCCCGGCCGTGGACGGCCCCCCGGAGAGCGACGACGGCGGTCCCTCCCGGGCCCGGCTCGCCGGTTCCGACGGGCTGCCCGCGCCGGCCGGCTCCGCGGCCCGTGACCCGGTGCGGGGCCGGACGATCCGCATGCCCACCGGGTACGAGATGCACCCCTGGGCCGATCTGCGCCCCGCGGGCCAGGACGCCGCGGCGCAAGGGCCGGCGGCGATGAGGAAGTTGTGGCACCAGAGTCCGGGGAGTGCGGGATGACCATCCTCTGCGTACGTTTCCAGCTGCCGCCGATGTACGAGGCGGCCCTGCCGGGGCTGCTCGGCCTGCTGGAGGAGTTCACGCCGGTCGTGGAGGCGCTGCCGCCGGACGGGGCGCTGGCCGATCTGCGCGGCGCCGAGCGGTACTTCGGTCGCAGCGCGGTGGAACTGGCCGCGGTGATCCGGGTGCGGGCCCTCGCGCGGTACGGCGTCGACTGCGCGATCGGCGCCGGCCCCGGCCCGATGCTGGCCCGCGTGGCGCTGCGCGACGCCCGGCCCGGGGTGACCCGCGCGGTGCCCGAGGACCCGGACGGCATCGCGGAGTTCCTCGCCGGGCGTCCGGTGACCGCGCTGCCGGGCGTCGGCACGGCGACCGCCCGCACCCTGGGCGAGTACGGCCTGGACACCCTGGGCCTGGTCGCCGCCGCGCCGCTCTCCACGCTCCAGCGGCTGATCGGCGCGAAGGCCGGCCGAGAGCTGCGTGAGCGGGCGGGCGGTCTTGACCGCGGCCGGGTCGTGCCGAACGCCGTCTCGCGGTCGCTGACGACGGAACGGACCTTCGGCCTCGACGAGCTGGACCCCGGACGCCACCGCAAGGCGCTGCTGTCGGCCGCCGAGGAGATCGGCACCCGGCTGCGCGCGGTGGAGAAGGTCTGCCGCACCCTGACCCTGACCGTGCGGTACGCCGACCGCTCCGCGACCACCCGCAGCCGCGCCCTGGCGGAGCCGACCGCGCACTCGGCGGCCCTGACCGGGGCGGCCTACGGCATGTACGAGGCGCTCGGCCTGCAACGCGCCCGGGTCCGCGCGCTCGCCCTGCGCGCGGAGAACCTGACCCCCGCCGACCGGGCCGCCCACCAGCTCACCTTCGACCCCGTGGACGAGAAGGTCCGCCGTATCGAGGAGGCGGCGGACCGTGCGCGAGCCAGGTTCGGGCCGCGGGCGGTGATGCCGGGCACCCTGGCGGCCTGACCGCCGCCCGGGGCGCGCCAGTCGGCCCAGGGCGGGGTGATGTGGTGCCGTCGGCCAGGTGTGCCTCCAGGCCGATCGAGGTGGTGGCCCGGGAAAGGGCGGTGTGGTCGGTGGGGTTCTCGACGGCAAGGGCCGTGCCGGGAGCGACGATCACCGTGTCACAGCTGCGTGCCGCCACCGCGGCCGGTGACCGGGCCGCCGCCAACAACCTGGGAGGCGCCGATCCGCTCGGTGTGACCGCCGACCGTCGTCAGCAGCTCGCCCACGAGCAGACGGGAGATCTCCTCCCGGCCGGTCGTGCTGACCGGGCGCGGCCGGGCCTGCGCCCGGGCGGCGGAGGAGGCGGCCGCCCGGGCGGCCGGGGGATGGGCCGAACTGCTGGGCGAGGGTGAGGTGCGCGTGTCGGCGGAGCGTCCGGCGCGGCTCGCGCCCTACGGTCCGGTCAGGCCGGCCTGGTGACGTCTCGTCCGGTGTACGGGTGAGCCGCTGGTCGCCACCGGGAGTTTTTACTCACGCGTAACTTCACAGTTGCACTACTCGACCGTAACTTGACGGATGAACAGCATCCCGTGATCCGGATCACAGGGTTAGGCCGTGCCCCTCCCTTGAGCCGCAAGGAGATCACACGATGCTGCCCTGGAAGCGAGTGCTCAGACCCCTCGCCGCGCTGCTCCTCACCGCCGCCGTGGCCGCCGTCCCTGCCGCCACCGCGAGCGCCTCCGAGGCCCCCGCCCCGAGCGCCACCGTCACCGCCGGCGCCGTCGCGCACAGCAGCGGCTGGAACGACTACTCCTGCAAGCCCTCCGCCGCGCACCCCCGCCCCGTCGTCCTCGTCCACGGCACCTTCGGCAACTCCGTCGACAACTGGCTCGGTCTCGCCCCCTACCTGACGAGCCGCGGCTACTGCGTCTTCTCCCTCGACTACGGCCAGCTCCCCGGCGTCCCCCTCTTCCACGGCCTCGGCCCCATCGACAAGTCCGCCGAGCAGCTGGCCTCCTTCGTCGACGACGTGCTCGCCGCGACCGGCGCCGCCAAGGCCGACCTGGTCGGTCACTCCCAGGGCGGCATGATGCCCCGCTACTACCTGAAGTTCCTCGGCGGCGCGGGCAAGGTGGGCGCCCTCGTCGGCATCGCCCCCGACAACCACGGCACCGACCTGGACGGCCTCGCCCACCTGCTGCCGTACTTCCCCGGCGCCGAGGACCTGCTCAAGGCCACCACCCCCGGCCTCGCCGACCAGATCACCGGCTCGGCCTTCCTCACCAAGCTCAACGCGGGCGGGGACACCGTCCCCGGAGTGCACTACACGGTCATCGCCACCCAGCACGACGAGGTCGTCACCCCGTGGCGCACCCAGTACCTGAGCGGTTCCGACGTCCACAACGTCCTGCTCCAGAACCTGTGCCCGGTCGACCTCTCCGAACACGTCGCGATCGGCCTGCTCGACCGGATCGCCTTCCACGAGGTGGCCAACGCGCTCGACCCGGCCCACGCCACCGCCACCACCTGCGCGTCGGTGTTCAGCTGACCTGCCGCCGGGGCCTGTCCGGCCTGAGCCGCCGGACAGGCCCCGGAACCCTCACCTGCGCCGGCCGCCGGCCGTCGCGCGCCGCCGCACCGACAGGAACAGCACGGCCGAGCCCAGCGCCAGCACCGCCGCGCCGCCGATCGCGACGTACGAGGTGCCCGTGGACGCCCCCGTCTCCGCGAGGTCGGCCGAGGTCCCGGCCGTCTGCGGCCGACCGGCCTGCGCGCGGGCGGACCGCGCCGGGCCGGCGACGGGCTCCGCCGAGGTGCTCGCGTCGTCGTCCCCGTGTCCGTGGTGCTCGATCGTCGACTTGTCGGCACCGGCCGCGATCTGCTCGTCGGAGGGAGCGGAGGCGGCCGGAACCGGCGCGCTCCCGCCGTTCCCGGCACCGCCGTCCCCGCCCTCGCCGTTCCCGGCACCGCTGCTTTTGCCGGTGCCGGCGCCTGTGCTGCCGCCGCTGGCGCTGCCGGTGCCGGCACCCGCGCTGCCCCCGCTGTCGCTGCCCGTGGCGCCCTCGCTGCCGCTGCCGCCGAAGTCGACGTCGGAGCAGGAGTAGAACGCCTCCGGACTGTCCGAGCGCTGCCAGACCGCGTACAGCAGCTGCCTGCCGGACCGCTCGGGCAGGGTCCCGGAGAAGGTGTAGAAGCCGCCCGAGGGGACCGGGTCCGTGACCGTCGCCACCGGGTGCCCGAGATCCAGCGCGGACCAGGCCAGCGGCTTCGCCGGGTCGTAGCCGGGCTTGGTGAGGTAGACCTTGAAGGTGCCCTTGTGCGGAGCGGTCACCCGGTACCTGAAGGTGTACGCCCCGCCGCGCACGCTCGTCGCCGGCCAGTCGGCGCGGGCCAGGTCGAGCCCCTTGAACTCCTCGCTGTTCGCGCTGCACAGCTTGCCGTCCGGGATCAGCTGCCGGTGCCGTCCGGCCGCGTCGCCGATCCGGATGCCGTTCCAGTCGTACAGGGCCTGCGCGCCGCCGGCCGCCACGGCCGCCTTGCACGCGGCCGACTCCGGGCTCTCCGGTCCCTCCGCGTAGCACTGCGAGACGCGGCTGACCGGGTCGCCCATCGAGCCGTGCGCGGATGCGGGGGCGGCGGAGAGGGCGAGGGCGGTGACGCCGAGCGAGGCGACGGCGGCGGCCGTGCGGCGTGCGGGCATGGGGAACTCCTCGGAAACGGTCCTCGGGGATGGCCTGGATCCCGTGGGGGGATCCGAACCTAGCCCCGGGAATCCGCGAAATCGCCAGCTGAGAGCGGGTGGAGGAGATCCTTATGGTTCGCTTAAGGGGACGCTCAGACTGCGCTCAGGTACGGGCTGCGCTCAGGTACGGGCGCGCGCATCGACGGCCCGTGGGGGCGGCCCGGGGGCGGGCCGTCGGACGGCGGCTGCTGCACTTCGCGCCGCACGCGCGCGTGCGGGGGCCTCGACGGGACCGGGTTCCGCACCCGGGACGAGGCCCGCCACCGACACGCACCCGGGACGAGGCCCGCCACCGATACGCACCCGGGACGAGGCCCGCCACCGACGCGCACCCGGGACGAGGGCCGCCACCGATACGCACCCGGGACGAGGCCCGCCACCGACGCGAAGCCGTGCCCGAACGACCCGCGTCCGCCACCGCGGGCGGCGGGACGGCGGGCGGTCGGACCGCGGGCGGCCCGGTGTCACCCCTCGGGCCACCAGGTGCGTGCCACGTCCCTGCGCACCTCGGGGCGCCCCGCCGGACGCTCGTCGGCCTCCTCGCGGATCCGGCGGCCGTCCGTCCTCTTCAGCGGCTTCTGCACGGTCATGCGGCGCATGGCTGCCTCCTTCGGCGCCCACCGGGTTCCGTGGTGCCACGGCGGCGGACGCTTGTGGGGGAGAGTTCCTCATCGGTGCCGGGCTGTCAGTGGCGGCTGTCACGTCCGCTGTCACGTCCGCGCTGTCAGTGGCGTGTGTCACGCTCCGGGCATGACGAGCGAGAACACCCACACGGTCGCGACCGCCCCCGAAGAGGACTGGGATGCGCGGGCCGCCGTCTTCGACGACGAACCGGACCACGGCCTGCGCGACCCGCAGGTCCGCACGGCCTGGGCGGACCGCTTGCGCGCCTGGCTCCCCGGACACCCCGCCGACGTCCTGGACCTCGGCTGCGGCACCGGCAGCCTCTCGCTCCTCGCCGTCGAACAGGGGCACCGCGTGACCGGCGTCGACCGCTCCCCGGCGATGGCCGAGCTGGCCCGCGGCAAGCTCGCCGGGCGTACCGCGACGATCCTGTGCGGGGACGCCGCCGCCCCACCGGTGGGGGAGGAGCGCTACGACGTCGTCCTGGTCCGGCATGTGCTGTGGACGCTGCCGGACCCCGCCGCGGTGCTGAGGCACTGGCGGGGCCTGCTGCGCCCGGCAGGCCGGTTCGTGCTGGTCGAGGGCGTCTGGGGCACCCTCTCCCCGGTCGGCATACCCGCGGGGTCCCTCGCCGCCGCCCTCGCGCCGCTGGCCCGCGACGTGCGGGTGGAGCGGCTGTCCGGGAACGCGTCGCTGTGGGGGAAGGAAGTGACGGACGAGCGGTACGCGGTGATCGCGGACGTGTGACATCGCGCCGCCTGCGGGCCTCGGGCGGGCGGACCGGTGACGCCGCGCCGCCTGCGGGCCTCGGGCGGGCGGACCGGTGATGCCGCGCCGTCGGTCGGGCCGGCTGACCGGGGGAGTCGTGCGGTGGTCGGGCCGACGGGCCGGTGACGCCGTGCCGTCGGGTCAGGCCAGCAGCGCGGCGAAGCCGTCCGGGCCGGCCGCCAGTGCCTCCAGCCCGTGGAGTGCGGCGACCGCCGCGGACGCGGCCCGCGGGTCCGCCTGCGCGAGCCCGCTCGCGGCGAACTCGTCCTCGTCCAGGCGCCGTACGTCCCGCCCGTCCGCGGACCGCCACAGGTCGAGGTCCAGGTCCTCCACCACCAGCTCCGCGCCCGAACGGACCGCGGGGCGGGTGATGTCGCAGTACCAGCCCTTGACCGAGCCGTCCGCGGCGCGTATCTCCTTCACCGCGTACCACCGGTCCCGCCAGTAGTACTCGGTGAACACATCACCCGGCTCGAAGCGCACGAAGCCGAAGTCACGCACCCCGGCACCCGCCCAAGGGGCACGTACGACGACGCGGTCGCCGTCGTCCCGGAGCAGCTCCGCCGGGTAACGGATCTTCGTACGCCCGGCCTTGACCAGGACGACCTCCAGCCGGCCCGCGGCCTCAGCCGACGTCACGGACATAGCGCACCTCCGTCGCGCAGATCTCGTACCCCAGCCACTCGTTGATCGCGATCATGGCGTCGTTCCCGGTGTCGTTGCCCGTGAACGCCTCGGTGAGGCCGGCCGCCCGGGCCCGGTGCAGCGCGTGGACCTTGGCGAGCTTGGCCAGACCGCGTCCGCGGTGGCCGCGGGCGGTACCGGTCATCGCGGTGGAGTAGCGGGTGCCGCCGTCGGTGTAGGCCACGCTGAAGGCGACCGGCCGGCCGTCGACACAGGCGGCGACGGTCAGCTCGCGGTCCAGCAGCGGGTGGTTCCAGGTCTGCTCCACCCAGGCGTCGTAGTCCGCCAGTTCGTACTCCACGTCACCCGGTTCGTCGAGCAGCGTCTCCGCGTCCAGCTCGAACAACGGCCGGGGATCGTCCGCGAACTCGGCGGCCGTCCGCAGTTCGACGCCCGCCGGGACCTCCATGAGCGGCGGCAGGGGGCCGTTCGCCAGGTCGAGCCGGAGGAAGTGGGCGGAGCGGCCGGGGCGGTAGCCGCGCCGCTCGGCGAACGCCCGGTTGGCCGGCTCGTCCAGCGCCCAGGCGAACAGCCTGGTCGCGCCCAGCGACGCCAGGTACTCCTCGGCGGCCTCCACCAGCAGCCGGCCGGCGCCGCGGCCGGTCCGGTCCGGGCGGACGTAGATGTTCAGACACGCCTGCCCCGGCTCGCGGCTGTCCGGGACCAGATGGACCTGTGCCGTGCCGGTCACCTCGCCGTCCTCCTCCGCGACGAGCGGCCGGAAGCGGGCGTCGCGCTGCATATGGGCGGCCGTGTGCCGCACCGACTCCGGGGTGAACAGGATGTACGGCAGAGCGAGCCGGCGGACACGGGCGAAGCCCTCGGCGTCGGCGGGGACGTCGGGGCGCAGGTCGCGTACCAGGACTGTCATGGGGACGCACGGTACGGGCGGCGAGAGCCGGCTGCCTCCCATTTTCCGTCGGGTGCGCGACAATCGGCCCTGTGAGCCTGAAGATCCGCATCGACGACAGCGCGCCCCCGTACGAGCAGGTACGGGCGCAGATCTCCGAGCAGGCGCGGTCCGGCGCGCTCCCGGTGGGATACCGGCTGCCGACCGTACGGGGCCTTGCCGAGTCCCTCGGGCTCGCGGTGAACACGGTGGCCAAGGCGTACCGCGCGCTGGAGGGCGACGGGGTGATCGAGACGCGCGGGCGCAACGGCACCTTCGTGGCCGCCGCCGGCCCGGCCGCGGCACGTGAGGCGTCGTCGGCCGCGCAGGCGTACGTGGAGCGGGTACGCCGGCTCGGCCTGTCGGAGCCGGACGCCCTGGCCGCCGTACAGGACGCCCTGCGGGCCGCCTACGGAAGCTGAGGACGGCCCCGCGGCGGCGGCCGGGGACAGGTGATGCGCGCCCGGTGCCCGCACCGGCGGCCGCCCCCGTACGACGCCGCCCCCCTCAGCCCCCGCTCCCGGGCCCCGTCCCGAGCGGACTCGCAGCCGCCGAGCCGGCGCGGCCCCGTACCGGCTCCGGGGTGCGTGTCGCCGCCAGGCCCGCTCTCCTCGCCGTCCGCGCGAACGTCACCGCGTCCTGGACCGCGGCGCCGCCGGGGTCGTTGTTGAAGTACGCGTACACGTCGTCGGCGCCGGACCACGTGGTGGCGACGCGGTCCACCCACGTCTCCAGCGAGCGTCTGCCGTAGCGCGGCCAGGGCCGGGCGCGGCCCTGGTGGAAGCGGACGTAACCCCAGTCGGTGGTGCGCCACAGCGGGGTGACCGGGCGGGCCTGGACGTCCGCCCAGCACAGGGCCGCACCCCGGGACTCCAGGACGCGCCGCAGCTCCGGCGTCCACCAGGAGTCGTGGCGCGGCTCCACCGCGACCCGCGTACCGGGCGGGAAGCAGGCCAGGCAGGCGTCCAGCAGGGGCGGGTCCGCGCGCAGCGTGGGCGGCAGCTGGAGGAGGACCGGGCCCAGGCGTCCGCCGAGGCCCGCCGCGTGGCTCATCAGGCGGTCCACCGGCTCCGCGGGGTCCTTGAGGCGCTTGATGTGGGTGAGGTACCGGCTGGCCTTGACCGCGACGACGAAGTCCGGCGGCACCCGGTCACGCCAGGCGGCGAAGGTGTCGTACGACGGCAGCCGGTAGAAGGCGTTGTTGATCTCGACGGTCGCGAACAGCCGGGTGTACTCCTCCAGCCACAGCCGCGTCGGCACCCCGGCCGGGTAGACGCGCTCCCGCCAGTCCTTGTACTGCCACCCCGACGTGCCGACATGGAGGGTCATACCCTCATGGAAGCACTACAGGTACAACCCCGCGTCCGCGCCCTCCCGGGCCCCCGGCACCGCTGTGGGCGCCGTGCCCCGGCGCAGCGCGTACAGCTCGGCCAGGGTCGCCCCCTCCCGGCCGACACCCTGCTCGGTGCCGAGCCAGTCCACCGCCTCCGCGCGGGTCAGCGGGCCCACCTCGATGCGGGCGAGGCAGCGGCCGGGCCGGACCACGGCCGGGTGCAGCCGCTCCAGGTCCTCGTTGGTGGTGACGCCGACCAGGACGTTGCGGCCCTGGCCGAGCAGCCCGTCGGTGAGGTTCAGCAGCCGGGACAGGGCCTGGCCCGCCGTGTGCCGGGCCTCGCCGCGGATCAGCTCGTCGCAGTCCTCCAGCAGCAGCAGGCGCCAGCGGCCCTTGCCCGCGCCGTCGTCCTCGCCGATCGCGATGTCCATCAGGTAGCCGACGTCGGAGAAGAGCCGCTCGGGGTCCAGTACGCAGTCCACCTGGCACCAGTCCCGCCAGGAACGGGCCAGGGTGCGCAGGGCGGAGGTCTTGCCGGTGCCCGGAGGGCCGTGCAGCAGGAGCAGCCGGCCCGCGATGTCCTCGGGCGTCGTCCCCATCAGCCGGTCCATCGCCTCGGCCACCGGTGCCGTGTAGTTGGCGCGGACCTCGTCCCAGGTACCCGCGGAGATCTGCCGCGTGGTGCGGTGCGGGCCGCGCCGGGGGGAGACGTACCAGAACCCCATCGCCACGTTCTCCGGCTGCGGTTCCGGCTCGTCGGCCGCGCCGTCCGTCGCCTGGCCGAGGATCCGCTCGGCCAGTTCGGCGCTGGTCGCGGTGACCGTCACGTCCGCGCCCCGGTTCCAGCGGGAGACCAGCAGGGTCCAGCCGTCCCCCTCCGCGAGGGTGGCGCTGCGGTCCTCGTCCCGGGCGACCCGCAGCACACGGGCGCCGTCCGGCAGCAGGGTCACGCCGGAGCGCACCCGGTCGATGTTCGCCGCGTGCGAGTACGGCTGCTCGCCCGTCGCGAAGCGGCCGAGGAACAGAGCGTCGACGACGTCGGACGGCGAGTCGGAGTCGTCGACGTGGAGCCGGATCGGCAGAGCGTCGTGCAGGTTGGCAGACATGCCGCCATGATCCGCCACGGATGCCCTGCGCGCACGGTATTTCCACCGCCGGACGCTCCACCGGCGCAGCGGTTCCGCACCGGCGGGCCGCCCGCGGCCCACCCGGCCACCCCCTCCCCCCTTCCCCGGCCACCCTCTCCCGCCTTCCCCGGCCGGGCTCGGATGCCCCCGAGGTCCGTCCACCGGCCGGGCGCGGGTGTCGTCAAGTCCCGTCCACCGGCCGGGCGCGGGTGTCGCCAAGTCCCGTCCACCGGCCGGGCTCGGGTGTCCCCAAGTCCCGTCCACCGGGCCGTATCCGCCACTACTGTGGGCCCCGATGCGACGTCATGGGTGGTGGACGGGGGCAGGGCGCTGGCGGCTCGCCGCCCTGCTCGGGGTGGCCGCGACCGCGCTTGCTCTGCTGGTGACCCTGACCCGCCTGCCCGGCGACGGGGCGAGCACCGCCGGCACCTCGCGCGACGGCGACAAGGTGCACGGCACCCCCGCCGCCCCCTCCGGAGCCGCGGCGCCGTCCGTGGGCTGGGGCTTCACCCACACCCAGTACAGCGCCGACGCGGAAGGCGGCGCGGTCACCGCGCGGGTCGAGCGGCTGCTGGCACAGGACGGCGGGCTGCCCCAGGACCAGGCGCTGATGGGCTGGGGAGCGGACAACCCCGAGCCGGTGAAGGGGCATTACGACTTCGGCGCGATGGACCGCCGGATCGACTTCGTCCGCGCCTCGGGCGGCACCCCCGTGGTCACGCTGTGCTGCTCCCCGGACTGGATGAAGGGCGGCCGGGCCGGCGCCGGCAACACCGACTGGAGCCGGGCCGCGCTGGAGACCGCGCCCACGCCCGCCCACTACCAGGACTTCGCCCACCTCGCCGCCACCGTCGCCAGGCGTTATCCGGACGTACGCCACTTCATCGTGTGGAACGAGTTCAAGGGGTTCTGGAACGACGCCGAGGGCCGCTGGGACTACGAGGGCTACACGGCGCTGTACAACCTCGTCTACAAGGCGTTGAAGAAGGTCGGCAAGGACATCATGGTCGGCGGTCCCTACCTCGCGATGGACAGCGTCGACCCCCGGCAGACGGAGAACGCCTCGCCCACGTTCCGCGGTCCCTGGGGCGCCATGGACCAGCGGGTCCTGGACGCCTTCGACTACTGGAACCGCCACAAGGCCGGAGCCGACTTCGTCGTCGTGGACGGCTCCAGCTACACCGACGACGACGACCTGCTGCCCGACGAGTTCGGCGCCACCGACAAGCTCACCGCCGTCGGCGAGTGGGTACGGCGGCGCACCCACGACCTGCCCCTGTGGTGGGCCGAGTACTACGTGGAGCCCGCCGACGCCGGTGACGAACGCAAGGGCTGGTCCGAGCCCCGCCGGCTGGCCGTCCACGCGGCCGGACTGATCGCCATGGCCAGGGGCGGTGCCGAATCCGGTTTCTACTGGAACCCCGAGGAGAAGAGCGGCAGCTGCCCGGGCTGCCTGTGGACCCCGACCGACAGCGCCCAGGGCGGCCGGGAGCTGCCCATGTACGGCCTGCTGTCCCGGTTCGGCCGGGCGTTCCCGCCGGGCACGAGGTACGCCCCGGTGTCCGTCGCCCCGGACGACAGGCCCGTCGTCCGGGTGCTCGCCACCGCCGCCACCGTCCTCGTCGTCAACACCCTCGACCGGCCGATCGACGCGCGGGTCGACGGCAAGCGGTTCCGGATGGGCGCCTACGAGGTGAAGTGGCTCGACCGCTGAGCCACCCCACCGTCACTTCATGGTGAGGAACCGCTGCACCAACGAGGCCAGCACCACCGCCAGCAGCGGCAGCGAGAACCAGAAACTGCCCTGGAGCAGCCGCAGCCTGCGCACGCTCGGCCGGGCCGCGACCCGCACCAGCTCACGGGCGGACAGCAGCAGGACCAGGATCACGGCGGCCAGCGCGCCGACCACCGACCACGGCGTCCACGTCACCTGCGGCCCGATCGGTCCCGGGTCCGGCCTCGGCATCGGACCCGCCGGTGCCGAGCGCAGGGCGTACACGGTCACGTCCGCGTCGACCAGGACCTTCGTCAGCTCCGGACGGCCGTCCAGGTTCCCGACCAGCCGGGGCTCCCAGGTCACCGGGTAGCCAGCGTCCAGCTCCAGGTACGTCACCTGGCTGCGGTTGATCATCAGGTACGAGTTCGGGCCGGCGTCCTTGAGCGCCTTGACCAGGCCGGACACCAGTGCCGGGTCGGCCGGTGCCTGCGTCGGCACGTAGTTCACCCGCTCCATGTCCCGCGCCCCCCACGGCAGCGCCGGCGTCACGTCGTCGACCGGGTCCTGGGTGAGCCACAGCAGCCGGACCGTCGGCCGGTCGTGGGCGTACACCCAGTCCATGGCCGCGACCTCACCGGGCCGGGTCCGTTCGAACGGCTCGTTGCCCCAGCGGGCCACCAGGAAGCCGCCCATCAGCAGCAGCCCGGTGAGCAGCGCGGCCAGCGGCGCCAGCAGCGGCCGGCGCGCCGTGGCGGGGCCGCCGGCGCGCGGGAACAGCGCGAGCCCGCCGAGCAGGGCCGCACCCGGCACCGCGAACATGAAGACGCGCAGTGCCATCTCCCCGCCGTACGACTGCATGCCGAAGCCCAGGAACGGGACGAAGGTCAGGACCGGCAGGGACCGTTCCCGGTACCGGTGCGAGCGGCGCCGCCACCAGCCCCAGCAGGCCAGCGCCAGCACCGACCCGGCCAGCAGCACCCGGGCGTACAGCACCAGTTTGTGTGGTGTCGAACTCCCGCCCTGGATACGGCCGGAGACCGAGGTGGACACGTTGCCGCCGACCCCGCCGACCCCGCCGAACAGTTCGTCGAAGTGCCCGGACCAGTACGGCTCGGCCATGAAGCCGACCCATACCGCGACCAGCACCGCGAACAGCAGGGGCAGTCCCCTCGGTTCGGACCGGCGCAGCAGGACCAGGGCCGTGAGCACACCCAGCATCACGAACGGGGTGAGCTGGTGCGCGGGGACGGTCGCCGCGTACAGGCCGATCAACAGCGCCAGCAGCACCGCCCGTTGCCGCCGGCCGGCCGGCTCCACCTCGGCCTCGCCGGGGCGGAACCTCGTCCAGATCACCCGTGGCGGGCGGAACCAGACCAGCAGGACCGCCACGAACACGAGGTACAGCAGGTAGGTGAAGCCCTGCGGGGAGAAGTAGTCCTGGCCCACCCAGCTACTCAGGACGAAGAGCCAGATGCCCGCCCACTTCGCCCGCCAGCTCGCGCGCAGTGCCCGGGTGAGCAGGAACATCGGTGCCAGGTAGGCGAGTTGGATGGCGGTGGGCCACCAGCGGATGACCTCGGTGAAGTCGGTGACGCCGCAGGCCCGGCCGGCGAACGCGGCCACCGCGAAGAAACCCGGCCAGCTCCAGCGCGCGTCCAGACCCGGGACGGCCGAACCGGTGCGGTCGATGTAGTCGAGGAACCCCAGGTGCTGCCAGGCGGTCGGGAACCGCGGCTCGGACTCGATCACCGCGGGCAGCGCGTGCAGGGACACCACCGTCGCCACCAGCGTGACCAGCAACAGCGCCCGGTGCTCGCGGCGCAGCCGGAGCAGCGCGGCGAAGACGGCGATCAGCAGGGCCGCGCCCGCCAGCGTCGCCGGCGGCAGGACGGTGACCAGCCCGAGCCCGCCCATCCGGTCCAGATCGGCCTCGCCGAGCCGCAGCGCCGGCAGCCAGTACAGCAGCAGCGCGCCGGCGAGCAGACAGCCGAGACCGGCTCCGGTCCGGGTGGGCAGCCACCGGCCACCCGGCACCGCCGACACGCCGCCCGGCACGGGGAACCCGGACGCGAGCTCCTCGGGAGGGGGCTCCTCGGAAGGGGGATCCTCGGACGCAAGCTCGTCGGGTATGGCGTCCTGGAGTGTGGCGTCCCGGAGTGTGACGTCCGCGGGTACGGCGTCCACGGGCGTGGCGTCCTTGGGTGTCGGGTCGGTGAGCGTCGGGCCGGTGGGTGTCAGGTCCGCGGGTATGGCGTCCACGGGCAGGGCGTCCGCGGGTATGGCGTCCGCGGGCAGGGCGTCCGCGGGGGTCGCGTCCTCCGGCCCGGCCGGTGGCTCCGGCCATACCGTCGCCCGGGGTACGGCGGTGCCCGTGGGCGGGGTGCCCGGACCCGGGCGGACGTCCGGCCGGCGTTCGGCGTGGTCGAAGTCCGCCTGGACGCCGAGGGCCAGGGTGTCGGCGTCCAGGGCCCAGGCGGGACCCTGCCGGGGCGCCGGGGAGGCGGCCGGCGCGGCAGGGGTGGCGCCCTGTCCGGTGCGGGTGCCTGCGTCCGGGCGGAGCCGGGAGCGGGTGAGGAGGCGGGGGCGGGACGGCGTACCGAGGTCGGCCAGATCTCCGTCCGGTGCCGCGGTGTCGGGCACCCCGGCCGGTGCGGCCCGTACCGTCCGCCACAGCCGTGGCGCGGCGATCGCGGCGACGACGGCGATACTGGCCGCCTCGGCGACCCCCGCTCCGGTCAGCCCCAGCCGGGGCAGGAGCAGCAGGGTCAGGCTGAGCACCAGTACGCACAACAGGCCCTGGAGCCAGGCGAGTCCGGCGGTACGGCTCTGGGCGCGAAGAACCGCGAAGTGCGTCTCGATCACGACCCGCAGTACCGAGCCGACCGCGAGCCAGCGCAGCAGCGGGGTCGCCGCCTGCGCGTACCCCTCGCCGAACACGCCGAGGATCCACGGCGCGCCGACGAACAGTACGGCCGCGACCGGCAGCATGATCCGGGCCATCCTCCTCAGCGCCGCGCGGGTGTCGGCGGCGAGCCGGGTGGGGTCGTGCGACCCCTCGACCGTGAGCGAGGCGCCCATGTTGACGGCCAGCAGGTCGGTCGTACCGCCGATCGTGGTGGCGATGTAGAAGTAGGCGTTCTCCTCGGAGCCGACCTGCCCCGCGATGATCACCGGCACGAGGTAGACCACGGCGAGCGAGAACAGCGAGCCGGTGTAGTCCCCGGCCAGGAAGCGGCCCATCTCCCGGAGCGTCGGCGGCGGGGCGTGGCTCCCGGTCGCCCGGACGTGCCGGGGCACCAGGCGCCGGAACACCAGCCAGCCCAGCGGCACCACCGAGACGGCGATGGCCGCCGCCCAGGACACGAAGACCCCGGTGGTCGGCAGGGCCACGGCGAACGCGGCCAGCAGGGCCAGCTTCACCGCCGAGAAGGCGGTGTTGCCGACCGGCACCCAGGGCGCGCTGCGCAGTCCGGTCAGCACACCGTCCTGCAGGGTGAGCACGTTCCAGGCGGCGACGGCGGCGAGGAAGCCGAGCCCGTTCACGGTCCCGTGCAGGAAGCGGTACGACGGCCCCCACGTGTCCAGGGACAGCAGGAAGACACCGGCGGCCAGCGCCACGACCAGCGAACTCGCAGCGTAGGTACGGAAGATGAGCCGGCCGGTGCGGGGCCCGGCCACGGGGATGAACCGGGCCAGGGCGCCGGTCAGGGTCACCGCGGTCAGCCCGGCGAGGAACTTCATCGCGGCGATGGCGGCCGACCCCTGACCGACCGCGGAGTCCGAGTAGTAGCGTGCCGCGGCCACCCAGAAGCCGAGCCCGAGGACGGCGGAGACACCGGTGTTGAGCATCAGCGCGTAGGCGTTGCGGAACAGCGGGCTGCCGCCGGTCCGGCTCCCGAAGGGCAGCCGCAGCCGCCGCCCGGCTCTCGGGGGCGCCGTGGCGCCGGGCGGCTCGGTCCCGGTCGTGGTGGTCGTGTCAGTCACGGGGTCGGATGGCCTTCCGGCGGACCTGACGGGCTCTGCGGACCAGGGCGTACCCCTTGGTGAGGGCACGGTCCCCGGCGAAGGTGCGGGCCACGGCGCGGCCGAGGAGCAGTCGCTCGAACTCCTCGGCGCCGGTGCTCCTGCGGACCGTGAGCCGCTCCAGGGCGTACGGGCCCTGGCGGCGGCGGGCGAGGGCGTTGCCGACGGCGAGCGCCTGGGCGTACCCGGCCGCGCGCACGGCCTGGCGGACCCGGCGGCTGGAGTAGCCGTAGGGGTAGGCGAACGACACCGGCGCCGCGCCGAGTTCGGCGCCGACGATCCGTGTGCAGAGGTCCAGTTCCGCACGCAGTCCGGCGTCGTCCAGCCCGTCGAGCTGCGGGTGGGTGTGGCTGTGTCCGCCGATCTCGACCCCGGTGGCGGCCAGTTCGCGCACCTGCCGCCAGTCGAGCATGGTGTCGAGGCCGCCGCCGGTGTCGTGATCGCCCCTGATCCAGCCGGTGGAGACGAACAGCGTGGCGGGGAAGCCGTGCTCGGCGAGCACGGGCAGGGCGTGCCGGTGCACTCCTTCGTAGCCGTCGTCGAAGGTGATGAGGACCGGCCGGGCGGGCAGCGGGCGGCCGGAGCGCCAGTGGGCCGCGAGGCCGGCGGTGGTCAGCGGGGTCATGCCGAGGCCGCCGATGAGCGCCATCTGCTCGGCGAACGCCTCCGGGGCGACGGACAGGGCGCGTGTGGCGTCGTTCGGGTCGGCCGCGACGGAGTGGTACATGAGGATGGGCACGGGCGCGTCACTCATGGCCGCCCCTGGTGCCGGGCTCGGGCTCGGGCTCGGGCTCGGGCGCGGAGTCCGGCCGGTTGCCGGGTTCGGGCGCGGAGTCCGGCCGGTTGCCGGGTTCGGGCACGGAGTCCCGGCGGCTGGCGGGGTCGGGCTCGGGCCCGGGCACGCGGTCCGGCCGGCTGCCGGGGTCGTGCGCGGTGTCCGAGCGGGGGTCCGGGGAGGGGGCCGGCG
>NZ_WWJT01000746.1 GCF_009865385.1 Streptomyces sp. SID486 | reverse complement strand
GGGAGCGCGCCGAGGGCCAGCGCGCCGCCCGAGGCCAGTGAGCCCGCCATGAGCCGGCGGCGGGTCAGCCCGCCCGTCCGGCTGCCTGCCATGTCGTCCGTCATCGCACGGTCTCCCGCCTGAAAGTATCTTTCGGGCCCTGTCCTGCCGGTGAAACTTTCCTGTCAGGTGAGGGGCGTGTCAACGGGGCGCGTGCCGACGGCCGCAAACTGACGGAGCATCAGAAAAGGTCTTCCGTCGTCCGGCCCGCTGCGGCATCCTGCGCCCATGCAGACGGAGCTGAGCCGGAAACTCGGAATCGAACACGCTGTCTTCGGCTTCACGCCGTTCCCCGCCGTCGCCGCGGCCATCAGCCGGGCCGGCGGCCTCGGCGTGCTCGGCGCGGTCCGCTACACCGCCCCCGACGAGCTCAGACGCGACCTCGACTGGCTGGACGCGCACGCCGGAGGACACCCCTACGGCCTGGACGTCGTCATGCCGGCGAAGAAGGTGGAGGGCGTCACCGAGGCCGACGTCGAGGCGATGATCCCGCCGGCGCACCGCCGTTTCGTCGAGGACACCCTCGCCCGCCACGGCGTGCCCGGACTGGCCGAGGGCGAGGCGTCCGGATGGCGCATCACCGGCTGGATGGAGCAGGTCGCCCGCACCCAGCTCGACGTCGCCTTCGACCACCCGATCAGGCTGCTGGCCAACGCCCTCGGCTCGCCGCCCGCCGACGTGGTCCGCCGCGCCCACGACCGGGGCGTCCTCGTCGCCGCGCTCGCCGGCAGCGCCCGGCACGCCCGCAAGCACCGCGAGGCGGGCATCGACATCGTCGTGGCGCAGGGTTACGAGGCCGGCGGCCACACCGGGGAGATCGCCACCATGGTGCTGACCCCCGAGGTCGTGGCGGCCGTCGACCCGCTGCCCGTCCTGGCCGCCGGGGGGATCGGCAGCGGCCCGCAGGTGGCAGCCGCGCTCAGTCTCGGTGCCCAGGGCGTGTGGCTGGGCTCCATATGGCTGACCACCACGGAAGCCGACCTCCATTCGCCCGCCCTGACGCGCAAACTGCTCGCCGCCGGGTCCGGCGACACCGTCCGCTCCCGTGCCCTGACCGGGAAGCCCGCGCGTCAGCTCCGGACCGAGTGGACCGACGCCTGGGACGACCCGGCCGGACCCGGCACCCTGCCCATGCCGTTGCAGGGCCTGCTGGTGGCCGAGGCGGTCTCCCGCATCCAGAAGTACGAGGTCGAGCCGCTGCTCGGCACCCCCGTCGGCCAGATCGTCGGCCGGATGACCGGCGAACGCAGTGTCCAGGCCGTCTTCGACGACCTCACCCGCGGCTTCGAGGAAGCCGTGGACCGCATCAACCGCATCGCCGGAAGGAGCGGCCAGTGAGCACACCCCCCACCGGTTTCTGGGACCAGGCGGCCCGGGACCCCGGTCGTACCGTCATGATCGGGCCGGACGGCGAGGAGTGGACGGCCGGGCGGCTGCACGCCGCCGCCAACCGCCTCGTCCACGGCCTGCGCGCGGCCGGCCTCCGGCGCGGGGACGCCTTCGCGGCCGTCCTGCCCAACGGCGCCGAGTTCGTCACCGCGTACCTGGCCGCCAGCCAGGCCGGCCTCTATCTCGTCCCCGTCAACCACCACTTCGTGGGCCCGGAGATCGCCTGGATCGTCGCGGACTCCGGCGCCAAGGTGCTCATCGCCCACGAGCGGTTCGCCGGTCCGGCCCGCCAGGCGGCCGAGGAGGCCGGCCTCCCGGCGAGCCACCGGTACGCCGTGGGGACGGTCCAGGGCTTCCGGCCGTACACCGAACTCCTCGCCGGGCAGTTCGAGTCGGCGCCCGAGGACCGCGAACTCGGCTGGGTCATGAACTACACCTCCGGCACCACCGGCCGCCCCCGCGGCATCCGCCGCCCGCTGCCCGGCAGGCGCCCCGAGGACGCCTATCTCGGCGGATTCCTCGGCATCTTCGGCATCCGGCCGTACGACGACAACGTCCACCTCGTCTGCTCGCCGCTCTACCACACCGCCGTCCTCCAGTTCGCCGGCGCCTCCCTGCACATCGGCCACCGCCTGGTGCTGATGGACAAGTGGACGCCCGAGGAGATGCTGCGCCTCGTCGACGCCCACCGGTGCACGCACACCCACATGGTCCCGACCCAGTTCCACCGGCTGCTGGCGCTGCCGCCTCAGGTGCGGCGGCGCTACGACGTCTCGTCCATGCGGCACGCCGTCCACGGGGCCGCACCCTGCCCCGACCACGTGAAGCGGGCGATGATCGAGTGGTGGGGCCACTGCGTGGAGGAGTACTACGCCGCCAGCGAGGGCGGCGGGGCCTTCGCCACCGCCGAGGACTGGCTGAAGAAACCCGGGACCGTCGGCAAGGCGTGGCCCATCAGCGAACTCGCGGTCTTCGACGACGACGGAAACCGGCTGGCCCCGGGTGAACTGGGCACCGTCTACATGAAGATGAACACCGGCGGTTTCGCGTACCACAAGGACGAGGCCAAGACGCGGAAGAACCGCATCGGCGACTTCTTCACCGTCGGCGACCTCGGCTACCTGGACGAGGACGGCTACCTCTTCCTCCGCGACCGCAAGATCGACATGATCATCTCCGGCGGGGTCAACATCTACCCGGCCGAGATCGAGTCCGCCCTGCTCGCCCACCCCGCCGTCGCCGACGCCGCCGTCTTCGGCATCCCGCACGACGACTGGGGTGAGGAGGTCAAGGCCGTGGTCGAACCGGCCCCGGGCCACGAGCCGGGACCCGAACTGGCCGCCGTGATCCTGGACCACTGCGCCGCGCACCTCGCCGGGTACAAGCGGCCCAGGACCGTCGACTTCATCGCCGAGATGCCCCGCGACCCCAACGGCAAGCTCTACAAGCGGCGGCTGAGGGACCCGTACTGGGAGGGCCGCACACGCCCGGTGTGACCCTTCGCCCGCCCAGGAGGGACGTCTCGCCCGCGAGGCCGTCGTCGCGCCTCCGGGTGCTTGACCTGTTCCGGCGGCGCACCGAGGATCGTCAGTCATGACGCAGGCACAGGGCAGCACGGTCGACGGGGTGCTGCGGCGCAGTGCCCGGCGCACTCCGGCGCGGGTCGCGGTCGAGTACGGCGACCGCGCATGGACGTACGAGGAACTCGACGACGCCGTCTCCCGCGCGGCGAGCGTCCTGCTCGGCCATGGCCTCGCCGCGGGCGACCGGGTCGGCTCCTACGGGCACAACTCGGACGCCTACCTGATCGGTTTCCTCGCCTGTGCCCGGGCCGGCCTCGTGCACGTGCCGGTCAACCAGAGCCTGACCGGCGACGACCTCGCCTACCTCGTCGGCCAGTCCGGCGCGTCCCTGGTCCTCGCCGACCCCGGACTCGTGGACCGGCTGCCCGCCGGCGTCCGCACCCTGCCGCTGCGCGACGCCGACGACTCACTGCTGGCGCGGCTGGCGACGGCACCCGTCCACGACGGGCCCGAGCCGCGCGCCGAGGACCTGGTGCAACTGCTGTACACCTCGGGAACCACCGGCCTGCCCAAGGGCGCCATGATGACGCACCGCGCGCTGGTCCACGAGTACCTGAGCGCGATCACGGCACTCGACCTCAGCGCCGGCGACCGCCCCGCACACGCCCTGCCGCTGTACCACTCCGCCCAGCTGCACGTCTTCCTGCTGCCCTGTCTGGCGGTCGGCGCCACCAACCTGATCCTCGACGGACCCGACGGCGACCGGCTCCTGGACCTGATCGAAGCGGGGCGCGTGGACAGCCTGTTCGCCCCGCCGACGGTCTGGATCGGCCTGGCGGCCCGCCCGGACTTCACGACCCGGGACCTGTCCGGACTGCGCAAGGCGTACTACGGCGCGTCGGTCATGCCGGTGCCGGTCCTGGAGCGCCTGCGGGAACGGCTGCCCCGGCTCGGCTTCTACAACTGCTTCGGCCAGAGCGAGATCGGCCCGCTGGCCACCGTCCTCACCCCCGACGAGCACCAGGACCGGCTGGACTCCTGCGGCCGTCCCGTGCTGTTCGTCGATGCCCGGGTGGTCGACGAGGACGGCAAGGAGGTCCCGGCCGGCACGCCCGGCGAGATCGTCTACCGCTCGCCCCAGTTGTGCGAGGGCTACTGGGACAAGCCCGAGGAGACCGCCGCGGCCTTCCGCGACGGCTGGTTCCGCTCCGGGGATCTCGCCGTGCGGGACACCGAGGGCTACCTCAGAATCGTGGACCGGGTGAAGGACGTCATCAACTCCGGTGGTGTACTGGTGGCTTCGCGGCAGGTCGAGGACGCCCTGTACAGCCATGAGGCGGTCGTCGAGGCCGCCGTGATCGGCCTGCCCGACGAGCGGTGGATCGAGGCCGTCACGGCCGTCGTCGTCCCGCGCGGCGAGGTGACCTCCGACCGGCTGGAGGACGAGCTGATCGCACACGTGAAGGAGCGGCTCGCCCCCTTCAAGGCGCCCAAGCGGGTGCTGTTCGTGAGCGAGCTGCCGCGCAACGCCAGCGGCAAGATCCTCAAGCGCGAGCTGCGCGACCGCTTCGGCGGTTAGTCGGGGCCCGCGCCGCCGCCGGCCGGCGCTGCGGTCGGCGCCGCCGATGGCGGACGGCGCCGAGGGCGGCGCGGGCGGCGGGGTGGAGGGGGGTGGGGGTCAGTCGGGGTCGCGCGGGCGCAGGTCCACGATCCGGCGGATCTTGCCCACCGACCGCTCCAGTGACTCGGGCTCCACGATCTCCACGGCGGCCGAGACCCCGATGCCGTCCTTGATCCCGGCGCTGATGGCCCGCGCCGCCGCCTCCCGTACCTCCGGGGGCGCGTCCGGGCGGGCCTCGGCCCGCACCGTCAGGGCGTCGAGGCGGCCCTGGCGGGTCAGGCGCAGCTGGAAGTGCGGCGCCACACCGGGTGTGCGCAGCACGATCTCCTCGACCTGGGTCGGGAAGAGGTTGACCCCCCGCAGGATCACCATGTCGTCGCTGCGCCCGGTGACCTTCTCCATCCGCCGGAACACCCGGGCCGTCCCGGGCAGCAGCCGGGTGAGGTCCCGCGTCCGGTACCGCACGATCGGCATGGCCTCCTTGGTCAGCGAGGTGAACACCAGCTCCCCCCGCTCACCGTCCGGCAGCACCTCGCCCGTGACCGGATCCACGATCTCCGGGTAGAAGTGGTCCTCCCACACATGGAGGCCGTCCTTGGTCTCCACGCACTCCTGGGCGACGCCCGGACCGATCACCTCCGACAGCCCGTAGATGTCGACGGCGTCGATCGCGAACCGTTCCTCGATCTCCCGCCGCATCCCCTCGGTCCAGGGCTCGGCACCGAAGACGCCCACCCGCAGCGAGGTGCTCCGTGGGTCCACACCCTGCCGCTCGAACTCGTCCAGCAGCGTGAGCATGTAGGAGGGGGTCACCATGATGACGGACGGTCCCAGGTCCTGGATGAGCTGCACCTGGCGGGCCGTCATACCGCCGGACGCCGGGACGACCGTACAGCCGAGGCGCTCCGCACCGTAGTGGGCGCCCAGTCCACCGGTGAACAGTCCGTAGCCGTAGGCCACATGCACGATGTCGCCCGGCCGGCCGCCCGCCGCCCGGATGGACCGCGCCACCATGTCGGCCCACAGGGAGAGGTCGTTGTCCGTGTAGCCGACCACCGTGGGGCGGCCCGTGGTCCCACTGGAGGCGTGCAGCCGGCGGATCCGCTCGCGCGGCACGGCGAACATGCCGTACGGGTAGTTCGCCCGGAGGTCGGCCTTGGCCGTGAAGGGGAAGCGGGCCAGGTCGGCGAGCGAACGGCAGTCCTCCGGGCGGACGCCGGCCTTGTCGAAGGACTCGCGGTAGAACGGCACGTGCTCGTACGCCTGCCGCAGTGAGGCGCGCAGCCGCTCCAGCTGTACCGCCCGCAGCTCCTCGGCCCCCAGCCGTTCGCCCGCGTCGAGCAGGCCCCTCGCATCCGCCATCGGGACGTCTCCCTTGCCATCCGTACAATCCGGACGACCGATCATTCGGTCGATGTGCCGAGGCCAGTAATTCAGGCCGTCCGGCCTCCCGGCAAGGGGTCTGCGGGATTTTCGCGCGGGGCGGCCCGCCGAAGGCGCACCCGCACGGCCGAGGGGGTGGAGCCGTGGCTCGACCGCGGGGACCGGGCGCACATGGATCGGCTCGCCCACCCGGCGGCCGCCGCCCTGACGAGCCCGTCACGCCTTCCTCTGTACATACGACCCCCCCCGGCCGCTGCTACGGCCGCTCGGCCGCCGTCGCCACCTCCCGCGCCCACCGGTAGTCGGCCTTGCCGCTCGGGGACCGCTGGATGGCGTCCGTGAGCACCAGCTGCCGCGGGACCTTGTAACCGGCCAGCCGGCTGCGGCAGTGACTCTGGATGTCGGCCAGCGACACCCGCGGCGCGCCCGCGCGCAGCTGCACCACGGCGGCCACATGGCTGCCCCACCGGGCGTCCGGGACACCGGCGACCAGCGCGTCGTACACGTCCGGATGTGCCTTGAGCGCCTGCTCCACCTCCTCCGGGTACACCTTCTCGCCGCCGGTGTTGATGCACTGCGAGCCCCGACCGAGAACGGTGACCACGCCGTCCGGGCCGACGGTCGCCATGTCGCCCAGCAGCACCCAGCGCTGCCCGTCCTTCTCGAAGAAGGTCTCGGCGGTTTTCACCGGGTCGTTGTAGTAGCCGAGCGGCACGTGCCCGCACTGCGCGACCCGGCCGATCTCGCCGGCCGCGACCTGCTCGTGGGTGACCGGATCCACCACCCGGGTACGGGAGTTGACCCGGATGCGGAAGCCGCGCTCGGGACCGGAGTCGGCGGTCGCGGTGCCGTTGAAACCGGACTCCGAGGAGCCGAAGTTGTTCAGCAGCAGGGCGTTCGGCACCAGCTCGCGGAACTGCCGCCGCACCGTCTCCGACATGATCGCACCCGACGAGGAGACGCTGAACAGGGCCGAGCAGTCGGTGCCCTTCAGCGGTCCGCGCAACGCGTCGATCAGCGGCCGGAGCATCGCGTCACCGACCAGCGACATGCTGGTGACCCGCTCCCGCTCGACCGTGCGCAGCACTTCCTCCGGGACGAACTTACGGTGGAGTACGACCCGTTGGCCGAAATTGAAGCCGATGAACGCGGTCAGCGTCGACGTGCCGTGCATCAGCGGCGGAGTGGGGAAGAAGGTGATGCCGGAGCCGCCCGCGGCGACCCGCTCGGCCAGCTCCTGCGGCGCCCTCACCGGCTCCCCGGTCGGCGCGCCCCCGCCCAGGCCGGCGAAGAACAGGTCCTCCTGCCGCCACATCACGCCCTTCGGCATGCCCGTCGTGCCACCGGTGTAGACGATGAACTGGTCGTCCCCGGAGCGGGCGGCGAAGCCCCGGCCGGGCGAGCCGGACGCCTCGGCCGCCGCGAACGGCACCGCCGCGGGCACCCGGTGCGTCCCCTCGCCCACCCGCAGCAGACGGCGCAGCATCGGCGCCCGGGGCAGCGCCCCCGCCACCCGGTCCTCGAACTCCGCGTCGAAGACCAGCGCGGCAAGATCCGCGTCCCGATAGAGGTAGACCAACTCGTCCTCGACATACCGGTAGTTGACGTTCACCGGGACGATCCTGGCCTTCAGGCAGGCCAGTACCGTCTGGAGGTACTCGACCCCGTTGTAGAGATGGAGCCCGAGGTGCTCACCGGGCCGCAGGCCGCTGTCGAGCAGATGGTGCGCGACCCGGTTGGCGGCGGCGTCCAGTTCCGCGTACGTCAGCCTGCGCTCCGCCCCCGTGCCGGGGTGGTCGAAGTACACGAGCGCCTCGCGGTCCGCGGCCACGTCGACGACCGACTCGAACAGGTCGGCAAGGTTGTACTCCACCGCATCCTCCTGACCCCGGCAGCCCCGGCGACGACAGGCGTGCGCGCCGGTCCGCCGGCCATCAGAGCAAAGGGCGCCACAACTGGGAAGGGCCCGCGCCAAGAAAACTGACTGAGTGTCAGAAAACCCTTGAAGTGCCCAGCCACCTCCTGCAACCTGTTCTCGTTCCGACCGAGGGGAGATGGCCATGGGTGGGACGGAACACCTCACCGTGCGGCGGGAAGGCGCCACACTGGTGCTCACGCTCAACCGGCCCGACGCCAAGAACGCCCTTTCGCTGCCGATGCTCGTCGGACTGTACGACGGCTGGATCGAGGCCGACGCGGACGACACCGTCCGCTCCGTCGTGCTCACCGGGGCCGGCGGGAGCTTCTGCGCGGGCATGGACCTCAAGGCGCTGGCCGGTGAGGGGATGCGGGGACAGCAGCACCGCGACCGGCTGAAGGCCGACCCCGACCTGCACTGGAAGGCGATGCTGCGCCACCACCGCCCCCGCAAACCGGTGATCGCCGCCGTCGAGGGCCACTGCGTCGCCGGCGGTACCGAGATCCTCCAGGGCACCGACATCCGGGTCGCGGGCGAGTCCGCGACCTTCGGTCTGTTCGAGGTGAGGCGTGGCCTGTTCCCGATCGGCGGCTCCACCGTCCGCCTCCAGCGCCAGATCCCGCGCACCCACGCCCTGGAGATGCTGCTCACCGGACGCCCCTACAGCGCCCGGGAAGCCGCGGGCATCGGCCTGATCGGCCATGTCGTCCCCGACGGCACCGCCCTCGACGAGGCCCTCCGGATCGCCGACCGGATCAACGCCTGCGGGCCGCTCGCCGTGGAGGCCGTCAAGGCATCCGTGTACGAGACCGCCGAGCTGACCGAGGCCGACGGTCTCGCCGCCGAACTCCGGCGGGGCTGGCCCGTCTTCGACACCGCGGACGCCAAGGAAGGGGCCCGCGCCTTCGCCGAGAAACGGCCCCCCGTCTTCAGGCGCGCGTGACATCCGGCCGGAGGTGCGCTCCGCACGCCCCGGTCCGGGCGCGGCCGGCCGGGTCCGCACGGCGGAGCCGCACACGTCACCACCTCGCGCCCCCAGGGGTGCGGCCCACCGACCCCGCCCGAAGGAGGCACCTCCCCGATGCCCGAAGTCCTCAAAGCCCCCATGGTCGTCGAGTTCCCCTTCACCCGCTCCCTCGGCCCCGTCCAGAGCGCCTTCCTCACCGGCCTGCGCGAACGCGTCGTGCTCGGCGTCCGGACCACCGACGGCCGCACCCTCGTCCCGCCCGTCGAGTACGACCCCGTCACCGCCGAGGAGATCCACGACCTGGTCGAGGTCGCCCCCACCGGCACGGTCACCACCTGGGCCTGGAACCACGCCTCCCGCCGCGGCCAGCCCCTCACCACCCCCTTCGCCTGGGTCCTGGTCCGGCTCGACGGCGCCGACACCGCCCTGCTGCACGCCCTCGACGCCCCCGGCCCCGACGCCGTCCGCACCGGCATGCGGGTGCGCGTCCGCTGGGCCGCCGAGCGCACCGGCGCCATCACCGACATCGCCTGCTTCGAGCCGTACGACGGCGCGGCCCCCGAACCGCGCGGCCACAGCGGGACGTTCGACCACCCGCTCACCGGCATCGTCGCGGCCGCCCGCCTCGACTACACCTACTCGCCCGGCCGCGCCCAGTCCGCCTACATCGACGCCCTCACCGCCCGGCGCACCGTCGGTGAGCGCTGCCCGAGCTGCCGCAAGGTGTACGTCCCGCCCAGGGGTGCGTGCCCCACATGTGGCGTGGCCACAGCCGAACAGGTCGAAGTAGGGCCCCGCGGCACGGTCACCACCTACTGCATCGTCAACATCAAAGCCAAGAACCTGGACATCGAGGTGCCGTACGTCTACGCCCACATCGCCCTGGACGGCGCCGACCTCGCCCTGCACGCACGCATCGGCGGCATCCCCTACGACCAGGTCCGCATGGGCCTGCGCGTGGAACCCGTGTGGACCGAGGGCGCCCGCTACCCCGACCACTACCGGCCCACCGGCGAACCCGACGCGGACTACGAGACGTACAAGGAGCTGCTGTGACCAGCCAGGAAGCGCCCGCCCGCCGGGACGTCGCCGTCGTGGCCTTCGCCCAGACCGACCACCGGCGCTCCACCGAGGAGTCCTCCGAGGTGGAGATGCTCATGCCGGTGCTGCACGAGGTGCTGGCGCGGACGGGGCTCAGGACCGCCGACATCGGCTTCGTCTGCTCCGGCTCCAGCGACTACCTCGCCGGCCGCGCCTTCTCCTTCACCCTCGCCCTGGACGGTGTCGGCGCCTGGCCCCCGGTCTCCGAGTCGCACGTCGAGATGGACGGCGCCTGGGCGCTGTACGAAGCCTGGACCAAACTGCTCACCGGGGACGCCGACACCGCGCTCGTGTACTCCTACGGCAAGTGCTCACCGGGCTCCGTCCGGGACGTCCTCACCCGCCAGCTCGACCCGTACTACGTCGCCCCGCTGTGGCCCGACGCGATCGCCCTCGCCGCCCTCCAGGCCCAGGCCCTCATCGACGCCGGGCACACCGACGAACCCGCCCTCGCCGCCATCGGCGCCCGCAGCCGCGCCGATGCCGCCGCCAACCCCCACGCCCAGCTCAAGGGCCCCGTGCCCCAGGGCGACCACGTCGTACGGCCGCTGCGTACCGGCGACTGCCCGCCCGTCGGCGACGGCGCCGCCGCCGTGATCCTCGCGGCCGGGGAGCGGGCCCGGGAGCTGTGCGCGCGGCCCGCCTGGATCCGCGGCATCGACCACCGCATCGAAGCCCACGGCCTCGGCGTGCGCGACCTCACCGACTCACCCTCGGCCCGGCTCGCCGCCCGCGAGGCGGGCGCCTTCGAACGGCCCGTCGACACGGCCGAACTGCACGCGCCGTTCACCTCGCAGGAGGTGGTCCTGCGCAAGGCCCTCGGCCTCGACGACAGCGTGTGCGTCAACCCCTCGGGCGGCGCCCTCGCCGCCAATCCGGTCATGGCCGCCGGACTCATCCGCATCGGCGAGGCCGCCGCCCGCATCCACCGCGGCGCCTCCGACCGCGCGCTCGCACACGCCACCTCCGGCCCCTGCCTGCAGCAGAACCTGGTCGCCGTACTCGAAGGGGATCCACGATGAGCAAGGAGCCCGTGGCCGTCACAGGCATCGGCCAGACCAAGCACGTGGCCGCCCGCCGGGACGTGTCGATCGCCGGACTCGTCCGGGAGGCCGCCCTGCGCGCCCTCCAGGACGCCGAGTTGACCTGGGCCGACATCGACGCCGTCGTCATCGGCAAGGCGCCCGACTTCTTCGAGGGCGTGATGATGCCCGAGCTGTACCTCGCCGACGCGCTCGGCGCGGTCGGCAAACCCATGCTGCGGGTGCACACCGCCGGCTCCGTCGGCGGCTCCACCGCACTCGTCGCCGCGAACCTGGTCGCCGCCCGCGTCCACGGCACGGTCCTCACCCTCGCCTTCGAAAAGCAGTCCGAGTCCAACGCCATGTGGGGCCTGTCCCTGCCCATCCCCTTCCAGCAGCCCCTGCTCGCCGGCGCCGGCGGCTTCTTCGCCCCCCACGTCCGCGCCTACATGCGGCGCAGCGGCGCCCCCGACACCGTCGGCTCCCTGGTCGCCTACAAGGACCGGCGCAACGCCCTGCGGAACCCCTACGCCCACCTGCACGAACACGACATCACCCTGGAGAAGGTCCAGGCGTCGCCCATGCTGTGGGACCCCATCCGCTACTCCGAGACCTGCCCCTCCTCCGACGGCGCCTGCGCGATGGTCCTCACCGACCGTGCCGGAGCCGCCCGCGCGCCCCGGCCGCCCGCCTGGCTGCTCGGCGGTGCCATGCGCAGCGAGCCGACCCTCTTCGCCGGCAAGGACTTCGTCTCCCCGCAGGCCGGCAAGGACTGCGCCGCCGACGTCTACCGGCAGGCCGGCATCGCCGACCCGCGCCGGGACATCGACGCCGTAGAGATGTACGTGCCCTTCTCCTGGTACGAGCCCATGTGGCTGGAGAACCTGGGCTTCGCGGCGGAGGGCGAGGGCTGGAAACTCACCGAGGCCGGGGTGACCGGACTCGACGGCGACCTGCCCGTCAACATGTCGGGCGGCGTGCTGTCGACCAACCCCATCGGCGCCTCCGGCATGATCCGCTTCGCCGAGGCGGCCCTCCAGGTACGCGGCCAGGCCGGAGACCACCAGGTGGACCGGGCCCGCAGGGTGCTCGGCCACGCGTACGGCGGCGGTTCCCAGTTCTTCGCCATGTGGCTCGTGGGATCCGAGCCCCCCGATTCCTGAAGGGTCCCGCCCGCGCGGCCTGTCGGCGGTCGTGAGCGGTCGCTAGGCTGACCGCGGACGACGAACCGGGAGGAGCACGGACGTGGCCGAGAGCACCATCCAGCAGCAGCCGTTCACGGGCTGGGACAAGCCGGAGCTGGATCTCAGCAGGGCCGACTGGCAGTCCAGCAGCCGAGGTCTGGGAGATGTCCAGATCGCCTTTGTCGAGGGCTTCATCGCGATGCGCAACAGCGGCCGTCCGGAGAGCCCGTCCCTGATCTTCACCCCCGCGGAATGGGGCGCCTTCGTCTCCGGGGCGAGGGAAGGCGAGTTCGACCTGACCTGAGAGAGGGGTGTCGCGGCCCGATTTCCGGACACGCGAGCGACAGCGCCCTGCCGGGCCCGGACCTGAGCGAGGCTGGCCCGAGCAAGGGGAAAGTCGTGTTCCGGAGGTGAGGTAAGGATGAGCGCTGCGCCGGTCATCGCCGCGGTGGACGGGTCCGCGGACAGCCTGCGTGCCCTGGACTGGGCCCTGGACGCCGCCCGCCGCCGTGCGGCACCGCTGCGCGTGGTGCACGTACGGCAGTACGCGGCCTGGGGCCAGGCCGACGTCCTGGTCGCCGCGCCGCCCGAGGCGGAGGGCGACCCGGTGCTCGACGAGGTGCGCACCCGGATCGAGGGCGGGCCCGGCCGGCCTGCCGTCGAGTACATCGCCCTGGAAGGCGTACCGGGTGCCGTCCTGCCCGAACTGGGCTCCGAAGCGCAGCTGTTGGTGCTCGGATCCCGGGGCCGTGGCGGCTTCGCCAGCCTGCTCCTCGGCTCCAACGGCCTCGCGGCCGCCCGGGACGCCGAGTGCCCGGTGGTCGTCGTCCCCCCGCCCGGCCGGGAGACCCACGGGGAAGGGGGCGCCGAGCCGGGCCCCCGCGTGGTCGTCGGCGTGCACGCCGACAGCCCCGACGAGGACGTCCTCGCCTTCGCCTTCGCCGAGGCAGCCCTGCGCGACGCCCGGCTCCAGGTGATCGCCGCCTACCCGTGGCCGGTGCAGACCTGGTCCGCCCCGGGCCAGGTGGTGCAGCCCGTCGTCGACCAGGACGCCGTGGCGGACGAGACCCGCACCCTCACCGAGGGCTTCCTCGCCCCCCACCGGTCCCGGCACCCCGACGTCCGCGCCGACGCCGAGGCACTGCCCGGTGACGCGGCCGGGCACCTGGTCGCCGCCTCGAAGGACGCCGAGCTGGTCGTCGTCGGCCGGCACCGGCGACGACTGCTCGCCCCGGCCCGCATGATGGGATCGGTCACCCAGGCCGTGCTGCTGCACGCGGCGAGCCCGGTCGCGGTGGTACCCCCGGCCCCGCCCAAGGAATGACACGAGCGGCACCGACTCCGCGGAGGAAGCGACGTCGGCCGCCTCGCGGCGACGTCGGGCGCCTCGGGGTGGTGACGTCGGGCGCCTCGGGGTGGTGACGTCGGCCGCCTCGCGGTGGCGGCGCCGGCTCCGGCCGGGTAGCGATGTCGGTCCCCTCGCGGCGGCGCCACGGTTCCGCCCGGGACGTGACACCGGCCGCACCGCCGTAGGGAGGCGGGGGCGCGGCGCCCGGCGCCGGGGCGTAGCAGACCGCCGCATGCTCCGCAATCCGCCGGGAGCCGGGCGGCGCCGTGACGGCTGTGGTGTGCGACGCCATGGTGCCCGGACACACCCGAACCTATGGTTCCGCCACCCCCCGGTACCGCCTCCCGAAGGAGCGGCCGGGTCCGGGCCCGTGTGTCCCCGAAGGAGCCGCCATGCCACAGTCCCCGTCCAGCAGGGCGACGCGAACGCCGCCCCCGGTCCGTCCGGCGCGCCGCCCGGTGCTCCGCCCGGTGCTCCGCCGCCCGGCGCTCCGCCCGGTGCTCCGCCGTCCGGTGCTCCGCCGCCCGGCGCTCCGCCTCCTGTCCCGCCTGCTCGCCGTCGTCGCCGTCGTCCTCGGCACCGTGCTCACCGGCCCCGCGCCCGCCGCACGCGCCTCCGTCACGCTCACCCGGGTGGGCGACTTCGGCACCGATCCGGGCGCCCTCACCATGTACGTGTACCGGCCCGCCGCCCTGCCGGCCCACCCGCCGGTCGTGGTGGCCCTGCACGGCTGCACGCAGAGCGCCCAGGTGTACGCCGACAACTCGGGGCTGCCCCGGCTCGCCGACGAGGACGGCTTCCTGCTGGTGCTCGCCGAGACCGGCACCGCCAACAACCCCAGCAGGTGCTTCAACTGGTTCCAGGCCGCGGACAACCGGCGCGGGCAGGGCGAGGCGCTGTCCGTGCGCCAGATGGTGACCCACGCCGTCAACGCGTACGGCGCCGATCCACAGCACGTCTACGTCACCGGCCTGTCGGCCGGCGGCGCGATGACCGCGGTCATGCTCGCCGCCTACCCCGACGTCTTCTCCGCGGGCGCGGTCGTCGCCGGCCTGCCCTACGACTGCACCCGGGACAACAGCCCCTACCTGTGCATGAATCCCGGTGTGGACCTGACCCCGGCCGAATGGGCCCAGCGTGCGCGCGACGCCTACCCGTCCTACACCGGTCCGTATCCGCGGGCGGCCGTCTGGTACGGCGACCAGGACACCACCGTCGCACCGCGCGACGCCACCGAGCTGCGTGACCAGTGGACGGCCCTGCACGGCCTGTCCCAGACGCCCACGCGGACGGCGGCCATCGGCCCCGACGCGACCCGGCAGGACCAGTACCTGGCCGCCGACGGCACGGTCGCCGTCGAGGTCGACCGCGTGCCCGGCATCGGCCACGGCACTCCGGTCGACCCGGGCACCGGGGCCGAGCAGTGCGGGAGCACCGGCGCCCCGTACTTCCTCGGCTCCATCTGCTCCAGCCGCTGGATCGCCCGGTTCTTCGGCCTCGACACCACCGACCCGGGCGGCCCCGACCCGGGCGGCTCCGACCCCGGCGGCGGCACGGCCGCCTGCTGGACGGCCGACAACTACGCCCACGTACGGGCGGGGAGGGCCACCACCAGCGGCGGCTACACCTACGCCGACGGCTCGGGCCAGAACATGGGTCTGTACAACACGTTCGTCACCCACACTCTCAAGGAGTCTCCCGCGGGCTACTTCGTCCTCGCCGACAGCGGCTGCCCCTGAAGCTGACCGCGAGTCAGCGACCGGACCGGGCCGCCATGGTGGCCGACACCCGGGAACGGGAAGTCATCATGGCGGCCCCACACATGTCCGCGCCCCCCACACCGCCCCTAGCCTCCAGCGCGAACCCGACCCGCCGGAGGAACCGTATGCTTCCCCACCACCCGCTCCGCCGGCCGTCTCCGCGCGGCCGCCCGCTCCGCCGCACGGCCCTCGGCGCACTGTCGCTGGCCGCCGTCTGCTCCTTCCTGGTCACCCCGGCCACGGCAGCGCCCACCGGCACCGGACCGGCGGACGCCCACTGCGCCGGCCGCACCGGGCTGCACGTGCCCGGCGCCGCCCGCCAGCAGGCCGACTGCCTGGACGAGCTGACCACCGCCGGGACCGTGGCCTCCGGCCACACCGACCCGGCCGACTACGCGGGGCTCACCCCCCAGGACCTCCCCACCCCCCGCGGGGTCCCCGGCATCCAGATCGACGGCTACTTCCCCGACACCTCCACCACCAACACCGACCACGGCTGGCAGCACGACTCCCAGTTCGTCATCCGGCTGCCCGACCGGTGGAACGGCGGCCTGGTCGTCTCCGGCACCCCCGGCAACCGCGAGCAGTACGCCAACGACCGCGCCATCGCCGACTGGGTGCTCGCCCGCGGCTACGCCTACGCCGCCACGGACAAGGGCAACACCGGTACCGCCTTCTTCCGCGACGGCCGCCGGCCCGGCGACGCGATCGCCGAATGGAACACCCGCCTCACCCAGCTCACCCGCGCCGCCCGCACCGTGGTCACCCAGCGCTACCACCGCCCCCCGGCCCGCACCCTCGCCACCGGTCTGTCCAACGGCGGCTACCTGGTGCGCTGGCAGCTGGAACACCACCCGGAGCTGTACGACGGCGGAGTCGACTGGGAGGGCACCCTCTGGCGCTCCGACGGCCCCAACCCGCTCACCTTCCTGCCGGCCGCGCTGCGCCACTACCCCGCCTACGCCGCCGGCGGCCCCGGCGCCGCCCGGGCCGCGGCGGCGCTGCACCGGGCCGGCTTCCCGGCGGGCTCCGAGTTCCTGTGGCCGTACCACCACCAGGTCTACTGGGACCTCACCCAGCGCATCTACCGCGAGGAACTCGACCCCGGCTACGACGGGGACACCGAGGCCGGCACCCCGTTCTGCACCCCCGGCACGCCCGCCTGCGACGCCGACTACGCCTACCCGGACCGGCCCGCCGCCGTCCACCGGGCGGTCGGCCGCATCGCCCTCACCGGACGCATCGGCAAACCCCTGATCACCCTTCAGGGCACCCTCGACGTGCTGCTCCCGATCAGCACCGACGCAGACGTCTACGCCCGTATGGTCCACCGGGCCGGCCGCGGCGCCCTGCTGCGCTACTACCGCATCGCGGACGGCACCCACACCGACTCCCTGGCGGACGTCTTCCCGGACAGGCTCCGCCCGATGGTGCCCTGCCACCGCTCCGCCTTCACCGCTCTGGAACGCTGGATCACCCGGGGGGACCGCCCGCCCGCGGACCACACCGTGCCGCGCCCGCCGGCCGCGGACCCGGCGACGCTGCGCACCACGTGCCCCCTGAGCTGAACGATCTCCCGGGCGCCCACGGAGCACCCGCCGGAGCACGGACACGTACCATGGCCGCATGTCGTTCCTCCGCCGCCGCAGCGCGACCCCTGCCGGACCCGACTTCGACGTGCTGGCCATGGACCCGGGCGACTGGCCGGGCAACCTCGGCGCGGGCCTGCTGCCCGCCCCCGACGGCACGTGCCAGGGTGTCTTCCTGCGCTACGACCTGTTCGGCGGACGCGGCCCCGCCATGATCATCGGCAACCTCCCGGCGGGTTCCCCGGCCCGCGAGGTCACCGAAGGGGAGATCCCCTTCGAGGTGGGCCAGCTCCTCCTCGCGCTGGAGAACGACGAGGAGATCACCGTCGTCGGCACCGAGGACACTCCGGTGCTCCAGGGCGACAACCTCCTCATCGTGCGACGGCTGAAGCTCTCCGAGAGCCGGATCTCCTGCGTCCAGTTCGACCGCAGCGACGGCGTCCTCGTCACCATCGCCGCCTGGGACCGCCCCATCACCGACGACCTGTACGCCCTGCTGAAGCCGCTCCCGGCGGAGCTTTTCCAGCAGGGCTGAGGCGGTCGGGCGGCCGCCGCTAGCGGGCCGGGCGGCTGAGCGTCACGTCCGCGGCCCGGACGAACGCGACCCGGTGGCCGTACTGGATCTCGTAGTACAGGTCCTTGCCCACCACGACCCGGTGCGAGTCGGGGGTGAAGGTGACCGCGTAGTAGTACTCGCCCGGCATCACGTCACCGGCCACGTACCGCTGCCCCGCAGGGATCGTGTAGGGCAGCGGCACCACGGACTGGACAGGTACGTCCGCCGGATAGGCGTCCTTCTCCGGGTAGGCGCGGCCGTACACCGGGACGCTCGGCAGACCGTCCCTCGGGGACACCACGAAGCCCTTCGCCGGCACGGCGGACGGCTCACTGCGGGGGTCGTGGAACCATGCCTTCTGCCCCAGGTACCAGATGGCGGTCCAGTCGCCCCAGCGGTCGGCCACCGCGAACTGCTGACCGGTGGAGACCCGCGAGGACAGATCGTTCACCCCGTCGGTCGGGTCCTTCTTCAGGCCGATGTCCTTGATCAGCGGGGCGGTCACGTCGTGATCCGTGTACAGCCGGACCTCGCTGGAGCCGTGCGCCGCGCAAGGGTCGCCCGGCGTGGTGCAGCCGGTGTACACGGGCCGGTTCGCGGCGTAGTCCGGCAGGATCGTCACCAGTGCGGCGTGCCTGCCGCCCGTGCTCCGGAACGGGTGGCCCAGGAGCCGGAAGTAGTGCCGCCAGTCCCAGTACGGCCCGGGGTCCGTGTGCATCCCCGGGATGGTGGAGGCGGTCGGCCCGGGCACGTTGTCGTGGCCCAGGACGTGCTGCCGGTCCAGCGGGATGCCGTACTTCCCGGCCAGGTACCTCACGAGCCGCGCCGAGGAGCGGTACATCGCCTCCGTGTACCAGGCGTCCGGGGCGGCGAGGAAACCCTCGTGCTCGATGCCGATGGAGCGTGCGTTGACGTCCCAGTTGCCGGCGTGCCAGGCCACGTCCTTCGCCTTGACGTGCTGGGCGATCAGACCGTCGGTCGAGCGGATCGTGTAGTTCCAGGACACGTAGGTGGGGTCCTGGACCAGATTCAGCACCCCGTCCCAGGTGCCCTCCGTGTCGTGGATGACGATGTACTTGATGCGCTGGGACGCGGGCCGGTCGCCGAGGTCGTGGTTGCCGTAGTCGTCGTCCCCGAACTCGGCGTAGGCCGCCGGAACCGACTCGCAGGACACCGACCTCGGGCACTCGGTGCCGTCCGTGGGCAGCGTGCGCAGACCGGCCCGCTCGAGCTGGGTGGTGTCGGCGGTCAGCCGCGGCCGGGCCGCCAGGGTCACCAGCTGGCCGTCGTCCGTGACGCGCCGCTCGCCCGTGCGCAGTACGTCGTACACGTCGTCGGCGTACGCGGCGGCGGTCGCCGTGTCGTCGGCGCCGGAGAACCGGGCGACCGCGCCGTACCAGTCGGCCGGATCGGCGCTCAGCGGCTCGCCCAGCCGCTTCTGGGCGGCGGCGAGCAGGGCGGCGCCGCCGGCCACGTTCGCCGCCGGGTCCGTGCGGAGTTCACCGGCCGCGAGGCCCGTCAGCTCCGCTGCCTCCGGCAGGGTCCTCAGGCGGGCCGGGACCGCCGAGCCGGCCGGGGGCAGCGGGGCCGGGTGCGGTGCGGCACGGGCGGTGTCGCCCCGGGCGTCCTCCGTCCCCTCGGCGAAGTGCTCCGCGGTGGCGAGGGCGGTGCGCGCGTCGGTGAGGTGCATCGGGCCGTAGCCGCCGGTCACGCTCGGCGCCCCGCCGTGCCGGTCCCACCGGGACTGAAGGTAGGAGACGGCCAGCAGGACGCTCTCCGGAACGTGGTAGTCGGCCGCCGCGGTGGCGAACGCGTGCTGCAGCTGGTCCGCTGGTGGGGCCGTGGCGGTGTGGGCCGGGGTCGCGCCGAACAACGGCAGCAGCAGGGCCGCGGAGGCGAGCGGGACGGCACTCCGCCGCAGGCGTCTGGGGCCGGGTGTGGACGTGGGGTCGGTGGCGGATCCTCGCAATGCGGCCTCCTGTGACGGGCGGAGCGTGGCGGGGCGCGCGGCGCCGAGCTTGGTCAGTGGTACCGGCTTGCCGACGATCCGTCAATAATGCCGTCGCGGAAGGGATTTACCACGTCACAGAGGGTTTCCGGCGAGTTTCGGGACGGCGGTCCGCGGGCCTGCGGGGCGTCACTGGCATACACCAGTGGCCCGGCCGGGACACCCGGCGCAACGGTGGACGCCGACGTGGCCGACGCGCCGGAGCGGCCGCCACGCTCACCCTCCCCGGCCGGCCCCTGAACCGGACAGGCCCGGACACGACGGTCCGCGGTGCGCCGCCGCTCAGGGCGCACCGCGGACCGTCGTCCCCGTCAGCGAGTGCCGACCGCCGCGCGGACGGCCTTGCGGGCCATCTGGCAGTCGTCGTGCAGCCGCCGGAGCAGCAGCCGCTGTTCCTCGCCGGACGGCGCAGCACCGGGGTGGGCCGCGCCCGGTGCCGCCGGGGCCGTGTCGTGCATCGAACGCTGCACGGCCGTCTCGTACGTACGGATCTCCCGGGTCAGCAGGAGCATCAGGTTCACCAGGAAGGCGTCCCGGGAGGCCGGGCCCGCCGACTGGGCGATCTGGCTGATCTGCCGCCGGGCCATCGGAGCGTCCCCGAGGACCAGCCACAGTGTCGCCAGGTCGTATCCCGGCAGGTACCAGCCCGCGTGCTCCCAGTCCACCAGCGCTGGACCGGCCGGTGAGAGCAGGATGTTGGAGAGCAGGGCGTCGCCGTGGCAGAACTGGAGCATGCCCTGCCGGCCCACCTCGTGGGCGATGCCGTGCAGCAGCTTCTGCAGGTCACCGAGGTCCCGGTCGGTCAGCAGGCCCAGCTCGTGGTACCGGGAGATCCGGCCCGCGTAGTCCAGTGGCACGTCGAACGTGCCCGCCGGGGGCCGCCACGCGTTCACCCGGCAGATCGCGCCGAGCGCGGCCCGGATGTCCGCACGTGGCGGGGCCTCCGCCGGATGCCGCTGGAACGACGCCGTCCGGCCGGGCATCCGCTCGATCACCAGGGTGCAGTTGTCCGGGTCCGCCGCGATCAGCCTCGGCACCCGGACCGGCGGCCGGTGCCGGACGAACGTGCGGTATGCGGCTATTTCCTGCCGGCTCCGCTCCACCCAGGCCGGCGAGTGGTCCAGCAGGCACTTGGCGACGGCCGTGCTCCGCCCCGTCGTCCCCATCAGGAGGACGGACCGTCCGCTGCGCCGCAGTACCTGCACCGGGGCGAACTCCGGGCAGATCCGGTGCACCGAGGCCAGCGCGGCGCGCAGCTGCGCGCCCTGTGGGCCGGACAGGTCGAGCCGCCCGCTGAGCGGTTGGGCCCCGGGCTGCCCCGGGATCCGCCGCGGCCGGCCCGCGCCCAGCAAAGGGCTGCCCGGCCGCGCCGCGGGGTCGAGGTACGGCCCGCCGCCCGCGGGGCGGGTGCGCAGCGGGCGGGGCGGGGCGGACACGGAGGACGATGCTGCGTACATGGGAGATACAGATCCCTTCGTGTGCCTGCTGTGCCTGCCTGTACGTCCGCGTTCCGGACCCGTGCTCGCGGAGGTTCCCGCGAGCGTGGTTCCGGGAGCGTGCGCCCTCCCGTCCCGGCCGCCCGGGCACACCCTGGGGAATGTGCCCGTCATATGCCGCTATGGGGCCGCCATATGAAGCTGGCGACCGGGTCGGGGTGGCTCGTTCCTACCTGACACCCGATGGCCGGTGGCACACCATCTGGCGGACCCTGGCGAACCGTGGCGAATAGTCGCCCGGCAACCCGCACCGGGCTACTGTCAACTCAGCCGAGAACCTGGGGGCTTGACGTGAGTGGACAACCCAACACCCGCCTTGCGGACCTGTTCGGCCTGGCCGGCTGGTCCAAGGGCGAGCTCGCGAGACTGGTCAACCGGCAGGCGGCGGCCATGGGCCACCCCCAGCTGTCGACCGACACCTCCCGGGTGCGGCGGTGGATCGACACGGGAGAGATCCCGCGCGATCCCGTGCCGCGGGTGCTGGCGGCTCTGTTCACCGAGCGTCTCGGCCGTGTCGTGACCATCGAGGACCTCGGTCTGGTGCGGCACGGGCGTGCGGGGAAACGGCAGAGCGACGGGATCGAGGAACATCCCGACGGTGTGCCGTGGGCGCCCGAGCGGACCGCCGCGGTCCTCACCGAATTCACGGGAATGGACCTCATGCTCAACCGACGCGGCTTGGTGGGCGCGGGTGCCGCGCTCGCCGCGGGATCCACACTCAGCAGCGCCATGCACGACTGGCTGCACACCGACCCGGCCCTGAAGGCCGACGCCCCTGTCCTCGACGACCCCTTGCACGCCGACCCCGCCGGCTTCGACCGCTACGAGGCGGCACCGATCGGGTCCCAGGAGATCGAGGAGCTGGAGCGTTCGGTCGAGGTGTTCCGCGCCTGGGACGCGGCCCGTGGCGGCGGGCTCCAGCGCAAGGCGGTCGTGGGCCAGCTCAACGAAGTGGGCGGCATGCTCGCCTATCACCATCCACCCCACCTCCAGCGGCGCCTGTGGGGCGTCGCCGCCAACCTCGCCGTCCTCGCGGGCTGGATGTCGCACGACGTCGGCCTGGAGCCCACGGCGCAGAAGTACTTCGTCATCGCCGCCCATGCCGCCCGGGAGGGCGGGGACCGGCCGCGCGCCGGTGAGGCCCTGTCCCGGGCGGCCCGCCAGATGGTGCACCTCGGCCGGCCGGACGACGCCCTGGATCTGATGAAGCTCGCCCAGTCCGGCTCCGGTGACCGGCTCCAGCCGCGGACTAAGGCGATGTTCCACACCATCGAGGCCTGGGCGCAGGCGTCGATGGGCAAGGGCCAGGCGATGCGCCGCACGCTCGGCCAGGCGGAGGACCTGTTCGTCGCCGACCGGCAGGACGTGGAGCAGCCGGACTGGATGCAGACCTTCAAGGACGAGGATCTGTACGGCATGCAGGCGCTCGCCTATCGCACCCTGGCCGAGTTCGACCCGGGGGCCGCGGCGCACGCCCAGTACTACGCGGAGAAGGCGCTCGCCCTGCGCATCGACGGGCGGGAGCGGTCGAAGATCTTCGACCATCTCTCCATGGCCTCGGCCTGCTTCATCGCCGACGACCCCGAACAGGCCGACCGCTACGCACGGCTGGCGCTGATGTCGATGGGCTCGAACTCCTCCCGCCGGACCTGGGACCGGCTGCGGCAGATGTACCGGCTGACCGCCGAGTACGCCGGCTACCCGAAGATCCATCAGCTGCGCGAGGAGATCAAGCTCGTCCTGCCCAAGCCGAGGGCCAAGGGGGACGGCATGGACGCGCAGGCGTAGGCGGCCGGCGCACCATCCGGCCCGACGGGTCGGATCCCGAACGGCCACGGCACGCCAGCTCGTGCCACGGCACCCGCGAATCAGCTCATCCGCCGACACCCGCGAATCAGCTCATGGGCCGGCTCCCACGAATCAGCTCATGCGCCGACACCTGCGAATCAGCTCATGGGCCGTCCTCAGCCGGTCGGTTCATGCGTCGACCTCGGCAGGCCAGGCATGCGTCGACATAGGCTGGCCGGTGGTGGCACCCGCCGCGGTAGGCCGGTTCGTGCTGCCGTCCGCCGGTCGGTTCATGCACTGACCTTGGCGACGAGTACACAAGCGTCGTCCTCGCGTCCGGTTCCGCCGAACTCCTCGACGACCGTGCGCACACCGTCCTGCGCGGTGCGTGCCGCGGCGAGCCGGGGGGCGAGGCCGAGCAGCCGGTCCACGGCCGCCGTCCTGCCGTGGCCCGACAGGAGGCCGTCGGTGTGCAGAAGGAGAAGGTCGCCCGGTCGCAGGGTGACGACGGACTGCCCGTAGACGGCGCCCGAGGAAGCGCCGAGCAGGACGCCGTCCGGTGTGTTCAGCGTGCACCCCGTCCCGTCGCGGTACAGCAGCGGGGCGGGGTGTCCCGCCTGCGCCCACACCAGGGTGCGGCTCTCGGGCCGGTAGCGGCAGCAGACCGCGCTGCCGAGGGCCGGCTGCACGGTGGTGTCGAGCAACTGGTTGAGCAGGGTGAGCAGCTGACCGGGCTCCGTTCCGGTCATCGCCATGCCACGGAGGGCGCCGAGCAGCATGGCCATGCCGGAGGTCACGGCCACGCCCTGCCCGGTGAGGTCGCCCACGCTGAGCAGGGTGTGGCCGTCGGAGAGGTCCAGCGCGTCGTACCAGTCCCCGCTGAGGACGGGGGCGTTCGCGGCCGGGAGCCGGTGGGCCGCCAGGTCCAGGGCGGCCGGTCCCCGGTGCGGGAGCCGCGGGGATCCCCGCCATGGCGGTAGCACGGCTTCCTGCAGCTCTGCCGCGATCCGGTGCTCGGTCTCCTCCTGCCGGCGGTGCCGGTGCAGCGAGTCACGGGTCTCGTGCACCGTCCGCCGGCAGCGGCGCAGTTCGCTGACGTCGCGCACGACGGCCCACATGGAGGCCGTGCCGCCGTCGGCGCCGAGTACGGGTTCGCCCATCATGTGCACGGTCCGCGTGGTGCCGTCGGGTCGTACGACGCGGAACTCGCCGTCGATCGGCCTGGCGTCGACCAGGCAGTCCGTCACCATCGCGGTGAGCCTGGGCCGGTCCTCCTCCAGCACCAGGCCGGGAAGTTCGTCCAGGGTGAGGGCGGGGCCGGCCGGGTCGAGGCCGAGGATCTGGTAAAGCTCCGCGGACCAGGTGGCCTCGTCCGTCAGCAGGTGCCACTCGGCGCTGCCGACGCGGCTGAGCAGCGAACCGCCCGGAGCGGCAGCCGGTCCGGTCCGGCCGGCGGGAGGTGCGGCGCAGGGGGCCGGAGCGGGGGGCGGGCCGTCCCGCAGCTGGGCCAAGTGCGCGTCGATGTCGTCCAGTTGGTGCAGGGCCAGGTCGTACAGGGCTCGCTGCCAGCGCTCCTGGGGGTCCGAACCGCCGCTCCGGGTGTCCCGCCGTACCGCGTCCACGTCACCCTTGAGCCGCCGCGCCTGCGTTATCAGCGCTTCGACCGAGCCGCGCCCGGGCGGCTGGGCGGCTGGGCGGTCCGCGGAGACTGGGGACGGCATGAAGCACTCCGAATGGGGGGACAGTACGGCGGGGGGACGACGGGGGACCATCACGACTTTCGCACAGCCCGCCACTCCCCGTAAGGGATTTGGCAACACACGATACGGTGGTGCTTCTGGTATATGCCAGAGTCCTTCCGGGGGCTTTCACGGGGACGAACGACGTACTCGTCGCGGTCCCCAAGTCGTAGTCTTGTTACGTGAGTTGCGGCGATCGGACCGCATTCTCCCCGGGCGTTCACGCGCTTGTTCGACGCATGCCTGTTCCCGCGGATGCGGGAGCGGCCGGTACCCGCCCAACTCTGACCGGAATTCGCGGCATGCGACCGACCCTCGCGGACTCCTTATGGACATGGACACCACCATCGAACAGCCCACGCAGGCCAGGCTCGTCACGGGGGAGGACCGGGAGGTCCCCGTCCAGGCCGTCCTGCGCTACACCGCCGACGATCCGCTCGCCGTCTTCCTCGATTTCCCGGCGGAGGCCGCCCTGCACGGTGAGGAGGTCACCTGGACCTTCGCGCGCTCCCTGCTCGACCAGGGGCTGCGGGCCCCGGCCGGCCACGGTGACGTCCAGATCTGGCCGTACGGGCGCACCCGGACGGTGCTGGAGCTGCACTCCCCGCACGGCATGGCCCTGCTGCTGTTCCAGGCGGCGACGCTGCGGCACTTCCTGGTGCGCAGCTACGGGACGGTGCCGTGCGGCCAGGAGGACGTGTCGGCCGTGGTGGAGCGGGGGCTGAGCACGCTGTTCGGCGGGGTGTGAGCCGCGACGTCGGCCGGTGACCTCGGGGCCTGAGCCGCGACTTCGGCCAACAACCACGGGGTCTGAGCCGCGCTTCGGCCGGCGACCACGGGGTCTGAGCCGCGACGTCGGCCGGCAGCCACGGGGTGGTGCGCCCCGACGTGGGCCGGCACCGGCGGGCCTCTCCGAACACGTCTTCGGCTGCTGTTCATCCTCGCCTCACCGCACGGGTATGGACCTTGACGATCACCGCATGCACCCTGTCCCGCGGTGTGCCGCAGGGGCGCACCGGGAGCGAGGACGGGGCGGATGACACCGATCACCCGAAGAGACTTCGTGGGACTCGGCGCCTCCATGGCGGCGGGTGCGGCGCTGACCCTCGGCGCGCGCACCGCCTCCGCCGAGGCGGCCACGGCCACCGGCACGATCAAGGACGTACGGCACGTGGTGATCCTCATGCAGGAGAACCGCAGCTTCGACCACTACTTCGGCCGGCTCAGGGGCGTACGCGGCTTCGACGACCGCAGCGGCATCACCCTCAGCGGCGGCCACCCGGTCTTCTACCAGCCGAACGGGACCGGCCGGCAGCACCCGTGGAAGCTCAGCGCGACCCCGGACGCGGGCGGCAAGGACGGCGAGACCCTCGCCCAGTGCAGCGGCGACCTGCCCCACTCGTGGTCCTCGCAGCACTCCGCCTGGAACAAGGGCCGTCTGGACCACTGGGTCGCGGGCGTCGGCAACGTCCGTTCGCTCGGCTACCTGGACCGCTCCGACATCCCGTTCCACTACGCGCTCGCCGACAACTACACCATCTGCGACGCCTACTTCTGTTCCACGCTCAGCGCCACCGGCCCCAACCGCACCTACCTGTGGAGCGGCAAGGTGGACGCCGCCAGCTACGACGGCGGCGACGAGTCCGGACTGGCCTGGCAGACCTACGCCGAGGCGCTGCAGGCGGCCGGGGTGACCTGGAAGGTCTACCAGAACGCGGCGGACAACTACGGTGACAACGGCTGTGCCTACTTCAAGAACTTCACGAGCGCCCGGCCGGGCGACCCGCTGTACGACCGGGGCATGTCCTCGGTACCGAAGGCGACCGGCTCGACCCCCGACGACATCGCCGCCGCCATCAGGGCCGACGTCGTCGCGGGCACCCTCCCGCAGGTCTCCTGGGTCGTCCCGAACCAGGCGTTCTCCGAGCACCCGTACGCCCCGCCCGGCGACGGCGCCCACTTCGTCGACCTCGTCTACCAGGCCCTCGCCGCCGACCGGGACGTCTTCGACTCGACCGTCCTGTTCCTCAACTACGACGAGAACGACGGCTTCTTCGACCACGTGCCCCCGCCGTCCCCGCCCGCCGGAACGGCCGGGGAGTTCCTCGGCGGCGTGCCGTACGGCTTCGGCTTCCGCGTGCCGATGATCGTCGTCTCGCCCTGGACGCGGGGTGGCTGGGTCTCCTCCGAGGTCTTCGAGCACACCTCGGTCCTGCGCTTCCTGGAGACCTGGACCGAGGCCCTCGGCAGACCCGCCAAGTGCCCCCACATCAGCGACTGGCGGCGCACGGTGAGCGGCGACCTGACCGGCGTCTTCGACTTCGCCCACCCGGTCTACGGGCCGGTCCCGCTGCCCCGGACCGGCGTCATCGGGATCACCACGTGCGGGCCGCTGCCCAATCCGGTGCCCACGGACAACGCGCTCCCCGTCCAGGAGGCCGGCACCCGTCCGGCCCGCGCGCTGCCGTACCAGCCGAACGGCTACCTGGACCGCCTGGAGTTCGGCGCCGCCGGCAAGATCCTCGCCTGGTTCACCATGGCCAACCAGGGTGCCCCGGCCTCCCGGGCGGCGCACTTCTCCATCCACCCCAACGCCTACCGGGACACCACACCCTGGCAGTACACGGTCGCCGCGGGCGGCACCGCCGCCGACTCCTTCAACATCGGCCTCGGCTACGGTGACGGCAGGTACGACCTGACCATGGTCGGTCCCAACCGCTTCCTGCGCCGTTTCCGCGGGGACGCCTCGAAGGCCGGCAAGAGCACCGAGGTGAGCAGCCGGTACGCCGTGGAGCCCGGCACCGGCAAGCTCGCCGTCTACTTCAGGATGACCAACGCGGGCACGGCACCGGTGAAGTTCACGATCACCTCCGACCACTACCGCTCCGACGGCCCCTGGAGCTACACCGTCGCGGCGGGCGGCTCGGCGGAGGACTACTTCAACGCCGTCGCGTACCAGAACGGCTGGTACGACTTCACGGTGACCGTCGACTCCGACGCGACCTGGTCGCGCCGGTTCACCGGACACCTGGAGACGGGCGCCGCCGGCGTCAGCGGCTGAACCTCGCGTACAGGGCCGGGCGCGGGGCGAGATCCACGGCCACCCGGCCGCCGGTCTCCAGCGCCCGGACCCCCGCCTCGGCGACGACGGACGCCGCGTAGCCGTCCCAGACGTCCGGCCCGGTGACCTCGCCCCGCCGGGTGGCGTCGACCCACGTCTGCACCTCGCGGTCGTAGGCGTCGGCGAAGCGGACGAGGTAGTCCTGTGCCACCTCCTCGCGGGCGCCGCCCGCCGTGGTGACCACCATGGTGTGCTCCTCGCCGATCCGCGCGCTGCCCTTCTCGCACACGGCCTCGCACCGCACCTGATAGCCGAAGCCGCAGTTCACGAAGACCTCGACGTCGACCAGGGCGCCGCCCTCGGTCTCGAACAGGACGAACTGCGGGTCGAGGAGCCCCTCGGGGGCGCCGGCGGACGGCGTGGGGCGCAGCACGGTCACCGCCGTCAGTTCCTGACCGAGCAGCCAGCGCGCCGCGTCGATCTCGTGCGAGACCGAGCTGTTGACGAGCATGGCGCTGGTGAAGTGGCCGGGGGAGGAGACGTTGCGGTGGGTGCAGTGCAGCATCAGGGGCCGGCCCAGCGTGCCCCCGTCCAGCAGGGCCTTCAGTCGCAGGTACTCGGCGTCGTAGCGGCGCATGAAGCCGATCTGGGCCAGCCGCCGGCCGTGCCGCGCCTCCGCCTCCACGACCCGCAGGGCTCCGGCGGAGTCCGGCACCATGGGCTTCTCGCACAGCACCGGCAGACCCCGGTCGAAGGCCGCGAGCAGCGCCTCCTCGTGGGCGGGGCCGGGGGAGGCGACCAGCACGGCCGCGACACCGGGCGCGTCGAGCGCGGCCACCGGGTCACCGTGCAGGCTGACGCCGTCCAGTCCGGCCGCCGCTTCCTCCGCTCGTTCCACCTCCGGGTCGGCCACGGCGGCCACCCTGGCGCCGCTCACCACCCGGTCGATGCGTCGTATGTGGTCGGCTCCCATGTGTCCGGCACCCAGTACCGCCACACCCAGCAGGTCACCCATGCACGCGCTCCCTGACGTCGACGATCACGCCGTAGCGTACGCCGACGGGGGAGAGCCGCCGCGGGGTCAGTACCGCAGCACGCCCGCGATGCCGTCCGCGTCGCCCAGGGTGCCGTCGGGCACGAAGCGCACGTCGGCGCCGGTCTCCAGGCACTGCTCGACGATCTCGTCCACGATGTCGTCGCGGGCGTCCAGCTCGCCGGGTTCGGCCGGTACGAGGTGCTCGCCGAGGTCACGCACGGTGGCCCGGAAGTTCTCCTCCACGGCCAGCAGCCGGACCCGGCCCTCGCGCGCGCTCTGCCACAGCTCGTCCAGGCCCGCCGCGTACAGGCGGTGGCCGCGCGCGGAGGTCAGCTCCCGCACCACGGCCGTGGTGCCCTTGTGGGACTCCGCCTCCAGCACCGGCCGCAGCGCCTGCCAGACGGCGTCGGGACCGGCGTGCGCCAGGCCGCCGTGCGGGACGTGGACGGCGGTCCCGGCGACGGTGCCGGCCTCCTCCAGCAGGGACAGCGCCGCGCGCTCACCGGTGACGTACAGGGGCCGGGGGTCGTCGCGCAGGACCGCGCTCATGGCGGTGTCCGCCTCGCGCAGGAACCGGCGGGTGTCCTCGTCGCGGAAGGCGCTCGGCAGGTCGCCGATCCGCATCTGCCGCTCCGCGTCGAAGTTCTCCTGTCTGCGCTCCAGCGGGAAACCGCCCGAGCGGTCCTGCACCACACGGTCCTCGCCGCCGCTCCACAGCGTGACGCAGTCCGCGGAGACCGACAGCACCCAGAAGGGACGCTCGGCGGCCTGTGCCGCGACCAGGTTGCGGGTGAGGAAGGTGTCCGACAGCACCACCCGCTCGGGCACGGTCCGGGCCAGCGACCACACCTGGTGCTCGCCGGGCGCTGCGAAGATCACCAGGCCGTCCTCGGCGTGCGTCAGATCGACCTCGGCCAGGGCCCGGTCGAGCTGTGCCACGACCTCGGCCCGCCGCTCGCGGGTGACGGCGGGATCGGACTCCAGGCGTCTGCGGGCCTCGGTCACCACATTGCGCAGCCGGACCGGGTCCTGGCCGCTTCCGCGTTCCCGACGGTGCGTCGGGGTCAGCACGGAGACCGCCGGGTAGGGGCGCGGGCGCCGCAGTTCGGCAAGGGTCACGGGACTCAGTGCGTGCTCCATGACAGAACGATAGGGCGGAATCACCTTTACGGCATTCGGGGTAATCCGGACCCGGACGAGCGCGTGGTCAGGCGCCCGGGCCTCCGGCGGGCGACGGTGACGCCGGACCGCGCGGCCGGATACCGTACCCGCCAGTAACCAGATCTTCGCCGCACCCCCGGGAGGCCCCATGCCACAGTTCGACGTCGACGGAGCGACGCTGGCGTACGACGACGAGGGCCCCCGCGACGCGGCGCGGACACCCCTGGTGTTCGTGCACGGCTGGACCGCGAACCGCCACCGCTGGGACCACCAGACGGCCCACTTCTCCGCGGAGCGCCGCGTGGTCCGGCTCGACCTGCGCGGGCACGGGGAGAGCACGGGCGCGGGGGTGCGGACCATCGAGGAACTGGCGCGGGACGTCCTCGCGCTGCTCGACCACCTCGCCGTGGAGCGCTGTGTGCTGGTCGGCCACTCGATGGGCGGGATGATCGCGCAGACCATCGCCCTCGCGCACCCCGCGCGCGTGGAGCGGATGGTGCTGGTGGGCTCCATCGGCCGGATGACCTACAGCCGCGGCCGGGGTCTGCTCATGGCGGCCTCCACGCTCGTGCCCTACAGGATGTTCGTGGCCGCCAACATCCGGCGGGCGTTCGCGCCGGGCTATCCGCGCGAGGAGGTCCGGGCGCACGTCCGCGCCTCCGCCGCCACCCCGCGGGAGGTCGTCATGACGCTCTACGGCGCGATGCGCGCCTTCGACGTGCTGGACCGGGCCGGGGAGATCTCCGTGCCGACGCTGATGGTGCACGGCTACCACGACGTGCAGCTCCCGGTACGGCAGATGCTCCGGATGGCCGGCGCCTACCCGGACGCGCTCGTGCGCATCCTGGACGCGGGTCACGAACTGCCGCTGGAGAAGCCGGCCGAACTGACCGGTGTGCTCGACTCGTTTCTGACTGCGAAGTCATGAGGTGTGGCCGGCTTGGGGAAGTTTTTGCCCGTGGCCGGTTCCTGTCGCCCGGCCCGCGGTAGCAGGCCCGTCCATGGATTTCGCTGAGGCAAAACACGGCCGAAACCGTGGGCCGGGTCGGCCCGCGGTGTTACGGCCACGTTGACTCGGCCGGACACCTGACGGACGCTGCCTATATAGGTGCTCGATACAACTGGTTTGCGGTCGTCTTCCGTCCACCGGAAAAGCGCAGGTGAGGGCGGTCCCGACGGCAGCCGGAGGCAGGAGGTAGCGCATGTGCGGCATCACCGGATGGGTCTCCTTCGACCGTGATCTCACGACCGAGGCCGCCACATTGCATGCGATGACCGAGACGATGGCCTGCCGGGGCCCGGACGACCGCGGCACCTGGACCGAAGGCCCGGCCGCCCTCGGACACCGCCGGCTCGCCATCATCGACCTGCCCGGCGGCCGACAGCCGATGTCCCTGGCCACCCCCGAGGGCACCGTCGCACTGGTGTACTCCGGGGAGGCGTACAACTTCACCGAGCTGCGCCGGGAACTGAAGGACCGCGGCCACCGGTTCACCACCGACTCCGACACCGAGGTCGTCCTGCACGGGTACCTGGAGTGGGGGGACGCGGTGGCCGAACGGCTCAACGGCATGTACGCGTTCGCCGTCTGGGACGGCCGCCGCGACAAGCTGGTGATGATCCGCGACCGCATGGGCATCAAGCCCTTCTACTACTACCCCACCGCCGACGGCGTCCTGTTCGGCTCCGAGCCCAAGGCGATCCTCGCCAACCCGCTGGCCAGGCGCCGGGTCACCGCGGACGGGCTGCGTGAGATGTTCGTCATGATCAAGACGCCGGGGCACGCCATCTGGGACGGCATGCGCGAGGTGGAGCCCGGTACGGTCGTCACCGTCGACCGCTCCGGCCTGTCCACCCGGGTGTACTGGCGTCTGGAGACCCGCCCGCACACCGACGACCGTGACACCACCATCGGCACCGTGCGCACGCTCCTCGACGACATCGTGCGCCGCCAGTTGGTCGCCGACGTGCCGCGCTGCACCCTGCTCTCCGGCGGTCTCGACTCCTCCGCCATGACCGCGCTCGCCGCCGGCCAACTCGCCGAGCAGGGCGAGAAGGTGCGCAGTTTCGCCGTCGACTTCGTCGGCCAGACCGAGCACTTCGTCGCCGACGAGCTGCGCGGCACCCCCGACACGCCCTTCGTGCACGACGTGGCGCGGCTCGCCGGCACCGACCACCAGGACATCGTCCTCGGCTCCGACGCCCTCGCCGACCCCGCCGTGCGCGACCAGGTGATCCGGGCCCGCGACCTGCCCTCCGGCCTCGGCGACATGGACTCCTCGCTGCTGCTGCTCTTCCGCGCCATCCGGGAGAAGTCCACCGTGGCCCTCTCCGGCGAGTCCGCCGACGAGGTCTTCGGCGGCTACCTGCAGTTCTTCGACGAGGAGGCGCGCCGGGCCGACACCTTCCCCTGGCTGGCCAACATGGGCCGGCACTTCGGAGAGGACGCCGACGTACTGCGCGCCGACGTCACCGACTCGCTGGACCTGCAGGGGTATGTCGCCGACGGGTACCGCACCGCCGTCGCCGGCATCGACCGGCTGGACGGCGAGAGCGACTTCGAGTACCGGATGCGGCAGATCAGCCATCTGCACCTGACCCGCTTCGTGCGCATGCTGCTGGACCGCAAGGACCGGATGAGCATGGCCGTCGGCCTGGAGGTGCGGGTGCCCTTCTGCGACCACCGGCTGGTCGAGTACGTCTACAACACGCCCTGGGCGCTGAAGTCCTTCGACGGCCGGGAGAAGAGCCTGCTCCGGGAGGCGGCGGCGGACGTCCTGCCGCGCTCGGTGTACGACCGGGTGAAGAGCCCCTACCCGTCCACGCAGGACCCGCAGTACGCCATCGCACTCCAGAAGCAGGTCAAGGAGGTGCTCGCGCGGCCCTCCCACCCCGTCTTCGACGTCGTCGACCGGGACCGGGTCCGCCGGGCGGCCGAGCGCACCGAGCCGGTCAGCACCCAGGTGGCCCGGCGCGGCCTGGAACGCACCCTGGACCTCGCCCGGTGGCTGGACCTCTACTCGCCCGAGCTGGCGCTCGGCTGAGCAGACCGGCCGGGCCGCCCGGCGGGGCCGCCCGGCC
>NZ_WWJT01000745.1 GCF_009865385.1 Streptomyces sp. SID486 | reverse complement strand
ATCGTGCTCGTCGTGTGGCTGCTGGGCTTCGTCGTCCGTACGGCGGACAGCGGCGGCCGGAAGGGTCGCTGGTACCGCTGGTAGGCGCAGCACATCGGCGCGAGTAGCGCGCTACGCGCGTAAGGCGTTTTTGGGGCCCTGGCCGGACACGGCCGGGGCCCCAAACGCGTGCACCGGCGTAGTGGTTGGGAGGCATCGGGCTTATCGGACGCACCGC
>NZ_WWJT01000744.1 GCF_009865385.1 Streptomyces sp. SID486 | reverse complement strand
CTCGCCGCACTGCCGCCCACCGCCGGCCGGCCGTCGGCAGCGCCCACCGCGCGTACCGCGAGTCCGGGCGGCCGGTCCGGCGTGCAGCGTTCACCCGCCCCACCCCCACCCGCACCCGCACCCGCACCCGCACCGGACGCCGTCACGCAGCCGGAAACGTCGCCACGACAGCGGCCCCAGGCACCCCTGCTGGGTCCCGCCGTCGGACCGGACACGGCGGCTGCGGAAGCCTCCGCGGCGTCGGGCGGCCGGCGGTCCGGGGAGGTGCCGGGAACCGGTGCGCCCGGTGTCCTCGTGCAGCGGCACATCGGCGCG
>NZ_WWJT01000743.1 GCF_009865385.1 Streptomyces sp. SID486 | reverse complement strand
ATGACCGTCTCGTCCGGGATCTTGGCCTGGTCGGCGACCACAGTGCGGCTGGTGACGACGGCAGCCACCGGTAGTCCTGCTTCGGCCGACCTCTCCTGGAAGTCGGCGATCTCCTCAAGGTAGTACCAGTGGTCGGCTCCGCCTGCCTGGAGGAGTTCATCGAAGCCGTCGAAGATCAGGACGGGCAGCACGCCTGAGCAGG
>NZ_WWJT01000742.1 GCF_009865385.1 Streptomyces sp. SID486 | reverse complement strand
GGCGGCGCAGGCGCTGCGGCAGGGCGAGTGCACCCTCGCGCTGGCCGGCGGTGTGTCGGTGATGTCGACCGTCGACACGTTCGTGGACTTCAGCCGGCAGCGCAACCTCGCCGCCGACGGCCACGCCAAGTCCTTCGCCGACGCGGCGGACGGCACGGCCCTGTCCGAGGGTGCCGGAATGCTCGTCCTGGAGCGGTTGTCGGACGCGCGGCGCAACGGGCACGAGGTGCTGGCCGTGATCCG
>NZ_WWJT01000741.1 GCF_009865385.1 Streptomyces sp. SID486 | reverse complement strand
CCGGTGCCGGTGCCGGTGCCGGTGCCGGTGCTGGTGCTGGTGGCGGTGCTGGTGGCGGTGCCGGTGCCGGTGGCGGGCGGGTCCACCGGTACCGCCGTCTCCGGGAGCCGGGACAGCGGTGCGCCCAGCGGCGGGCGGGAACCCCGGTGCCGGACGGCGGCGTCGGGGCCGGCCCCCTGGCCCGCTTGTCCGGCGGCAGGCGCTGCGGGACGTACGGCGGACACCTGACGTGGCGGTAGGTCCAGGCGCCGGGCGACGGTCAGCGGGCGGCTCACGGGGCGGGTACGGACGGCCTCGTGACCGGCCTGACCGGCCTGACCGGCGTTACCGGCGTGACGGGTGTGACCGGCGTGACCGGCGTGACCGGCGTGCGGGGCGGCCGGGCGGGCCGGGCCGGTGTCCGCCCGGGAGCCCGGGTTCGCCGCCGGGTTCGACGGGGAGCGTCGCGCCGTGGGGCTGGTGCCGGACGGGCCGGGAGCCGCCAGGGAGGCGGTCTGCGGCGCGTTCTCGCCGGTGTGGGCGCTCACCACGGCGACCCGGCGCACCACCGGCAGGCGAGGGGCCGTCGCCACGGTGGGAGCGGGACCGGTGTCCCCGGCCCCGGCCCTCTGCACGGCGGTCGGGGAGCCGCCCAGGACGGCCGGTGACGACTGCGAGGTGAGACCACGCCGCCGGTCCGCCGGCCGCGCCTCGGAGGCGAGGCCGCGCTGCACGCCGGCCGGAGCCACCTTGGACGTTCCGTGCGGCCCGTCGGCCGGGGGTGCCCCGGGGGTGGTTCCGTGCCGTCCGTCGGCCGGGGATGCGCCGGGGGTGGTTCCGTGCCGTCCGTCGGCCGGGGATGCGCCGGGCGTGGGACCACGCCGCCCGTCGGCCGGGGAGGTGCCACTCGGGTTCCTGCTGGAGCTCGAACGGGCGCCGGAGGGGCTGGACTTGGTGGCATCCGTCGTGCTGCCGGGGCTCACCGGTGCCCCGCCTGGGCGCACACCGCGCGCCTCTGGCGCGCCACCCGGTGCGCCCTGATCGCCCTCGGTGGCGCGCGACCCTGCCGGGTCGGGGGCACGGCGGTCGGACTGCGGGCGGCGCTGAACCGCCGGAGT
>NZ_WWJT01000072.1 GCF_009865385.1 Streptomyces sp. SID486 | reverse complement strand
GGGGGACCGGTCCGGCCGCGGCGGGGCAGCCCGGGAACCACCCCGTCGCGGAGGCGGCCGCGAGCCGGGGGCCGGACGACGAACGGCTCGGCCGTGTCTTCCTCGGGCGGGTGACCGAACCGGGGGACGAGACGGCGGGACGGTGGGTGCGGGAGCTCGGGGTGAGGGAGGTGGTGCGGCGGCTGCGGTGCGGCATGGACCCGTTGCCCGGAGTGAGCGGGAACCGGTGGGCGGGGCTCGTCGCACGGGCGGCGCGGGCCGAACCGGAGCGGGATCTCGCCGCGGCCCGCGCCGCGGGCGCGCGGTTCGTGTGCCCGGGGGACGGCGAGTGGCCCCGGCAGCTCGACGACCTCGGCGACGCCCGGCCCCTCGGCCTGTGGGTACGGGGCCGGCCGAACCTGCGGATGTGGGCGCTGCGCTCCGTGGCCCTGGTCGGCGCCCGCGCCTGCACCGAGTACGGCACCCACGCCGCGGCCACCCTCGCCTGCGGCCTCGCCGAACGCGGGTGGGTGGTGGTGTCGGGCGGCGCCTACGGCATCGACGGGGCCGCCCACCGCGGCGCCCTCGCCGCCCGCGGCGCCACCGTCGCCGTCCTGGCCTGCGGCGTCGACCAGCCCTACCCCCGCGGCCACGCCGCACTGATCACCCGGATCGCGGAACAGGGACTGGTGGTGGGTGAGTTGCCGCCCGGCGACCACCCCACCCCCAGCCGGTTCATCCTCCGCAACCGCGTGATCGCCGCCCTGACCAGAGGCACCGTCGTCGTGGAGGCCGCCCGCCGCAGCGGCTCCCTGGCCACCGCGCGGGCCGCGCGGCGCCTCTCCCGGTTCACCATGGGTGTGCCGGGCCCGGTCACCAGCGCGCTCTCCGCCGGCGTCCACGAACTGCTGCGCGACGAGGCCACCCTGGTCACCGACGCCACGGAAGTCATCGAACTCGTGGGCGACATGGGTGACCTCGCACCGGCCCGGCGGGGCCCCGTCCTCCCACGCGACCTGCTGGAACCGGCCACCCGCGCCGTGCTCGCCGCCCTGCCCGGCAACCGCGCGGCCTCCGTGGAGGAGATCGCGCTCGGCGCGCGCACCACACAGGACGAGGCGATCGCGAGGCTGTACGAACTCCGCGCACTTGGTTACGTCGAACGACACGGCGATGGCTGGAAGTTGACACGCCAGGCGGTGATGTCGGTCCGGGCCGGTCGACACCCGTGCTGACCGACCGTGTTCGGCCGTCCGGGGGAACTCCCGACGCCCTTGGCGTTTCCCGGAGTTGGCGTCCCGAGCCGGTCACGCAGAGCGAGGCGTGCGGCGCGGCGAAGGGCCCCGCGCGGGCCTCCCGCGCCGGGGTGGTGCCGCACTGTTCGCACACCGCGACTCCTCAGTCACGCTACGCTCACGACGGTGGTGGCGCAGACCGCGCAACCCGGCACCAGACAGACACCTCACCCAGTCGGCCCACGTCAGCACAGGCAGCTCACTCCACCCACCTCGCAGCACTTCACGGCACTTCACGGCAGAACGGCACAAGGCGACGAATGCCCCAGCACACCTCCGGGTCCGACCGGGCGGCGATCCCCCCCACCGCCCGCGACGGTGGCAGCGTGCGACCGCCCGCCCCCTCGACGCTCGACGAGCTGTGGCGGTCGTACAAGGCGACGGGGGACGACCGGCTGCGGGAGCAGCTGATCCTGCACTACTCACCGCTGGTGAAGTACGTCGCGGGCCGGGTGAGCGTCGGGCTGCCGCCCAACGTGGAGCAGGCCGACTTCGTCTCCTCGGGAGTGTTCGGGCTGATCGACGCGATCGAGAAGTTCGACATCGACCGTGAGATCAAGTTCGAGACGTACGCGATCACCCGGATCCGCGGTGCGATGATCGACGAGCTGCGGGCGCTGGACTGGATCCCCCGCTCGGTCCGGCAGAAGGCGCGCAACGTCGAGCGCGCCTACGCCACCCTGGAGGCGCGGCTGCGGCGGACGCCGTCGGAGGGGGAGGTCGCCGCCGAGCTGGGCATGGAGGTCGACGAACTCCATGCCGTGTTCAGCCAGTTGTCGCTGGCCAACGTGGTCGCCCTGGAGGAGCTGCTGCACGTCGGTGGCGAGGGCGGGGACCGGCTCAGCCTGATGGACACGCTGGAGGACACCGCCGCCGACAACCCGGTGGAGGTGGCCGAGGACCGGGAACTGCGCCGGTTCCTGGCCCGGGCGATCAACACGCTGCCCGAGCGGGAGAAGACCGTGGTCACCCTGTACTACTACGAAGGGCTGACCCTCGCCGAGATCGGCAACGTGCTCGGCGTCACCGAGAGCCGGGTCAGCCAGATCCACACCAAGTCGGTCCTCCAGCTGCGGGCCAAGCTCGCGAGCTTCGGCCGGTGAGTCCTCCCCTCGGGGGTGGTGCGTCCGTAAAGTGGTCGGCGTGCCAAGGATTCGAGCGGCCTCCGTGGCCGAACACCGGTCGATGCAGCGAGCCGCCCTGCTGGACGCGGCTCGGTCCCTGCTGTCGGAGGGCGGAACGGAAGCGCTGACCTTCCCCGCGCTGGCCGAGCGGACGGGGCTGGCGCGGTCGAGCGTGTACGAGTACTTCCGGTCGCGTGCCGCCGTGGTCGAGGAGCTGTGCGAGGTCGACTTCCCGGTGTGGGCGGCGGAGGTCGAGACCGCGATGGAGCGTGCCGGCACGGCCGAGGGCAAGGTCGAGGCGTATGTGCGCCGGCAGCTGGCGCTGGTCGGGGACCGGCGGCACCGGGCGGTCGTCGCCATCTCCGCGAGTGAGCTGGACGCCGGTGCCCGGGAGAAGATCCGGGCGGCTCACGGGGGCCTGATCGCGATGATCGTCGAGGCGCTGGGGGAGATGGGACACGGCCAGCCCCGGCTGGCGGCGATGCTGTTGCAGGGGGTGGTGGACGCGGCGGTGCGCAGGATCGAGCTGGGGGCGGCCGAGGATCCCGCCGCCATCACCGATGCCGCTGTCGCCATGGCCCTGCGAGGCGTGCAGGGCTGACGCCCGGCCGCGCCGGTGACCCGGCGTGTCAGGAGCCGGTGACGGGCAGCAGCCGCGAGGGGCCCCTCCGCAGCAGCCAGGGAGGCAGCAACGACAGGGGGTCCAGGTAGGCCGAGCCTCGTAGCAGCCCCCAGTGCAGGCAGGTGGTGCTCCCGCAGTGCGAGCCGGCCGGTTCCACCGAACCCACCACGTCGCCCGCGCCCACCAGGGCACCCGCACCCACCACGTCACCGGCACCCGCCACGTCGGTCGCGCCCACCGGGGCACCCGAACCCACCACGTCACCGGCACCCACCACATCGGTCGCACCCACCACGTCACCGGCACCCGCCACGTCGGTCGCGCCCACCGGGCCAGCCGCGCCCACCACGTCACCCGCCCCCAGGACGTCACCCGCCCGCACTTCCTCGCCCTCCCGTACCGAGGCCCGCACCGGCTCGTACGTCGTCCGCAGGTCCGTGCCCGCCAGTGCCACGGACACCACGCCCCGCCCCGCCACCCGCCCCGCGAACACCACCCGGCCCGGTGCCACCGCGCGGACCGGGGCGCCGGCCGGTGCCGCCAGGTCCACGCCCCGGTGACCGGGACCGTACGCCGTCGCCGGTGGCTCCCAGCCCCGCAGGACCTGCGGACGAGAGCCCACCGGCCAGCCCCGGGCGATGGCCGGGACCGGTGCCGCCGGAGCCGGCGCGGGAACAGGGGCCGGGTCGCCCGCCCAGGCCATGGGCATGAGCGCGAGCCCCGGCAGACCCAGCAGCGGTACGGCCCACAGCGTCACGCATCGCATCAGTCGTCGCATGGACGCAACCGTCCCGCACCCCGCCCGGCCAGGGGCGGACCTGTGGACCACTCCCCGGTTGTGGACAGTGGCGTCACCCGCTGCCCCGCCGGTCCCGTACACTTCTTCTGGCGATCCGGGTCACCGGGTCGACTTCGCACGCCCCGGTACGACAGCCGGCAACGGTTCGTACCAAGCGCCCCTCGGTCCTTCGTGGCACGGCGCGACGCGGGCGTCAGGCGCGACCGCCGTCCGGCGGACGCGGCACAACCGAGAACACCAAGGAGATACGGCCATGGCCGTCGTCACGATGCGGGAGCTGCTGGAGAGCGGCGTCCACTTCGGTCACCAGACCCGTCGCTGGAACCCGAAGATGAAGCGCTTCATCTTCACCGAGCGCAACGGCATCTACATCATCGACCTGCTCCAGTCGCTGTCGTACATCGACCGCGCCTACGAGTTCGTCAAGGAGACCGTCGCCCACGGCGGCACGGTCATGTTCGTCGGCACGAAGAAGCAGGCGCAGGAGGCCATCGCCGAGCAGGCCACCCGCGTCGGCATGCCCTACGTCAACCAGCGCTGGCTGGGCGGCATGCTCACCAACTTCTCGACCGTCTACAAGCGTCTGCAGCGCCTGAAGGAGCTTGAGCAGATCGACTTCGAGGACGTCGCGTCCTCCGGTCTGACCAAGAAGGAGCTGCTGGTCCTCTCCCGCGAGAAGGCCAAGCTGGAGAAGACCCTCGGCGGTATCCGCGAGATGCAGAAGGTGCCCAGCGCCGTCTGGATCGTGGACACCAAGAAGGAGCACATCGCCGTTGGTGAGGCCCGGAAGCTGAACATCCCGGTCGTCGCGATCCTCGACACCAACTGCGACCCCGACGAGGTCGACTACAAGATCCCGGGCAACGACGACGCGATCCGCTCCGTCACCCTGCTCACCCGCGTGATCGCCGACGCCGTCGCCGAGGGCCTCATCTCCCGCTCTCGCGTCGCCACCGGTGACAAGGGCGAGAAGGCCGCGGGCGAGCCGCTCGCCGAGTGGGAGCGCGACCTGCTCGAGGGTGAGAAGAAGGACGAGGCTCCGGCCGCCGAGGCTCCGGCCGCCGAGGCCGCGCCGGCCGCTGAGGCTGCTCCGGCCGCCGAGGCTCCGGCCGCCGAGGCTGCTCCGGCCGAGGCCGCGCCGGCCGCCGAGGGCGAGCAGGCCTGACGCCGGTCCGTCAGCGTTCGACGGCGGGGGCGGTGCCATCAAGTCCGCCCCCGCTGTTCACCTGTAGGTCGGCACGCCGTCCGTGATCCGCGATCACATGTGGATCACGGACCGTGCGGATCAGAAGATCTTCCAGACTTCGAGAAAGACTCACAGACTCATGGCGAACTACACCGCCGCCGACGTCAAGAAGCTCCGTGAGCTCACCGGCGCCGGCATGATGGACTGCAAGAAGGCGCTGGACGAGGCCGAGGGCAACGTCGACAAGGCCGTCGAGGCGCTGCGCATCAAGGGCCAGAAGGGCGTCGCCAAGCGCGAGGGCCGCTCCGCCGAGAACGGCGCCGTGGTCTCCATCATCGCCGACGACAACTCCTCCGGTGTCCTGGTCGAGCTGAAGTGCGAGACGGACTTCGTCGCCAAGGGCGAGAAGTTCCAGGCCGTGGCCAACGCCATCGCCGAGCACGTCGCCAAGACGAACCCGGCCGACCTCGACGCGCTGCTCGCCTCCGAGATCGAGGCCGGCAAGACCGTCCAGGCGTTCGTGGACGAGGCCAACGCCAACCTCGGCGAGAAGATCGTCCTGGACCGCTTCGCGCAGTTCGCCGACGGCTACGTCACCGCCTACATGCACCGCACCATGCCCGACCTGCCCCCGCAGATCGGTGTCCTGGTCGAGCTGGACAAGCCGAACGGCGAGGTCGCCAAGGGTATCGCCCAGCACATCGCCGCCTTCGCGCCGAAGTACCTCTCCCGTGAGGACGTTCCGGCCGAGGTCGTCGAGACCGAGCGTCGCGTCGCCGAGGAGACCACCCGCGCCGAGGGCAAGCCCGAGGCCGCGATCGCCAAGATCGTCGAGGGTCGCGTCAACGGCTTCTTCAAGGACGCCACGCTGCTCGGCCAGCCGTACGCGCTCGACAACAAGAAGTCGGTCCAGAAGGTGCTGGACGAGGCCGGTGTCACCCTGAAGCGCTTCTCGCGCATCAAGGTCGGCATCTGAGTCCGTACCGCGATCGACGCGTGACCCCCAGGGAAATCCCAGAGGAATTCCCGGTAGGGTCGACCGCAGTCGTCCGCGCACACCGCCACACCCGGGCGTGCGGCGGACGGCAGCAGATCTGACGAGGAGGCCATTGCCGCGCAGGGAGCGAAAAGCGACCCCATCGGCAATGGCCTTCTTCGTATGTGCAACACATGAAAGAGGCGGGATCCCCCATGACCACCAAGGCCCAGACGAGCGACGACGGCAAAGTACGCGGCCGGTTTCTGCTGAAGCTGTCCGGAGAGGCGTTCGCCGGTGGCGGCGGCCTGGGCGTGGACCCGGACGTGGTGCACAAGATCGCGCGGGAGATCGCGGCCGTCGTGCGCGACGGGGCCCAGATCGCGGTCGTCATCGGCGGCGGCAACTTCTTCCGCGGCGCCGAACTCCAGCAGCGCGGCATGGACCGCGCCCGCTCCGACTACATGGGCATGCTCGGCACCGTGATGAACTGCCTCGCCCTCCAGGACTTCCTGGAGAAGGAGGGCATCCAGTCCCGCGTGCAGACCGCCATCACCATGGGCCAGGTCGCCGAGCCGTACATCCCGCTGCGTGCCGTGCGCCACCTGGAGAAGGGCCGCGTGGTCATCTTCGGCGCCGGTATGGGCATGCCGTACTTCTCCACCGACACCACCGCCGCCCAGCGCGCCCTGGAGATCGACGCCGAGGCGCTGCTGATGGGCAAGAACGGCGTGGACGGGGTCTACGACTCCGACCCGAAGACCAACCCGGACGCCGTCAAGTTCGACGCGCTCGGCTACGGCGAGGTCATCACCCGTGACCTCAAGGTCGCCGACGCCACCGCCATCACGCTGTGCCGGGACAACAAGCTCCCGATCCTCGTCTTCGAGCTTCTCGCCGAGGGCAATATCGCCCGTGCCGTCAAGGGTGAGAAGATCGGCACGCTGGTGGGCGACGAGAGCAGCCGGAACTGACCGGAACGCCCCCGGCGCCCGCGGTACGCCCCCTGTCCGGGGGACGGACGGGACGCGCCCTGGCCGGGGGATGGACAATGTCCTGCCGGTCGGGAACCGTGCAGGAAGAAGACGCGACGCAGCCGGCCGCCGCCCCGCAGAGGAACCGGAGCCGGGCCTCACTCAAGACACGCAGGAGCAAGTGGTGATCGAAGAGACCCTCCTCGAGGCCGAGGAGAAGATGGAGAAGGCCGTCGTGGTCGCCAAGGAGGACTTCGCCGCGATCCGCACCGGCCGTGCGCACCCGGCGATGTTCAACAAGATCGTGGCCGACTACTACGGCGCCCCGACGCCGATCAACCAGCTGGCCTCGTTCTCCGTGCCGGAGCCGCGCATGGCGGTCGTCACCCCGTTCGACAAGAGCGCGCTGCGCAACATCGAGCAGGCGATCCGCGACTCCGACCTGGGCGTCAACCCCAGCAACGACGGCAACATCATCCGAGTGGTGTTCCCCGAGCTGACCGAGGAGCGCCGCCGCGACTACATCAAGGTCGCCCGCGGCAAGGCCGAGGACTCCAAGATCTCGATCCGCTCCGTGCGCCGCAAGGCCAAGGAAGCCCTCGACAAGCTCGTCAAGGACGGCGAGGTCGGCGAGGACGAGGGCCGCCGCGCGGAGAAGGAGCTCGACGACACCACGCACAAGTACGTCGCTCAGGTGGACGAGCTTCTGAAGCACAAGGAAGCGGAGCTGCTCGAAGTCTGATGAGCGACTCTTCCTGGGGGGCACCGCCGCCGGCGGGGCAGGCCGGCTACTGGGGGTCCACCGCGGGTGGGCCTGCCCAGGGGGCTGCCCCGGCGGGTCCCGCGTACGATGCGCCTCAGGCGCAGCAGACTCGCCCCATGCCCATCGTGCCCGACGTAACCGACGTACCCGTGTACGGCGGGAACCAGGACGACGACCGGGGGGCCGCTTCGACGGGCGGCCCCTTGTTCCGAGACGAGACGTTCCAGGTCCGGGAACTCCCGGCCGAGACCCAGAACCCGGAGCCCATGCCCGACGTCCCGCAGACGCCGCCGGCGCCGCAGAAGAAGAGCGCGGGCCGTGACCTGAGCGCGGCCATAGGGGTCGGGGTCGGGCTCGGTGTGGTGATCGTCGCGTCCCTGTTCATCGTCAAGGCCGTCTTCGTCGGCGTCGTCGCGGTCGCCGTCGTGGTCGGGCTGTGGGAGCTGACCAGCAGGCTCCAGGAACGCAAAGCCATCAAGGCGCCGCTCGTGCCGCTCGCGGTCGGCGGAGCGGCCATGGTCGTCGCCGGCTATGTGCGCGGCGCCGAGGGGGCGTGGGTCGCCATGGCCCTCACCGCCCTGGCCGTCCTCGTGTGGCGCATGACGGAACCACCGGAGGGCTACCTCAAGGACGTCACGGCCGGCGTCTTCGCGGCGTTCTACGTGCCCTTCCTCGCCACGTTCGTCGCGCTGATGCTCACCGCCGACGACGGCCCCTGGCGGGTGCTGACCTTCCTGCTGCTGACGGTCGTCAGCGACACCGGCGCCTACGCGGTCGGCTGGCGCTTCGGCAGGCACAAGCTCGCCCCGCGCATCAGCCCCGGCAAGACCCGCGAGGGCCTGCTGGGTGCGGTGCTCTTCGCCATGGTCGCGGGCGCGCTGTGCATGCACTTCCTGATCGACGACGGCATCTGGTGGCAGGGCCTGCTGCTGGGCCTCGCGGTCGCGGCCAGCGCCACACTCGGTGACCTCGGTGAATCCATGATCAAGCGGGACCTGGGCATCAAGGACATGGGCACCTTGCTCCCCGGCCACGGCGGCATCATGGACCGCCTGGACTCGCTGCTGCCCACGGCACCGGTGGTCTGGCTGCTGATGGTCGTCTTCGTCGGCAGCAGCTGAGCCCGGTCCGCGCTCCGGCTGCCGAGGCCGCGACACCGGTCACGGGCTCCACGTGAGCCCCTCGCCGCACGGCCCACGGGCCCCCTTCCTGGGAACAGGAAGGGGGCCCGTGGGCCGTATGCAGCTCTCCGCGAGGGGGATCTCGGCGAAGCGGGAAGATCTGAGGGATCCGAGCGGCACCGGGGACGGCGGGGCGCCGCACCGGGATGCCGCAGCGACCGGGGTCGGCCCGCACCCGCACCCGGATGCCGCAGCACGAATCGGCGGCCGGGCCCCGCGCGCGGCAGACTCCCTCACAGGACGGCGTTCCCACCGCCGCCCGGCGACGCAGCAGGAGAGTGCCCGATGCCCCTCGATCCCGCACCGGTCCGCCCCCCGCCCGACCCCCTCCCGCCGGTCAGGGCCGGCGGCCCGCCGGCACCGCCCATCCGGTTCTGGCCCGTCGACGACCTGCCCGCGCTCGACCCCGATCCCTTCCTGGACGAACTGCTGCGCGACGAACCGGTCGCCCGCATCCGGCTGCCGCACGGCGCGGGATGGGCCTGGCTGGTCACGCGGTACGAGGACGTCCGCTTCGTCACCTCCGACCCGCGGTTCTCCCGGGCGGAGGTCACCGGCCGTGACGTCACCACCATGCGCCCGGTGCCGGTGGCTTCGCAGACCGCCGGGGTGCAGTACGTCGACCCGCCCCGGCACACCCTGCTGCGCCGGGTCGTCGCACGGGCGTTCACCGGCGCCGGCATGCGGCGGCTGCGTCCGCTCGCCGAGCGCAGGGCCGCCGAACTGCTCGACGGGATGGCACGCGCCGGTGCTCCGGCCGACCTCATGGAACATCTGCACGGCCCCTTCCCGATCGCCGTGCTCCGCGACTTCCTGGGCGTGGCGGAGCAGGACTGGCAGCAGTGGGCCGCGACGGGCGAGGCCCTGCTGTCCGCGGGCGCGGGGTCCCAGGAGCGCGCGGCGGAGGCCGCCGCGGCCACCCGGGCCCGGATCGCCGAACTGCTCCGCAGCCGCCGCGACGACCCCGGCGAGGACCTGGCCGGCGTGCTGGCGCAGGCCGCCGCCGCGGGTGAGATCACCGACGACGAGGCGATCTCTCTCGCCATCGCCGTCCAGGTCAGCGGCGGCCACGCGGTCCGCAACAACAGCGGCTCGATGATGTACGCGCTGCTCACCCACCCCGGGCAACTGGACCGGCTGCGCCGCGAGCCGGGCCTGCTGCCCCGGGCCGTGGAGGAACTGCTGCGCTACGTACCGCACCGCAACGGCGTCGGCATCCCCCGGATCGCCACCGAGGACGTGCGGGTCCGCGGCCGGTTGATCCGCGCCGGGGACGTGGTCTACAACGCCTACGTCGCCGCCAACCGCGACCCCGCGGCCTTCCCCGACCCCGGTGCCCTGGACTTCGACCGCGAAGGCACCCCGCACGTCGCCTTCGGCCATGGCCCGCACCACTGCATGGCAGCCGTCATGGCCCGCATGGAGGCGGAGGTCATGATCGGCTCCGTACTCGCCCGCTTCCCCGGCATCCGGCTGGCCGTACCGCCCGAGGAGGTCGAGTTCCAGCGCCAGGGCCTGATCCGCGGACCGAGGGCACTGCCCGTGACCTGGTGACGACCTCTTCCCGGGCGACCGGATCACCCGCGCCCGGTCGGACCTGCGACACCGGTACCGCCATGCCCGGGCCCGAAAACTGGCACTCCCGCCCTCTCACACCCGGTCGGGCCGCCTCAGCGCCGCCGGGGAAACCTCCACCCGTTCTGGCGCAGCTTGTAGAGGACGAACACCCCGCAGAGCGCCCACACGCCGAGGAAGGCCCATCTGAACCACGGGGGGCCCTGCCAGCGCTCCGCCAGTTGCACCGATGCCACGTAGTAAGAGGTCATTCCTCGCGCGTGCCCGGCCGTGACGGCGGAAACACGCGGTCGACGGCCTTCCGCTCCTGGCTGGACGCCGTCAGGCACCCGGCACACCGCACAGGCGAGCGGTGACGCCCCCGGACGACAGCCGTAGCCAGCGACGACCGCGGGTCACCCATGTGGATCTGCGACACCGGTATCCCCATGCCTGAGTCCGGAGAACCGACAGTGATCCGGAGTAGATGGTGCTCTTACCAGCGCCTTTGACGTTGGAGCGGGGGCTGCTGCGGGCTCCTGGGCCGGGCCTGGGCCGTGAGCCGCAGATCCGCACCTGCGAAGGCGGACTCAGCTGTGAGTGAGGCGACGGCGTACCGCGTTTCCGCTCGCCGCCACGAAGCGCTCGATGGCTTCGGAGTAACGGCTCCAGCGAGCGGCGTACTCGGGGTCGTCGATGTGCCCCCGTCGCCAGTAGCTACCGAATTGCTGGCCGGCCTTGTTCATCTCTTCCAGTGCCGACAGCAATGCTTGGTCCTTCGAGAGGAAGCGCAGTCGTGCGGACGCGAGCCGCTGGGCTGACAGGTCCCAGTCGCTGACTCGACCCTCCAAGCTCAGGGCCTTCTCCTCCCAGACGCGGTGCTGTAGGTCCGCTGATGATGCCGCCACCAGAGCACATTGCTCCAACAGCAACTGCGCGATGCGAGCCTTCTCCTCGGATCGCTTGACAAGGTGCTGACCTACAAGCGCGATCACAGCACCGGCAATGGTCGCCAACAACGTCCCCTACACACCCATGTCAGGGATTGTTCCCAGACCCCTGTCACTCGCATGCCCGTCGAGTCAGCCGAACTGCGCGGAATCACTGTCAGGAGACAGCACCGCGTCCCCTGCCTTCCGAGTCCGCTCCTGGCTCGATGGCATGACATGCGCATACACCCGCATGGCCCCAACGTCGTGCCTTAGCGGGCAGGTCCACAGACTGTCCGACGCGCCGGAAGCTTACGGGGCCATGATCACTCGCACCAAAGCAGCTCCAGCCCAAGGCCGCTCCACCGACCGCTTCTCATGCCTCGGGAGCGGCATGGCAGAGCAGCGGTGCTCGTCTTCCGATGCCTGTGGCGAATTCAGGCATCCTGACCACTTCGCCATGCAAGTGATTCCCAGGGAAGTGGCAGGCTATCGAGGGGTAGCCGGGAGAGTGTGAGGATAAGATCCTCTCTACGGAACTCGAGTCCGGAGGCAAGGAGAATTCGCGTATGCTCGTCGAGTGCCTCGATGAACTCACCCGCGAACCCTAGAACTGTTGGAATTGTCCAAGCTTCACCAGGGAGGATCACGTCTGGTTGAGCGTGCTGGACGGGTCGCTGCACATGCACTGAAATCGGCTTTAATTCCTTTAGTGGTCCTCTCGAAGACCGTTCCACTCTCCGGATGATGCGGTCACCTGCAAGCTCGATCGCGCGCAACACGGCCATTTCTCCAACGGCAGTGAACAGGGTTAGACGATCTACTTCCCGCATGACCTCTCCAGTTGTCGTCACGCTACTGCTGCGTGATTTCCATAGGGTGGGCGCCAGATTCCATCCAGGCCTTCGCGAACCACTGCCCGATGTTGGTCAGTCGCCACTCGTCCATGCTTTCTGTATTGGCGGAAGTGCTCGATGACCCGATGATTTCAATGTAGCCATCCGATTCCAGGAAGCGAAGACATGCGCGCTTCAAGGTAGGGTGCCTGAAATGCGTTCCCCCGTACTTTGCGAAGATCTGCAGCCAGAGATACTCTGTTTCCGTATATCTATCGTTAGCCCAGGCGAGGCGGGCCTTAATTACCCGCAAATCGTGGTCGGGGATGATTCCAGAGGTGTGCTGGTGGTGATGCGCAGCGCAAGCGCGGAGAAGATTACCGAAAACATCAGGTCCGCCCCTGGCGCGATCCCAGATGTGGCAGGCTTCCTGAGCTGGCATGCGACAGTGGGTGAACGGGCAAACTCCGCCTACTTCAAGTCGGAGATCACGCTTCAAAGTGGCCGGGAGGGCAGGGCGCGGCGTATTCATTGCAACTCTTAGGGACTCGAAGGGGAAGTTTCTACTTCCATTTCAGCATTCGTTTTCCGTGGATAGCAGCTGCCCTGGACCAGGAGCACGCGCTACAGCGATTAAGCCAACTGTAGGGTGAGGCATCCTTGGCTGACTTCTCATTCGTGCGCCTGAAGTTATGGCGATCGCGAACGCGTCCGCACGGCGCGTCAGCCGCATGGTAAATTGTCAAGTCGGGCCCGGGCGTCCATCGCACCAAGCAGGGCATTTATTCACTTTCTCTCGCGGCCTTGGCGGCTTTACGGACGATCGACTGCAACTTTTCGTCTGTCTCGGCGTGGAGACGAACTACTGCTTTATGGGTCTCGTCCAAAATCTTCGCCCGTTCCCTTTTAAGGTCATGGAACAAGTTATCGTCGCTCACATCTATTCCTAATGTTCCGGCGTTGCCTCCGTAGATTACTAACCCATCCGTCCGCCAGTGCGCGATCAATTGCTCGATACTGGCCAACTTCGAACGATGTCGATCACGTGCGGATGGTTGAAGTCAATGAGATTTCCTTCCAGTGCGTACTGTCTTCGTGTGGTGTTCGTGCGAGGCGGTTGCAGTGTCCGACGTCGTGCATGCCGGCGGGACACAGCGGCGGGGGTTCTCTCGACGGGCTACAACGCCGACGTGCAATGGCCGGATGGTTGCCGGGGCTCCGGGCCGTCCCTGGGCCGTCCGAAGTCGACCGGCGCTGACGGTTCGGTGCCCACGGGTGACCACCCCCACCCCGCTCTGGCCTGGGCCCCCGGCGATGATCTGCCACACTGGACGTGTTATGCCTGCACCCGGAGAACTCACTTTCGTCGCCCCGCGCGGAGCCAAGAAGCCGCCGCGGCATCTCGCCGACCTCACGCCCGCCGAGCGCAAGGACGCGGTGGCCGAGATCGGGGAGAAGCCGTTCCGTGCCAAGCAGCTCGCGCAGCACTACTTCGCGCGGTACGCGCACGACCCGGAGCAGTGGACCGACATCCCCGCCGGTTCGCGCGCCAAGCTCCAGGAGGCGCTTCTCCCGGAGCTGATGACCGTCGTCCGGCATCTGTCCACCGACCAGGGGGACACCCGCAAGACGCTGTGGCGGCTGTTCGACGGGACCCTCGTCGAGTCGGTGCTGATGCGGTATCCGGACCGGGTCACCATGTGCATCAGTTCGCAGGCCGGATGCGGGATGAACTGCCCGTTCTGCGCCACCGGGCAGGCGGGCCTGGACCGCAACCTGTCCACCGCCGAGATCGTCCACCAGATCGTGGACGGGATGCGGGCGCTGCGGGACGGCGAGGTGCCGGGCGGCCCGGCGCGGCTGTCCAACATCGTCTTCATGGGGATGGGCGAGCCGCTCGCCAACTACAAGCGGGTGGTCAACGCCATCCGCGCGCTCACCGACCCCGCCCCCGACGGCCTCGGACTGTCCCAGCGCGGGATCACCGTCTCGACCGTGGGACTGGTGCCGGCCATCCACCGGTTCGCCGACGAGGGCTTCAAGTGCCGGCTCGCGATCTCCCTGCACGCCCCCGACGACGAGCTGCGCGACACCCTCGTCCCCGTGAACACGCGGTGGAAGGTGCGCGAGGTGCTGGACGCCGGGTTCGAGTACGTCGAGAAGAGCGGGCGCCGGCTGTCCATCGAGTACGCCCTCATCCGGGACATCAACGACCAGGCATGGCGCGGTGACCGGCTCGGCCGGCTGCTCCGGGGCAAGCCCGTGCACGTCAACCTCATCCCGCTGAACCCCACGCCGGGGTCGAAGTGGACCGCGTCGCGGCCGGAGGACGAGAAGGCGTTCGTCGAGGCCGTCGCCGCGCACGGGGTACCCGTCACCATCCGGGACACCCGTGGTCAGGAGATCGACGGAGCCTGTGGTCAGCTCGCGGCCACCGAACGGTAATCTGGCCACGTCCACACATCTTCATATTCCGACAGGGGAGCGCCACAGCGCTGAGAGTGCGGCAATCGGGCCGCAGACCCTCTGAACCTCGCCCAGGTCATTCTGGGTAGGAAGTTCGGTCACCACTCAAGCTGTTGCGCCCTGCCCGCGCCCCCTCAGGGGTGCCGGGCAGGGCCGCGTCTCTTCCTGGCCGACCCCCAGGAGGACATCCAGTGCACGACAAGACCCTCGTGGCCGTGGCGGCGGGGCTCGGCCTGCTCGCCCTGCCCGCGCTGGCCGGGTGCGGGTCATCCGGCTCCCAGGGCTCCTCGGATCCCGGGACCGTCACCCTGGTCAGCCACGACTCGTGGGCCGTCTCGAAGAACGTGCTCAAGGACTTCGAGAAGCGGTCCGGCTACAAGGTCAGGGTCCTCGAGGACGGTGACGCCGGGCAGGCCGTCAACAAGGCGATCCTCACCAAGGACAACCCGCAGGGCGACGTCTTCTTCGGTGTCGACAACACCCTGCTGTCCCGGGCCCTCGACAACGGCCTCTTCCAGCCGTACACCGCCAAGGGCCTCGATCAGGTGGGCGCGGCTCACCAGCTCGACAAGGACAAGCACCGGGTCACCCCCGTCGACTACGGCGACATCTGCGTCAACTACGACAAGGCGTACTTCAGCGAGCAAAAGCTGACCCCGCCGCGCTCCTTCGCCGACCTCGCCGAGCCGCGGTACAAGAACCTCCTCGTCACCGAGAACGCGGCCACCTCCTCGCCGGGGCTGGGTTTCCTCCTCGGCAGCGCCGCGCGTTACGGCGATGAGGGCTGGCCGGACTACTGGAAGAAGCTGAAGGACAACGGCGTCAAGGTCGTCGACGGCTGGGAGCAGGCGTACTACCAGGAGTTCTCCGGCTCCTCCGAGGGCAGGAAGGCGGGCGGCGACCGGCCGCTCGTGGTGTCGTACGCCTCCTCCCCGCCCGCCGAGGTCATCTACGCCAAGAAGCGGCCCCGCACCGCCCCGACGGGTGTGGCGAGCGGCACCTGCTTCCGGCAGACCGAGTTCGCCGGGGTGCTCAGCAACGCCGGCAACACCAAGGGCGCCAAGGCGTTCGTCGACTTCCTGATCTCCAAGGAGTTCCAGGAGGACATGCCGCTGAACATGTACGTCTACCCGGTGCGGCAGGGCGCGAAGGTGCCCGCCGAGTTCACCGCGTACGGGCCGGCCGCCGAGCACCCCGAGACCATGGCGTCCGACCGGATCGCCGCCAACCGCGACCAGTGGGTCAAGTCGTGGACGTCGCTCGTACTGAAGTAGCCGCCCGCGAGCGGGACCTGCGCGGGAACGCGGCACGGCTCGGGCTGATGGCCCTGCCCGTCGCGTTCTTCGCGCTGTTCTTCGCCTGGCCCGTGGCGGCGATCGTCGCGCGCGGCCTGAAGGTGGACGGCGCCTGGCGGTTCGGGCGGATCACGGACGTCCTCGCCCAGCCGGACATCCGGCACGTGCTGTGGTTCACCACCTGGCAGGCGCTCGCCTCCACCGCGCTCACCCTGCTGTCGGCGCTGCCCGCCGCCTATGTCTTCGCCCGGCTGGACTTCCCCGGCAAACAGGTGCTGCGAGCCGTGGTGACGGTCCCGTTCGTGCTGCCCACCGTCGTCGCCGGCAGCGCCTTCCTCGCCCTCGTCGGGCACGGCGGGCTGCTCGACGAACTGTGGGGCGTCCGGCTGGACACCACGGTGTGGGCCATCCTGCTGGCCCACGTCTTCTTCAACTACGCCGTCGTCGTCCGTACGGTCGGCGGGCTGTGGGCCCAGCTCGACCCCCGGCAGGAGGAGGCCGCGCGGATGCTGGGCGCCTCCCCGCTGTCGGCCTGGCGCAAGGTCACGCTGCCGGCGCTCGCGCCCGCCGTCGCCGCCGCCGCGCTGATGGTGTTCCTGTTCACCTTCACCTCCTTCGGTGTCGTGCAGATCCTCGGCGGCCCCACCTTCTCCACCCTGGAGGTGGAGATCTACCGGCAGACCTCCGAGACCTTGGACCTGTCGACGGCCGCCGTGCTCACCCTCGTCCAGTTCGCGGCCGTCGGCGCGATCCTCGCCGTGCACGCCTGGACGGTACGGCGCAGGGAGTCCGCCCTCCGGCTGGTCGACGCCGCGACGACCGCGCGCCGGCCGCGCGGAGCGGGACAGCGGACGCTGCTCGCCGGGGTCCTCGCGTCCATCGCCCTGCTGCTGGTGCTGCCGCTCGGCGTGCTCGTCCGGCGCTCGCTGGACGGGAACGGCCTCGGCTACTACCGGGCGCTGACCGACGCGGACGGCGGTACGTTCCTGGTGGCGCCCGTGCACGCCGTGTGGACCTCGCTGGAGTACGCGGTCGCCGCCACCGCCATCGCCGTGGTGATCGGCGCACTCGCCGCCGCGGCGCTGGCCCGCCGGGACGCGGGACGGCTGGTGCGGGGCTTCGACGCGCTGCTGATGCTGCCGCTCGGCGTCTCCGCCGTGACCGTCGGGTTCGGCTTCCTGATCGCCCTCGACAAGCCGCCGCTGGACCTGCGCCAGTCCTGGATCCTGGTGCCGCTCGCCCAGGCGCTGGTCGGTGCCCCCTTCGTCGTACGGACCATGCTGCCGGTGCTGCGAGCGGTGGACGGCCGGCTCCGGGAGGCGGCGGCCGTGCTCGGCGCCTCGCCCTGGCAGGTGTGGCGGGAGGTGGACCTGCCGCTGGTGCGGCGGGCGCTGCTGGTCGCCGCCGGGTTCGCGTTCGCCGTGTCGCTGGGCGAGTTCGGGGCGACCGTGTTCATCGCCCGGCCCGACAACCCCACCCTGCCGGTCGCCGTGGCCCGGCTGCTGAGCCGTCCCGGTGATCTCAACTACGGGCAGGCGATGGCTCTTTCGACCATTCTGATGGTGGTGTGCGCCGCCGCGCTGCTCCTCCTGGAGCGGCTGCGCCCGCCGTCTCGGACAGACTCGGCCGGGGGGATGCCCATCGGCCGGACGGGGGAGTTCTGATGCTGCTGAGCCTGGATGCCGCGACCGTGCGCTTCGGCGGGCGGCCGGTGCTCGACGCGGTCGGCCTCGATGTCGCCGAGCACGAGGTGGTGTGCGTGCTCGGGCCGAGCGGCAGCGGCAAGTCGACGCTGCTCCGGGCGGTGGCCGGACTGCAGCGCCTGGACGCCGGGCGGGTGCTGCTCGACGGCCGTGACCAGACCGGCGTGCCCGCGCACAAGCGGGGCGTCGGGCTGATGTTCCAGGATCATCAGCTCTTCCCGCAGCGGGACGTCGGCGCCAACGTGGCCTTCGGGCTGCGCATGCACGGCGTCGACAGGGGTGAACGGGACGCCGAGGTGGGCCAGTTGCTGGAGCTGGTCGGGCTGCCGGGTGCCGCACGGCGGGCCGTCGCCTCCCTCTCCGGCGGCGAGCAGCAGCGTGTGGCCCTCGCCCGGGCGCTCGCGCCGCGGCCCCGGCTGCTCATGCTGGACGAGCCGCTCGGCCAGCTCGACCGCTCGCTGCGCGAGCGGCTCGTGGTCGAACTGCGGGAGCTGTTCGGGCGGTTGGGTACGACCGTGCTCGCCGTGACCCACGACCAGGGCGAGGCGTTCGCGCTGGCCGACCGGGTGGTGGTGATGCGGGACGGCCGGATCGCGCAGTCCGGGACGCCGGTCGAGGTGTGGCAGCGGCCCGCCGACGCTTTCGTGGCCCGCTTCCTCGGCTTCGAGAACGTGGTGCGGGCGACCGTCGCCGGCACGGTGGCCGACAGTCCGTGGGGCAAGCTGCCCGTTCCCGACGGCTCCCCGCAGGGCGGCCGCACGGTGCTCGCCCGTCCCGCCGGGGTCCGGCTGGTACCGGCCGACCAGGGCCTGCCCTGCACGGTGACCGCCCGCACCTTCAGGGGCACGCATGTGGCCGTCCACCTCCAGCCGGCGGACGGCCCGCGGCTGGAGGCGGCGTGTGCGCTCCGGGACGCGCCGGAGCCCGGCGCGTCGGTGGGTGTGGAGTTCGACGTGGCGGAGATCGTCGTACTGGACTGACCGTCCGCCGCCGGGCGTCAGCCGTTGCGGTTCGTGCCCCGGCGGCGCATGCCGAACCAGACCGCGCCACCGCCGACGACGACCAGCGCCGCCGCGAGCCCGGCGATCAGCCCGGTGTTGGAGTTCGCGCCGGTCTCGGCGAGGTTGGAGTCACCGACCGCCGGGGACGGCGCGTTGCCCGGGGCGCCCGCCGGTGCGGAGCTGGACTCGGAGGCCGACGGGGCCGGGGTCGCCGACCCGGGCGGCGTGGACTCGGCCGGTGCGGACCTGGAGGGTGACGGCGACGGCGACGCGCTGGCCGGCGGCGTCGGGGTGCTGCTCTCGGTGGTGCAGGCGGTGGACGGGGTCACCAGGTCGGGCCGGACGTCCTCGTCCACGGCCTTGGCGCCCTTGGCGGCCTTGACGTGCACCCGGTAGGTGGCGTTCGGCTTCCAGTCCTCCGCGAAGGTGATGTCGGTGCCCTGCTTCGACCCCTTGACCGGCTGCTCGCCGACCTTCGTCTCTATGCCGCCGACGCCCTTGAGGAAGACGCTGACGGTGGCTTCGGTTGCGGAGGCGTCCGTGTCGGTGACGACGATGACACCCTTGCCGCCGTCGCACTTGGCTTCGGCGGAGAAGTCCTTGATGTCGCAGGCGAGGGCGGAGCCGGACAGGCCCAGCACCAGCGCCGTCGACCCGGAGGCGACACCCAGGAGGCGCACGGAACGGCGTACGCTACGGCGAGTCATGGACAACGTTTGTCCTTTACAGAGTGCAATTGCGGGGGGTTGTGGGGGAGTCGGGGCGAGTGATGAGGTGAGGCCCCGGCACCCCAGGAGGCTCACAGATTTATAAGCGCCTCGCGAGAAGTGTCAACGCATATGCCGTTCACAGCCGTTGACTTTGCCCGCTTATTAACCACCGAGACGTTTGATCGCCTCGGGCGCCTGCTCGATCCGGTCGACGAGGGCGATACGGGACTCCATCGCCCGCCCCTGCGCCAGCGACCGCAGCAGCGGCCAGGCCGGCAGCTCCCGCGTCCAGTGCTCGCCGTCCACGAGCACCATCGGGGTCGGTTCGCCGCGCGACTCGTAGTAGTTGGGTGTCGCGTTGTCGAAGATCTCCTGTACGGTCCCGGCGGCGCCCGGCAGGAACACCACCCCGGCGGTGGACCGGGCCAGCAGGCCGTCCTCGCGGGTGGCGTTGGCGAAGTACTTGGCGAGGTGCGCGGCGAAGGCGTTCGGCGGCTCGTGGCCGTAGAACCAGGTGGGGATGCCCACCGACGTCCCGCCTCCGGGCCAGCGTTCGCGCACCTCGAAGGCGGCCCGTGCCCAGTCGGTGACGGACGGCCGGAACGAGGGGGCCTTGGCGAGCAGCCGGAGGGCGTCGTCGAGCATGCCGTCGGCGAACGGGGCGGCGTACGCGCCCAGGTTGGCCGCCTCCATCGCGCCCGGCCCGCCGCCGGTGGCCACCGTGAACCCGGCGCGGGTCAGCTCGCGGCCGAGCCGGGCGGCACCGGCGTAGGCGTCGGTGCCGCGGGCCATCGCGTGGCCGCCCATGACGCCCACCACCCGGGCGCCGACGAGGAGTTCGTCCAGCGCGTCGGAGACGGCGTCGTCGTGGATGGCGCGGAGCATGGAGGCGAAGACGTCGCCGTCGGCCTTCGTCCGCTGGAACCAGTCGTACGACAGCGCGTCCGGAGTGGCCTCGTAGCCCTCCGCCAGCGACGCGAACAACTCGTCGGGCGTGTAGACGAAGCCCCGGTACGGGTCGAAGGGGAGCCCGGGGACCGGCGGGAACACCAGGGCTCCGGCCGACCGGACATGGGCGGCGGCCTCGGTGTCCATCGGGCAGCCGAGGAAGACGGCACCGGTGGTGTCGAGGCGGAGTAGTACGGCGGTACGGCCGGTCAGGTCGACGGCCTGGACGCGGAAGCGGGCGAGCGTGCCGTGTTCGGCGACCACCTCGTCGAACTCGGCGAGCGACTCTATCTCGTGGTCGTGGGCGGCGCGGGACGGCTGGGCGGGTGTCGGATGCACCCGCCCATGCTGGCACGGCAGTTCGAGCCCCGGGCAGCGGCCCTGGACATCGGCCCCCCGACAGCGGCCTCGGACGCCAGCCCGGAACAGCGGCCTCGGACGTCAGCCGAGGCCATCGCCCTCGGACGTCAGCCCTGGACGGCCGCCGGGTCCATCCACATGATCTCCCAGGTGTGGCCGTCGAGGTCGTCGAAAGCGCGGCCGTACATGAATCCCTGGTCCTGAACCGGGCCGGTCGCCGTGCCGCCGGCCGCGACCGCCTTGTCGACCAGCTCGTCCACCTTCTCCCGGCTCTCGGCGCTCAGACAGACCAGCACCTCGCTGGTGGTCGTCGCGTCGGCGATCTCCTTCTTGGTGAAGGTCGCGTAGAACGGCTTGGTCAGCAGCATCGCGACGATGGTGTCGCTGATCACCACGGAGGCCGCGTTCTCGTCACTGAACTGGGGGTTGATCGTGTAGCCGAGTTCTGTGAAGAACTTCTTCGAGGCGTCGAGGTCGTTCACGGGCAGGTTCACGAAGATCATCTGCTGGTACATGCGGGTCACTTCCGTCGGTGTGGTGCGCGTGCGTCGCGTTCGGGAGGTAGACCGGCGGACCGCCGCGGACTCATCGGTGCCCGGTGATCCTCTTTTCCGACTTCCCGCGGGGCGAGCGGTCAGCGGGCCGTGGGCAGTGCCGACAACGCGGCGATCACGAGGGTGAGCGGACCGAACAGGGCGAGCAGGGCGACCACCCGGAGGGCGGCGGCCCCGCGCAGCATGGTGGCGGGCGCGCCGAGGCGCAGCAGCGCGGCGGTGGTGTCGGCGCGGCACTGGCGGGCCTCCACGGCCGCGGTGAACAGGGTGGCGACCGTGGAACCGGCGACGACGAGCGCCCCGAGGGCGGACAGCGGTCCGAAGGCACGGGCCGAGCCGTCGTGCAGGGCGGTCATGGCGTAGCCGGCGGACGCGACCGCGCAGACCACGCCGAGCGGACGGCCGATGCGGGCGGCCTCCGTCATCAGGACCCGGCCGGCGAGCAGCCGGAGCGCGCCCGGGCGGGTGGACTGCAGGAGCAGGCCGCAGAGGTGGGTGAGGCCGGGGGCGGCCAGGACGAGGCCGGTGCCGGTGAGGAGCCAGCCGAGGAGTACGGCGAGCGCGGGGGCGGGATCGGAACGGCCCGCGTACGACTGCACGGTCAGGCCGCCGGTGACGAGGGCCACGCCCCAGGGCAGTCCGACGGGGGACTGCCGGGGGAACTGGGGAGCGGGAGCCGGAGCGGGGGCGGAGGTGGGGTCGACCGGGTCACCGGCCTGCCCGTCACCGCCGCCGCTTCCCGCCTGCCGCGGACGGTCCTGCCCGGCGTCGGCGTTTCCGGCCTGCCCGTTCCCGGCCTGCCCGGCGTCGGCGCTGCCTGCCCGTCCGTCCCTCGCCTGTCTGCCGTCGGCGTCGGCTGCCCGTCCGTTCCCGGGCTGCTCGGCGTCGGCGCCTCCCGCCCGTCCCTTCCCGGGCTGCTCGGCGTCGGCGTCTCCCGCCCGTCCGGTCCCGGGCCGTCGCCCTTCGTCGGCGCCTCCCCGGGGCCGGCCGGCGCCGGCGGTGTCCCCCGGTGGCCGGCGGCCGGAGCGGGCGCCGAAGCGGCCGTACGCTCCGAACGTCTCCTTCGCCGCCGTGTTGCCGTACGCCCCGAAGCGCCCGAACCCCCGGGTGCCCCGGACGGCCGGGCGGGGATCGCGAGGACGCAGGGCCAGGGCCACCACCGTGGTCGCCGCGGCCGGGAGCAGGGCCAGCAGGGTCAGCGTCGCCGGGAGGGGGAGGGGACGGTCCGCGGCCAGGAAGCCGGCCGCCGCGCCGTCGAAGGGCATGCCCGACAGGTCGCCGCGCAGATGCAGGAAGACCAGCAGGGCCAGCATCGAGCCCAGGGTGCAGGACAGGGCGGTCGTCAGGGCGGAGACGGCCATCAGGCGGGCCGGCCCCAGACCCACGGCGGACAGTCCGGGGCGCGGCCGGGTGCCGGGATCGGTGCGGGCGACGGCGAGCGCGAGGTACACCGTGGCGGCGAGCGGCACCGCGCACCAGGCCAGGCGCAGCGCGGCGGCACCCGGCGCGTCCGGGTGGTCCAGGGCGTGGCCGAGGCAGGCCAGGAGCAGGAACCCGGT
>NZ_WWJT01000740.1 GCF_009865385.1 Streptomyces sp. SID486 | reverse complement strand
GTCCCCACTCCGGATAGGAGATGGGCTTGCCGTGGGACCTGGCGAAGTCCACGTGCTGCTGGAGGCCGTAGGGCTCGCTGACCTGCTCGTCGAAGGACAGCCCGCTCGGCTGGTCGTAGGCGTCCATGCCGACGATGTCGACGGTGTCGTCCCCGGGATAGCACGCGGTCCAGGGCACGGCGTCCCGGCCGCGGCTCGGCGTGAAGTCGAAACGGAACCGCTGTCCCGGCACCGATCGCATCGTCGCGACGATGCGGTTCCAGTACGTCCGCCAGGCGAGCGGATCGGGACCGCAGCGGTGGGTGTAGGTGATGCCGTTCATCTCCCAGCCGAGCACGATCACCGTGTCCGGCACCCCCAGCCCCACCAGCCGCTCGGCCAGGGCCCGGAAGTGGTGGTCGAACGCGCCGGCCGCGGCCTGCCGCAGCAGCACCCGCACCTGGGCGTCCGGGACGTCCTCCTCGTTGCGTTCCTGCATCGGGACGTTCAGGACGAGCATCCGGTCCGCCTTGTCGCGGCGCCACTTCGCCCACGCGTCCAGGAAGCCGGGCGAGCCCTCGATGTCCTCCCAGCGGCCGCCCGGCAGGTAGGTGTGGGCGACCTTCAGCTCGGTCCCGCCCAGCCAGCGGCTCAGCTCGCTCATGCGCGCGACCCCACTGGGGCCGGAGTCGAGAAACGCCCCGAAGGGCGGGACGGAGGCCGCGCCCGAGGAAGCCGCCGGGGTGGTCGGAGCCGCCGGGGTGGTCGGAGCCGCCGGGGTGGTCGGAGCTGCCGGGGTGGCGGTCTGAGGGACTTGAGGGGTCTGAGGGGTCGACGCTGCTGGGGCGGGCACCGTGGCCGTCTGAGCAGCCGGGGACACCGAGGCGGACTCCACAGGTGTCTGAGCGGTCGGCACTGCCGGGACGGGCGTCGAGGCCGCCTGGCCAGCAGGTGGCACCGGGACGGGCGTCGCGGCCGCCTGACCGGCGGGTGGCACCGGGGCGGGCGTCGCGGCCGCCTGGGCCGGTGTCGGCGGGTCGGCCGTCCGGGCCAC
>NZ_WWJT01000739.1 GCF_009865385.1 Streptomyces sp. SID486 | reverse complement strand
TAGGCGGGCAGGTCCACGACGCGGCCCGGTTCCGGGTGCACACGGGCCCAGTCGACGCGGCCGCCCGCCGCCCACTGCGCGGCGATCCGGTCAAGGGGCTGAAGCGGATCCGCCTCGGGCCCACGGGCCTGCCGCGCCGTCCCCCGGTGCACCGCGGCGAGATCGCCCGCCAGGAAGCGTTCCAGGTTCCGGACCAGTTCCTCGCGGCTGTCCACCACGGTGGCCAGCCGCTCGCGCAGCGCCTCCCGGCCCACTCTGGAGGTGTGCGCCAGGTCGGCGAGCTGCGCGGGCCGCTGCCGGAGCAGCCGCAGCCAGTCCTCCACGAGCCGGCGCAGGCGTTCCTCGGTACGCGCGGAGATCACCACCGTCTGCGGCCCATCGGGAACCTCCCGCGCGGAAAGGGGCGGCGGCGCCTCCACGACGATGTGGGCGTTGGTGCCGCCCGCGCCGAAGGAGCTGATGCCGGCCCGGCGCGGCAGGTGCGCCGGCCACGGGGCCGCCTCGCGCTGGACCCGGAAGGGGCTGCGGTCCCAGTCGACGTGCGGATTGAGCCGCTCCGCGTGCAGCGAGGGGACCAGGGTGTCGTGCCGGAACTGGAGCACCACCTTGGTGAGTCCGGCCATGCCCGCGGCGGCCTCCAGATGACCGGTGCCGGACTTGACCGAACCGATCGGCCAGTGCCCCGGGGCGGCCGGCACACAGGAGAAGGCCCGGGTCAGCCCGTCGAGTTCGATGGGGTCACCGAGCGCGGTGCCGGTCCCGTGTGCCTCCAGGTAGCCGATGTCCCCGGGGCTCACGCCCGCGTCGGCCATCGCCTGAGCGATCGTCTCCGCCTGCGCCACCGGGTTGGGCACGGTGTAGCCGTTGGTCTTCCCGTCATGGTTGACGGCCGTGCCGAGCACCACGGCGTGCACCCGGTCCCCGTCGGCGACGGCCCGGGCGAGCGGTTTGAGCAGGACGGCCCCGACGCCCTCACCGGGTACGAACCCGTCGCCGCCGGCGCCGAAACTGCGGCACCGGTGGTCCGACGACGCCATGCGCAGAGCCCGCAGCGTGGCGAACTTGTTGGGGTGGAGCGAGAGGTTGACCCCGCCCACCAGTGCCGCCTCGCACTCCCCGAGGCGCAGCGCGGCGACCGCGAGATGGACAGCGGTCAGGGAGGAGGAGCACATCGTGTCCACGGTCATGCTCGGCCCGTTGAGGTCGAGGAAGTAGGAGACGCGGTTGGCGATCCCGGCGAGGGCGGAGCCGGTCGGCCGGGGCCCTGCGAGCCCGAGGAACGGGTATTCGTTGTACATCGAGCCGACGAAGACGCCGACCCGGCCGCCGTGCCGTTCCCGCAGCCGCGAGCGGCTGTACCCCGCGTCCTCCAGCGTGTGCCACGCCGTCTGCAGGAACAGCCGCTCCTGCGGGTCCAGTACGGCCGCGTCACGCGGGGTGATGCCGAAGAACAGCGGGTCGAAGCCCGCGACGTCGTCCAGGTACCCACCCGCCATCGCCCCCTGCTCCGGGCCCGCGAGGCTGCGTCGTCCGGGCGGCTCGGAGATCAGGTCGTCGCCGTCGAGCAGATGCTGCCAGAAGGCATCGAGCCCCTCCGAGCGCGGGTAGCGGCCCGCGATGCCGACGATCGCGACGGGCTCGCCCTTCCGTCCCCGGGCCTGCGGAACGGGTTCCCCGGCCGGAACGGGTTCCCCCGCCGGAACGGCCGCCGCTTCCGCAGGGGCTACCGGTGCCGTAGGAGCCGCCGGTGCCGTAGGAGCCGCAGGAGCCGCAAGAGCCGCCGGTGCGGCAGCTACCGCAGGGGCCGCCGGTGCGGCAGCTACCGCAGGGGCCGCCGGTGCCGTGGGCAGGCGCGAACCGGCCGTCCGGGCCAGTTCCCCCGCCACCGCCGCCAGGGTCCGGTGCGCGAAGAACAGGGTGCCGGGGATCCGCTCGCCCAGCTCCGCGGTCATACGCGCGGCCAACTGCGCGACCTGGTAGGAGGACACGCCGTACTGCTCCAGCGGGGCGTGCGGGTCGAGCCGTTCGACGGGGATGCCCGACACCTCCGCGTACACCGCCATGAGGTACGCCTGCGCCTCGGCGTGACCCGCACCCAGCCCGTCCGCCCGGCCGTGGGCGGGGCCCCCGTCCACCCGGCCGTGGGCGGGGGGC
>NZ_WWJT01000738.1 GCF_009865385.1 Streptomyces sp. SID486 | reverse complement strand
GGCGGGCACGGACACGACCTGCCCGGTCCCGACCTGCCCGGCCCCGGCCGGAGCGGGACCGGCCGGGACGGAACCGGCACGGGGCCGGCCGACGACGGCCGACGCGTGGCCGGCGCCGCCGTACCCGGGGACGAAACCTGAGGATGACGACGGGAACGACGACAACGGCGACGAGGACGACGATGTGGGCGACGTCGGCGACGTCGGCGGCGCGGGCGACGCTGGTAGGGGCGACGCCGGCGATGTCGGCGAGGTGGGCGGCGTCGGCGATGTCGGCGGTGTCGGCGATGTGGAGCGGATCGGCCGCAGCCGCGCCGTCGTCTCGGAGGGCGTCTCCGGCGGGGCGGCCTGCGCCACCGGGCTGGGCCCGTGGGTGAGGGTCGTCGGGCCGAAGGGGGTCGCCGGGCGAACCGCGGTCGCCGGGCGGCCGGGCTGTCCGCCGGGGCGGAGCCCGGGGCCGGTGCTCGGGGGTGCGTCGGGGAAGCGGGCCGAGGCAGGAGGCGGGGGCGGGCTCACGGGGTCCGCGACCCCGGGCACG
>NZ_WWJT01000737.1 GCF_009865385.1 Streptomyces sp. SID486 | reverse complement strand
TCCATCAGCGGCGAGTGGAAGGCGTGCGAGACCGCCAGCCGCTTGCCCTGGCCGAAGCGGGCCGCGAGGGCGTCCACGGCGTCCCCGGCACCGGAGATCACCACGGAGCGGGGGCCGTTGACGGCGGCGATGCCCACCCGCTCGTCCAGGTGGGGGGCGACCTCGTCCTCGGTGGCGCGCAGCGCCGCCATGGCGCCGCCCGCGGGCAGTGCCGCCATCAGGGTGCCGCGGGCGAGCACGAGCCGGACGGCGTCGGGCAGCGACAGCACCCCGGCGACATGGGCGGCGGCCAGTTCGCCGACGGAGTGTCCGGCGACGTGGTCGGGGACGACGCCCCACGACTCCAGGAGGCGGTACAGGGCCACTTCGGTGGCGAAGAGGGCGATCTGCGCGTAGTCGGTACGGTTCAGCAGCCCGGCGTCGGTGTCGATCACCTCGGCGAGCGGCCTGTCCAGGCCCTGGTCGGCGAGGGCGCACACCGCGTCGAAGGCCTCGGCGTAGGCCGGGAAGGCCCGGTGCAGGGCGCGGCCCATGCCGGGCCGCTGCGCTCCCTGGCCGGTGAAGAGGAAGGCCGTCGTGCCGCCCGCCCCGGTGAGCGGGGCGGCGGCGGCGAGTCCGGTGAGCAGTTCGGCGCTGTCCCGGCCGACCGCGACGGCGCGGTGGGCGAACCGGGCGCGGGTGGTGGCCAGCGACAGCCCCAGGTCGGCCGGACGGGCGGCGGGGTGCGCGTCGACGTGGCCGCGCAGGCCGGCGATCTGTCCGGCGAGGGCCCGGCGGGTACGGCCCGAGACGATCCAGGGCAGCCAGGCGCCGTCCCGTGCGGGCCGGTCGTCCCCGGCCTCGGCCGGTGCCGGGTCGGCGGGCGCCTGTTCGAGGATGACGTGGGCGTTGGTGCCG
>NZ_WWJT01000736.1 GCF_009865385.1 Streptomyces sp. SID486 | reverse complement strand
CGGTGCCGCAGGCGCGGGGGCGCCGGTGTCGGCCGCCGGGGTCGCCCTGGTCGCACCCGGCGCCCCCCGCGTGCTCACGCGGCCTCGCCTGTCGGCCGGGGCAGCGCCAGCAGGTCGGTGTGGTGGACGGTGACCCGCAGCGTGCCGGCGGCGCAGGCGGCGAGCCGTGCCTTCAGGTACGGCTCGGCGGGACCGCGCAGTTCCGGCCGCTGCTCGACGGCCGCGCCCACCCAGCCGCGCAGCCACTGCTCGGTCAGCGCGGCCTCCTCGGGCCCGAGCCGCCACGGGCTCGGGTGCAGCCGGACCGTCGCCCCGCGTGCGGAGAACGCCTCGCAGGCCACGGTGACGGCGTCGGGGCCGAGGAGTCCGTCGCGCCGCTGGTGGGCGTTGAACGCCTCGGCGATCTCGGCGTCCAGCGGATCCCCGGGGCCGATTTCGACCCGCCCCGCGACGGAGAGGGTCAGCAGGGCCGGGCAGCCGGCCCCTGTGCACGCGTCCGCCAGGGCCTCGATCTGCTCGCGGGTGAGGACGTCGAGCAGTGCGGACGCGGTCACCAGGGACGCCCCGGTCAGCGCGTCCGGGGTGAGCCGGGAGACGTCACCGCGCCGGGTCTCGACCGTGACGCGGCTGCCGTCGGCGGCGGCGCGCGGGGAGGCGGCGGCGAAGTGCAGCAGGTAGGGGTCGCGGTCGTGCAGGACCCAGTGCTGGGCGCCGTCCAGGCGGGGCGCGAGCCAGCGGCCCATGGAGCCGGTGCCGCAGCCCAGGTCGTGCACGGCCCGGCCGCGGTCGCGGCCCGGGTCGCCGGACAGCCGGACGCGCAGCGGGTCGAGCAGTTCCCGCGCGCGGGCCGCCGCGTCGGCGCTCTCGCGCAGTTGCAGCCACTCGGGCGCGTACCGCGGCGGCTCCTCGGGGCCGCCGTCCCGCAGCCGTACGGTGGCCCCGCCGCCGGTTCCGGTCACCGGTCCGG
>NZ_WWJT01000735.1 GCF_009865385.1 Streptomyces sp. SID486 | reverse complement strand
CGACCTGGACCCCGGGCCGGTGCCCGGCATGGGCCCGGCCGAGCGGCGGGCCGCCCGCGGGATGCCGGTCCCCGGCATCGGCGCCGACCTGTCGGGCGGGCCCGCCTCCGGCACCCTCGCGCTGCTGGCGGCCGGGCTCCCCGGCAGACCCGGCACGCTCCTCGGCCACGGCACGGGCGCCGGCGAGCGTCTGCTGGCCGTCACCTTCAACGACCTGGCCGTCGCCGGCCGTGAGGCGGAACTCGAACGCGCCGGAGCCCTGGCCGCGGGCCCCCGCCTGCACCACGTCGTGGTCACCGGCGGCGAGGAGGTCCTGCCGTACGCCGACCTCGACGGCCCCCTGACCGACGAACCGGGCCCCTCACTGGTCCAGGCGGCCCGGCACCGGGCGCGGCTCGCTGCGGGGAGCGCCGACCACTTCACCGGGTACGGCGCCCGCCAGGTCCTGGACGCCCACCCCGCGCGGCTCGCCGACCTCCTGGTGGACCGCCGGCGGCGCCACCTGGTCCGGCCGGTCGCCGCGCTCGCCCGCGCCGACGGCTCGGTGATGGTCCCCGCGCGCGTGTACGGCGCGGCCCGGCGCCTGGCCCGCACCCCCTACCGGACCGGCCTGGAGGCACTGGCCGAGCGGCTGATGCGGCGCCGCTTCGACGAGCCGAAGGGGGCCGTCGGCGCGTCCCTCGCCGCCCTGACCTGGGCCCGGCCCGGGCCGGCCGCCCGCTGGCTGACGGGGGAGGCACTGGCTGAAGTATCGGTTCTGCTCCAGGCGCAGGCCGAGCGCTCCGGCACCGGCGTGCAGCGACCCGGCGACTACCGCGCGCGGGCGGCACTCGCGCGGCACGCCGCCGACCTCCGCGTCCTGGAACAGGCCGCGGAGATCCGCTCCCAGCGCCTGCACGCGCCGTTCCTCGACAACCAGGTCGTCCGCGCCTGCCGCGACCTCCCCGAGGCCCTGCGCGTCCAGCCCGGCGCCCGCGCCGCCGTCCTGCGCACGGTCCTGGAGGGCGCCGGCGTCACCGAGCTCCCGCCCGGCTGGGGCGCCCCCTCCCACGGCTCGTCGGCGGCGGCCGCGCGCGCGGGCCTGCGCCTGGCCGCCGACCCCGTCCTGGACCTCTTCGCCACGCCCCTGCTGGCCGACGCCGGCCTGGTGGAGGCCCGCGTCGTCCGCAAGGCCGTGCGGTCCGCCGCGGCCGGCGAGCCCCTCCCCCTGGACGGACTTGCCGACCTCGTCTCCCTCGAACTCTGGCTGCGCCGCCTCCTGTCCCGCCGGGGCACGTGCTGGACCGGAACCCCCGGCCGCTCCCGGGCGGTCCCCTCCGGCATCCAGCCGAGGAGGAGCGCGCTCACGCCGGGGGTCTAGCCGCGGGCGGGGGCTGCCGCCGGCTGGCGGGTTCGGGCCCCTGCCGGGGGTCTGGCCGGGGGTGGGGGTCGCCGTCGGCACGCGGGCCTACACCTCCGCCGGGGGTCGAGCCGCGGGCGGGGGCCGCTGTCTGCACGCGGGCCTGGATTCCTGCCGGGGGTCTGGCCGCGGGTGGGGTCGCCGTCGGCAGGCGGGCCTACACCTCCGCCGGGGGTCGAGCCGCGGGTGGGGTCGCCGTCGGCAGGCGGGCCTACACCTCCGCCGGGGGTCGAGCCGCGGGTGGGGGCCGCTGCCGTACGCGGGTCTGGACTCGTGCCGGGGGTTTGGCCGCGGGTGGGGGTTGCTGCCGGCTGGCGGGCCTGGATTCCTGCCGGGGGCCGAGCCGCGGGTGGGGTCGCCGTCGGCACGCGGGCCTAAACCCCGTGCCTCCCTCCCTCCGTCCCCGCGACAATGATCCGATGCGGTACAGGATCCTGGGCGTGACCCAGGCAGCGGACGACCAGGGCACCCCCCTGCCCGTCGGCGGCCCACGCCTCCGTACGCTCCTCGCCGCCCTGGCCCTCCGCCCCGGCCGCACCACCACCCCCGGCACCCTCATCGCCGAGATCTGGGCGGACGACCCGCCCCAGGACGCCCCCGCCGCCCTCCAGGCCCTCGTCGGCCGCCTCCGCCGTACCCTCGGCAGGTCCGCCGTCACCTCCGCCCCGGGCGGCTACCGCCTCGAAGCCACCGAGGAGGACGTGGACCTCCACGTCTTCGAACGGCTCACCCGCACCGGCACCGCCGCCCTCGCCACCGGCGACCCGGCCACCGCCCACCACGCCCTCACCCGCGCCCTCTCCCTCTGGTACGGCCCGGCCCTCGCCGACCTCCCCGACCGGACCGTGGCCACCCGCCCCGAGGCCCTGCGCCTGGAGGCGGCCCGCGCCCGCGCCGCCGCCGCCCTGGACCTCGGCCGCGCCCAGGAGGTCCTGCCGGAACTGCGCGAACTGACCACCGCTCACCCGTACGACGAACCGCTGCACGTCCTCCTCGTCCGCGCCCTGCGCGACACGGGCCGCCCGGCCGACGCCCTCGCCGCCTACGAGTCCGTCCGCCGCACGCTCGCCGACAGCCTCGGCACCGACCCCGGCCCGGAACTCCAGGCGCTGCACACGGCGTTGCTGACCCCGCAGGGCCCCGCGCGCCCCGGACCCCCGGCGGAACCGGCAACAGCACCGGCACCGGCACAGGGACCGCCCCAGCGCACCGGGAGAACCGGGAATCTCCGCCCCCGTCTGACCTCTTTCGTCGGACGGGAACCGGAACTCGAGGCCATCCGTTCCGATGTGCACCGGGCCCGGCTGGTCACGCTCACCGGACCGGGCGGCTCGGGAAAGACCCGCCTCGCCGAGGAGGCCGCCGCGGCGCTCCCCTCGGCCTGGCTGGTCGAGCTGGCCCCGCTCGACCGGCCGGAGGCCGTTCCCGGCGCGGTGGTCAGTGCGCTCGGTCTGCGCGAGACCGTGCTCCTGACCAACGAGCTGGCGACCCCGCAGGCCGACCCCACGGCCCAGCTGGTCGAGTACTGCGCCACGCGCAGCCGGCTCCTGATCCTCGACAACTGCGAACACGTCATCGGCGCGGTGGCCGCCCTCGCCGAGACCCTCCTCACCCGCTGCCCCGGGCTGACGATCCTCGCGACCAGCCGTGAACCACTGGGTGTCCCCGGCGAGTCGGTGCGCCCGGTCGAGCCCCTCGTCCCCGAGCAGGCCCACCGCCTCTTCGCCGACCGCGCGCGTGCCGTCCGTCCCGACGCGGACGCGCTGCTCGGCGACACCGCGGCCGTGGCGGAGATCTGCCGCCGCCTGGACGGGCTGCCGCTCGCCATCGAACTGGCCGCGGCCCGGCTCAGGCTGCTGACCCCCCGGCAGATCGCCGACCGCCTCGACGACCGCTTCCGCCTGCTGACCTCCGGAAGCCGCACGGTCCTGCCCCGCCAGCAGACCCTGCGCGCGGTCGTCGACTGGTCCTGGGACCTGCTCGACGAGCGGGAGCGGACGGTGCTGTGCGAGGCGTCCGTGTTCGCCGGCGGCTGGGACCTCGCGGCGGCCGAGGCCGTGTGCACCGGCCCCGCGGCTGACCTGATCGGCGCACTGGTCGACAAGTCCCTCGTGGTGGCCGCCCCGCACGACGAGGGCACGACCGGCACGGACACGGGCAGCGGCATGCGCTACCGCATGCTGGAGACCATCCACGAGTACGCCACCGAGCGCGCGGCCGAACTCCCCGGACTGCGCGCCGCGGCCGAGCGGCGCCACCGCGCGTGGGTCCGTTCGCTGGTCGAGGAGGCCGAGCCGCAGCTGCGGTCGGCCGCCCAGCTCCCCTGGTTCTCCCGCCTGGAGACGGAGCTGGACAACATCCGCGCGGCCCTGGACCGAGCGGTCCGCGCGGGCGACGAGGCGGAGGCGGGCGCCGTCGTCCTGGCCGTCGGCTGGTTCTGCTGGCTGCGCAACCACCGCCAGGAGGCGGTCACCTGGGTACGGCTGGTGCTCCGCCTGGGCACCGCCCTGGACATCCTGTCCGCCGCCACCCCGACCCGGGACGCGGCCCCGCATGCGACCCCGGCCCGGCATACGTCCACGGCCCCGGACGCGGCCCCGGTACCCCACACGTCCCCGGCCCATGCGACTCCGGCCCCCCATACGCCCCCGGCCCCGGACGCGCCCCCGGCCCCGGACGCGGCCCCGGCACCCACGGCCCCGGCACCGACCAGCCCGGCACCCACGGCCCCGGCACCGACCAGCCCGGCACTCACCAGCCCGGCAGCCACCAGCCCGGCACTCACCGGCCGGTCCGCCGCCGGCCGGTCCGCCGCCGACCAGTCCGCCGCCGGTCTGGCTGCCGCTGTGGACGCCGCCGACCCGGTGGGGGCCCTGCTCGCCGATCCCGGTGGCCAGGACAGGCATCCGCTGGCCGAGATGCGGATGGACCTGCGCATGCTCGACCTGTTCCTGACCTCAGAGACGAGTACCGACAGCCTCGCCGCCGACGAACGGGCACCGGAGTACATCGCGCGCGTGCGCGACGCGTACGAGCGCGGCGGCCCCCGGGCGGCCCGGCTGCCGGGGATCGTCTGGCCACTGACCGCCTACTACCTCGGCGGTCCGGTCGACATCCGCCCGCACCTGAGCAAGACCGTCGCCAACGCCCGTCTGTACGGCGGTGACTGGGAGACCGCGGTCGCCCTCATGTACCGCGCCCACGTGACCGTCGACTCACCCGGCAACCTCCAGGGCGTGGACGAGGACCTGGCCGAGCTGCGCGGACTCAGCCGCCGCGTCGGCGACCGCTGGATGCGGGCACAGGTGTGCAGCGCGGCCGGCGAGGCGGCCATGGCCCGCGGCCGGTTCGACGAGGCGCGCGCCGAGTACGACGAGGCGCTGCGCCTCGCCTACGAGGTGGGCGCGAGCGCCGAGGCGCCGTTCCTGCTCGCCCGGCTCGCCGAGATCGCCTACCGCAGCGGCGACCGGGACACCGCGCTGGCCACCCTGGACGAGGCGGAGACGGTCGCCGACCGGCACGCCGTACCGGAGTCACGGGCCTTCGTGCTGCTGCTGCGCGCCCTCATCATCCTGTACGACGGGCGGGCGGACGGGCGGACCGAGGGCCGGACCGCTCATGCCCGCGCACTGTACGAGACGACCCGCGCGGTGGTCGGGGACGGCAGCCCGCCCCCGCAGTTCGTGGCGCTCCAGCGGACGGTCGAGGGGCTCCTCGCGGCCGACGAGTCGGGCCCGGCGCACGGAGTGCCGATCCTGGCGGACGCCCTGCGGGAGGCCGTGGCGCACCAGTGCGCCGAGTCGGTCACGGCCGGTCTGGTGGACGCGGCGGCCGGACTGCTCGCCCGGCTCGGCGACCTGATCGGCGCGATCCGGCTGTACGCCGCCGCGGACCACTGGCGCGAAGGCCGTT
>NZ_WWJT01000734.1 GCF_009865385.1 Streptomyces sp. SID486 | reverse complement strand
TCCGCGGCTTCCGCATCGAACCCGGCGAGATCGAACAAACCCTCACCGACCACCCCCACATCACCCAAGCAGCGGTCATCACCCTCGGCGACCGCGCCCGGCTCGTCGCCTACGTCGTCGCGCACACCGCCGTATCCCCGGAGGAGCTGGGTGAGTTCACGCGGCGGCGGCTGCCGGAGTACATGGTGCCGTCGGCGTTCGTCACCCTGGACCGGCTGCCGCTGACGGCCAACGGCAAGCTCGACCGGGCCGCGCTGCCGGAGCCGGTCACGGCCGAGCGGGCGGCCGGGGCGGGACGGGAGCCGCGTACCGCCCGCGAGCGGTTGCTGGTGGAGTTGTTCGCGCAGGCACTGGGAGTGGACCGGGTCGCGCCGGACGACGACTTCTTCACGCTCGGCGGGGACAGCATCGTCTCGATCCGCCTGGTCAGCCTGGCACGTGCGGCGGGCATCGGGTTCGCGGTCCGGGACATCTTCGAGCAGCGGACGGTGGCCGGGCTCGCCGGGGTCGCCGAGGAGCTGGCCGGGTCGGTCCCGGACGCCGACGACCCGGGTGTGGGGGCGGTGGTGCCCACCCCGATCATGCGGTGGTTCGAGGCACGCGGCGGCGAGGTGGACGCGTTCCACCAGGCGATGCTCCTGGAGGTGCCGGCCGCCCTGGGTGAGGACCATCTCGTCACGGCCGTGCAGACGCTCGTGGACCACCATGGCGCCCTGCGGCTGACCCGGACGAAGGGCGGGGCGGACGACGGGGACGACGGCGACGGCGGCGACGGCGGCGGGGCGTGGTCGTGGGAGGTCGCACCGGTGGGCTCGGTGCCGGCCACGGAGCTGGTGCGCCGGGTCGACGTCGGCAGTGCGGGGGTGGACGAGGCCCTGGTCCGCGCGCGGGTGGAGGCGGAGGTCGCCCGTCTGTCGGCCGACCGGGGCCCGCTGCTGGGGGTGGTGTGGTTCGACGCGGGGCCCGCTCGCTCCGGCAGGCTGCTGCTCGTCGTGAACCATCTGGTGGTCGACGGGGTGTCCTGGCGGATCCTCCTGCCCGATCTCGTCGCCGCCTGGGAGGGGGCGGTGGCGGGCCGCCCGGCGCGGCTCGAACCGGTGGGCACCTCGCTGCGCCGCTGGTCACGACTGCTGGCGGCGGAGGCCCGCCGGCCGGCCCGCGCGGCGGAGGCGACGCTGTGGACCGAGCTGCTCGCCGCGGCCGACCCGCCGCTGACCGCCGGCCGGCTGGACCCCGTACGGGACACCGTGGGCCGGGCACGGGAGTGCACCCTGTCCCTTCCACCCGAGGTCACGGGCCCACTGCTGACCACGGTGCCGGCGGCCTTCCACGCGGGCGTGAACGACGTGCTGCTGACCGCGCTCGCGCTGGCGGTCGCCGAGTGGTGCAGGGAGCGCGGCACCGGGCGGTCCACGGCGCTGCTGGTGGACGTGGAGGGGCACGGGCGTGAGGAGATCGTGGCGGGCGTGGACCTGTCCCGCACCGTGGGCTGGTTCACCTCGCTGTATCCCGTGCGCGTCGATCCGGGTCCGCTCGTCTGGACCGAGGTCGTCGAGGGCGGGCCGGCGCTCGGGCAGGCGCTGAAGCGGGTGAAGGAGCAGCTGCGGGCGCTGCCCGACCACGGCATGGGCTTCGGTCTGCTGCGCCACCTCAATCCGGAGACCGGCCGGCGGTTGGCCGCGCTCCGCGTGCCCCAGCTGGGGTTCAACTACCTGGGCCGGTTCCCGGCCGCGGGGACCGCGGTGGCGCCCGGCCGCCCCGGGTGGACGGTGGCCGCGGAGACCGGCCTGCTGAGCGGCGCCGATCCGGCCACCGCCCTGGCACACGGGCTGGAGGTCAACTCCATGGTCCGTGACGCGCCGGACGGGCCGTGCCTGGAGGCCGTGTGGACGTGGGCGCCGGGGCTGTGGTCCGAGACGCACGTGCGTGTTCTCGCCGAGCGGTGGTTCCAGGCGATCCGGGGCCTGGTCCGGCACGGCGACCGGTCCGGTACGGGCGGCCACACGCCCTCGGACTTCCCCCTGACCGAGCTCAGCCAGCACGACATCGAGCAGCTTGAAGCCGCGTGGAGGATTCAGAAATGACGTCGTCGGGCCTCGAAGACATCCTGCCCCTCTCTCCGATGCAGGAAGGTCTGCTGTTCCATTCCCAGTACGAGCAGGACGGCGCGGACGTCTACGCGGTGCAGCATGTCTTCGACGTGGAGGGCGCCCTCGACACGGCGCGGCTGCGGACGGCCGTCGACGCCCTCGTCGAGCGGCATCCGAACCTGCGCGCCGGTTTCCGGCAGGTGGACTCGGGCGGGACGGTGCAGCTGATCAGGCGTCAGGTGACCGTGCCGTGGGAGGAGTCCGACCTCTCGGCGCTGCCCCGTGCGGAGGCCGACGCGGAGCTGGCCCGGCTGGCGGCGAAGGAGCACGGCCGCCGGTTCGACCTCTCCGAGCCGCCGCTGCTGCGCTTCCTGCTGGTACGGATGTCGGCCGGGCACCACCGCCTGGTGCTGACCACGCATCACATCTTGCTCGACGGCTGGTCGACACCGCTGCTCGTCCGTGAGCTGGGGGCACTGTACGACAGCCGGGGCGATGCCACCGCGCTTCCCCGGGTGACCCCCTACCGGCAGTACCTGGGCTGGCTCGCGCGGCAGGACCGGCCTGCGGCGGAGGCGGCGTGGCGCCAGGCGCTGTCGGGCCTGGAGCAGCCGACCCTGCTCACCGCGGTGGACCCGGGGCGGCCCGGGCTGATGCCGGAGCGGATCACCGTCGAGCTGGACGAGGACCGCACGGCCGCCGTCGCCGACTGGGCGCGCCGCGAGGGCGTGACGCTGAACACCGTGCTGCAGGCCGCCTGGGGGCTGGTGCTGAGCCGGCGCACGGGACAGGACGACGTGGTGTTCGGGGCCGTGGTCGCCGGCCGCGATCCGCAGCTGCCCGGGGTGGAGGCCATGGTGGGCCTGCTCATCACCATGGTGCCGGTGCGGGTGGCGCTGGATCCGGCGCAGTCGCTGCGGACCGCCGTCGTACGGCTGCAGGACGCACAGTCGCGGCTGACCGCCCACCACCATCTCGGGCTGGCCCGCATCCAGCAACTGGGCGGGCTGGGGGAGCTGTTCGACACCTCACTGGTGTTCGAGAACTATCCCTGGGACGACCCGGCCGAGCGGCCGGACACCGGCGGGCCGCGGATCACTCCGGACCTTAGCCGCGGGCGGGACGCCACGCACTACCCGCTCACGCTGATCGCCGCTCCCGGGCGCCGGCTCTACCTGCGCCTGGACTACCGTGACGACCTCTTCGACCGGGCCACGGCCGCCGGGTTCCTGGACCGGCTGATCCGCGTGCTCGACCTCGTCGTCACCGACGCGGAACGGCCGGTCGGCCGGATCGACCTGCTCACCGACGAGGAACGGGCCGCCCTCCTCGCCGTACCCGACCACACCACCGCCACCGGCACCCCCGACATCGCGACCGACACGGACACCGGTGTCGGTGCAGGTGCCACGCTGCCCGGCCTGTTCGAGACACAGGCCGCCGCCCACCCCGACGCCGTCGCCGTCATCAGCGACACCACCACGACCACCTACCGACAACTCAACGAACACGCCAACCGACTCGCCCACCACCTCACCCACCAC
>NZ_WWJT01000733.1 GCF_009865385.1 Streptomyces sp. SID486 | reverse complement strand
CCCACGGGCACCGACGGGAAGACCGCATCGCGGCCCGACGCCAACGCGAGGAGGGAAACCACACCCGCCACCGCGTCCACCCCAGCGGCAACCTCACGCAGCCGCCCGGCCATCTCCTCCCGGCCCGCGCCTCGTCCTGCACGGCACCGCGGGCGCGGTGGCCGCCCAGGCGCTGCGCCGGATCGGAGCGGAGCCGGCCCCGGCCGCCGTCGCCGACACCACCCTCACGGTGCTGCTCAGCGGCCGCACGGCGACGCTGCCGGACACGGCGCTGTCCTACGCCGAGGGCCGCTACCTGCAGGCTGTCAGCCCCGTCCGCTGACCGGCGCGCGGCGGCTCCGGCACCGGGGCCGGGGTGCTCCGCCCGGGCCAGTCACCCCGCGCCATGCCCTACCCGCGCGGCGAAACCTGAGTAACCTCGTAAACATGAGGGACCACCCCGACGCCGAGAACAGGCCCCGCCCGGACGTCTGGACGGGACGCGCCACCAACCGGGTCCAGTGGCTGCTCGCGCTGGTCGGCGCCGCCTGCCTGGCGCTCGGCGTCGAGCTCGCCGTCGACTCGGCCTGGACCTCCGGCATCGCCCCGCTGGTGATGTCCGTCGTGGGCTGCATCGCGGCCGGCCTGCTCGTTCTCTTCGGCACGCTCGCGTTCGTGCACGTCGACCTCAGGCTGGACAAGGAGTGCGTCGAGGTGCGCTGCGGCCACGTCGGGCTGCCGCGCCGCCGCATCCCGCTCTCCCACGTGGCCGGCGCCGACTTCACCGCCCTGGTCACCCCCCGGCACTGGGGCGGCTGGGGCTACCGCTGGCGCCCCGAGAAGGGCACCGCGGTCGTCGTACGCCGTGGCGAGGGCATCGTGCTGCGCCTGTGGGACGGCCATACGTTCACCGTCACCGTCGACAACGCGGAGTCGGCCGTAAGGATCATCAAGGACCGCCTCGGCACGATCCGCCCGGGGACGGCGGGCTGAGCGCACCGGCCCCCGCCCGGGCGGGCAGGGCTGGCCGGCCCTGCCACGTCCTGACAGGAGCGGTGGCGGAGCGGTCCGGCACCCCGCCCGTCCGCCCATGCCTCCTTGCCGCCCCCCACCGCCCTTGTCCCCTCGCGCCGCCGTGGTCCGCCCCCGTCCTCCTCGTCCGCCCCCGCCCTCCTCGTCCGCTCGCGCCGTCGTCCCCTCCTGCTGTCCTCGTCCGCGCCCGCTACCTTCGTCCGCTCGCGCCGCCGACGTCCGCCCGCGCCGCCGTCGTCCGCCCGCGCTGCCGTCGTCCGCCTGCGCCACCGTCGTCCGCGCCCGCCGTCCTCGTCCACGCCCGCCACCCTTGCCCGCATACGCCGCCCCGTCCGGGCCCGCCGGCACCGGCCGTGTCCGTCTCTCTCAGCGGCCGGAGGGCGTGGTGTCGCCCGTCCACGGCCGGGCCGTGGCCCAGCCGGCGAGGAGGCCCGCACCGGCCGTGACCGCCGTGAAGCTCAGCGCGTCGCTGACCGAGGCGAGGACGGCCAGCGCCGTCAGGGCCGCCCCCGCCGTGAGGGTGACCGGCGTGGGGCGCGAGCTGCGCCACAGCGCGTACAGGACCCAGCAGAACGCCGCGGCCAGCAGGCACACCCCGATCAGCCCCTGTTCGGCCGCCTGCTGGAGCGGTGCCGAGTGCGGTCTGCCGTCGGACAGCAGGGGCCCCGGCACGGCCCGGCTCAGCTCGCCGAAGCGGCCGGGTCCGACACCGAGGGCGCTGTTCCGGTCCGCCAGCCCCAGCGCGTCCTGCCACTGCGCCACCCGCTGGGCGGGGAACCGGTCCCCGAGGGCCCTGGCGAGGCCGGCGGGCAGCGCGTCGGCCGCGGCCGCCCAGACCGTCACCGCCGCCAGGCCCGCCGCCCCGGCCAGCCCGGCCAGCCAGGGACCCCGCGCGCGTACCGAGCCCGCGGCCAGTGAGCACAGCATTACCGCCGCGCCCGCCACGCTCCCGGCCACCGATCCCAGTGCGATGCCGGCCGGCACCGTGGCACAGGCCAGGGCTCCCGTCCCGAACCGCAGTCCGGGCGTGGTCGCCGCCCGGGCGGCGCAGCACGCGGCCCCGGCGGCCAGCGCCAGCAGGGCGGCCGTGGCACCGGCACAACCGAGCGGGGCGGTGTACCAGGGGCCGGGGGAGAGGCCGGGCAGTGCCGCGGCCGTGGCCAGTCCGGCCGCCGCACCGGCGCAGGGCGCGGCCACCGGCAGCAGTGCCCCGGAGACCCGGCCCGCGGCATACCCCCCGGCCATGGCGAGCACGGCCAGCAGCATGCCCTCCGGGCGTCCGTCATGGACCGCCGCGGTGATCAGCGACCACCCCGCGCAGGCCGCCAACAGGATCATGCCCGTCCCGTCGGAAACGTTTCTTCGCGCGCTGTAGGCGTCCGCACCGTACGTACCGGTCGCGGACCCCGTCCCCGTCGACCCCACCCATCGCCCCTCGTACCCGGTCCCCCGACCTGTGGCAGGCCACGGCCGCGTACCGGATCCGGCAGCGCCGCCGAGGCTGGGCACACCGTAGCGGCTCATGACCGGTTCGGGCACGGGACGCGGAAGGAATGCCACGGTTCTGGCCGGGTGGCGCCGGGATCCGTCCGGGGACCGCCGAGTGTCGCGCCACGTCCGGACGGGGACGCGACCGGATGCCCGACCGCACCGGCCGGTGCGGTCGCCGCCCCGTGGCCGGCTGATTGCAGCCGGCGG
>NZ_WWJT01000732.1 GCF_009865385.1 Streptomyces sp. SID486 | reverse complement strand
CGGCCGCCCGTGGTCGCCGGTGGTCAGGGCCGCGGTGGGGGCCCGGGGGCGGCCCGCGGCCCCGGCGGCGCGGGTCCCGCCGTGCGCGGACGTTCGGTGTGTGGCGCCCTGGATACACCGCGAGGGTTCGGCCCCGGAGTCCGCGAACCCGTGCACGCCGTCGCAGTGAGGTCGTCACCATGTCCCATGCCCCCTCCCCACCAGGACCGCCGAACGGCACCCGGCCCGCCCCGGCCCCGGCCCCTAACCGGCGCGCCGCCCCGCTCACCGGCCCCGGCCGGACCGGCCGGACCGGCCGGGGCGGTGCCGCCCTGGTGACGGGTGCCTCCTCCGGCATCGGCGCGGCCGTGGCGCGCCGACTGGCCGCCGAGGGGAACTGGCGGCTGGTGCTGAACGGGCGTGACGTCACTCGACTGGAGCAGGTGGCCGCGCTCGCCGGAGCGCTCGCGCTGCCCGCCGACCTGACCCGGCCCGGCGCCGGCCGCCGGCTCGCCGACCTCACGCTGGACCACCTCGGTCGGGTGGACCTGCTCGTGGCCGGTGCCGGGGTGGGCTGGGCCGGGGACTTCAGCGGCATGCCCGCCGCGCGCATCGACGAGATCGTGGGAGTCGACCTGCTGGCCACCGTGCACCTGGTGCGCGCCGTGCTGCCCCACATGATCGCGGCCGGCTCGGGGCGCGTCGTGCTCGTCGGGTCCCTCGCCGGCAGCGTGGGCGTACGGGGGGAAGCCGTCTACTCCGCGGCCAAGGCCGCTCTGGGCGTCTTCGCCGACTCCCTGCGCTACGAGCTGCGGGGCACCGGGGTGGGCGTCAGCCATGTCGTCCCGGGGGTGGTCGACACGCCCTTCTTCGACCGGCGGGGCATCCCCTACACGCGGACGTGGCCGCGGCCCGTGCCCGCCGAGCGCGTCGCGGACGCGGTGCACGCCGCCGTGCTGCGCGGCAGGGACGAGGTGTTCGTCCCCGGCTGGCTGCGTCTGCCCGCCCGGCTGCGGGGCGCGGCACCCGGCCTCTACCGGCGCCTCGCCGCTCGTTTCGGGTGACCGGGCCGTGACCACCGCAGGGACGGGGTGTCGGGCCCGGGTCGCGCCGGCGGGGCGTCGTCCCTCGCGGGCGGGTGCGTCATGACCGTCGTCACCGTGGTGCTGGCGCTGCTCGCGGCCCTGTCCAACGCGTCCGCCTCGGTGCTGCAACGCCGGGCCGCCGTGCAGGAACCGGACCGGGGCGGCGGGGCGCAGTCGGCCCTGCGCCGGCTCGCCGGACTGCTGCGGCGTCCCTCCTGGCTCCTGGGCACCGGGCTGCTGGCACTGTCCAGCGTCCTGCAGGCCGGGGCACTGGCCACCGGCAGCCTGTCCCTGGTGCAGCCCCTGCTCGCCGCCGAGCTGCTGTTCACCCTCGCCGTGGGCAGTGTCGTCTTCCGCCGCCGCCCGGACATCCGCACCTGGCTGGCGTTCGCCGCACTCGCCGGAGGACTGGCCCTGTTCCTGCTGGCCGCGGCACCGACGCCCGGCCGGCCCACCGCCCGGCCGGGCGCCTGGCTGCCGGGCGGCTGCGGAGCGCTCGCCGCGGTGGTCCTGCTCGCGCTGGCCGCCCGCCCGGTCCGGGGCGCGTCCCGGGCGGCGTTGCTCGGCCTCGCCTCGGCGGTCACCTTCGCCACCACCGCGGCACTGCTCAAGGAGGCCGTGGGGCGGCTGGCGCACGGCCCCGCGGCGATGTTCACGCACTGGTCGCTGTACGCCACCGGCGCCGCCGGTCTCGTGGCCTTCCTGCTGCTCCAGGGGGCGCTCGCGGCCGGATCGCTGACCGCCTCCCAGCCCGCGCTCACCCTCGGCGACGCGCTCACCAGCGTCGTCCTCGGCTGGGTGCTGTTCGACGAGACCATCCGCCTGGGGCTGCACGTGCTGCCGGAGGTGATCGGCATCGCCCTGATCGGGGCGGGGAGCATCGGCCTGGCCCACGCGTCCTCGGCCGCCGGGGAGTGGGACACCACGGACCCGACGGACTCCCCCGGCTCCACCACCGCCGTCCCGCGCACCCCGAGGAGGTAGGTCACCGATGTCCCCCGTGCCCGGCGGTTCCCGGCGGACGGCCGCCCTCCTGCTGCCGGCCGCTGCCGCCGCGGCCCACATCGCCCCGGCGGCCACCTGGCTGCCGGGCCCGCGGGCCCTGCTGTTCCCCGGGCTCGCCGGCACCGGACGCCGCCGGCACATCGCACTCACCTTCGACGACGGACCGGACCCGGTGTCGACCCCGCGCTTCCTCGACGCGCTGGACGGGCTCGGGGTACAGGCCACGTTCTTCCTCGTCGGCGAACACGTGGTGCGCCATCCGGCCGTGGTCCGCGAGACCGTACGGCGCGGGCACGAACTGGGCGTGCACGGCTGGCGCCACGACCGGCCCTGGCACCCCGCCTTCGTCCGTGACGCCGAGGAGATCGCCCGGACCGTCCGCGCGGTGCACGACCTCACCGGGCACCGCCCGCGGTGGTACCGCCCGCCGTACGGCATCCTCACCACCGGCCGCTGGCGGGCCGCCCGCCGGGCCGGACTGCGCACGGTGCTGTGGTCGGCCTGGGGCCGGGACTGGACGGCGGACGCCACGCCGGAGTCGGTGCGGGCCCGGGTCGCCGCGGACCTGCGCGGCGGCGGCACCGTCCTGCTGCACGACTCCGACCGTTACTCGGCTCCCGGCTGCTGGCACGCGGCACTGGGCGCCCTGCCGGCCCTCGTCCGGGACTGCCGGCGGGCCGGCCTGGAGGTGGGGCCGCTGCGCGCACACGGCCCGGCCCCGGCGCCCGCCCCGGGGGAAGCCCCCGCCAGGTGACCGCGGCGGCCGTACGCGGGCCCGGACACGGCCGCTCACCCCGGCGCCAGGTGCTCCATCGCGTCGCACCGGAACAGCGCCCGGCCGCGCGTCACCCGGGCCGCGCGCTCCTCGCCGCCCTCCCGGAGCGCGGCCAGGGCGGCCAGCAACGCGGGGCCGTCCGGGGCGAGCGCGGACAGGCCCAGGTCGGCCATCCGCCGTACACCGTCCGCTCCGTGACCGGGCAGCGGACGGTGGCCGACCACGGGCAGCCCCGAGGCGAGGGCCTGCACGGCGGTCTGCCCGGCGGCGTTGTCCACCAGGGCGTGGCACGCGGCCAGCAGCCCGGGCATGTCGTCGACCCAGCCCAGGGCCACCGCCGCGGGCTCCCGCGACATGCGCGCCAGCAGCCGCTCGTTACGGCCGCACAGCACCACCGGCAGCCAGCCGGCCGCCGCCAGCAGCCGCGCGGTGCCGGCCGGCCGGGACGCGGCG
>NZ_WWJT01000731.1 GCF_009865385.1 Streptomyces sp. SID486 | reverse complement strand
GTCGCCACGCGCCGTGCCGAGCCCGGGTGCTGCCGTCGCCACGCGCCGTGCCGAGCCCGGGTGCTGCCGTCGCCACGCGCCGTGCCGAGCCCGGGTGCTGCCGTCGCCACGCGCCGTGCCGAGCCCGGGTGCTGCGGTCGCCACGCGCCTTGCCGAGCCCGGGCGCTGCGGTCGCCACGCGCGGTGCCGCAACCCGGGCGTGCGCGCGGTGGCGGGGTGGCGGGCGCACCGGTTCCGCCGCGCCCGCCGCCCCGGGACGGGCGGCATCCCGGTCCGGATGCCGGGTAAGCGCCCTACCACCCGGCGAAGTTCAGGAGGACCCCATGGCCCGTACCGCCCTGCGCCTGCCCGCGGTTCTGCGCGCCTCCACGAAGAGGGAGCGGCCGGCACCGGCCCGGAGCGCCCCGCGGCTGCCCGCGGTTCTGCGGCCCTCCCGCAGGCGGGAGGCGCCGGCCGGTGCGCCGGTCACGCGGCACGCGCTGCCACTGCCGGTCCGGCTGCTGGCCATGCTGGTCGCCTTCGCCTTCATGGTGGCGTTCGCCGTGGTCCTGGCCCGCATCACCCTGCAGCCGTCGCCCGCCTCGGTGCCGCTGACGCACAGCAACCTGCATCCCGGCCGCTCCCTGAACGCCTACATCCAGCAGGGGCAGTTCCGGGACACGGTCAAACAGATCGGCGGCAACGTGCTGCTCGGGGTGCCGTTCGGCGTACTGGTACCGGTGCTCGCCCCGCGCGCCCGCGGGGTCCTGCGGGTGCTGGCGCTCACGGCTCTGGTGATGCTGATGGTGGAGCTGGCGCAGGGCGCGCTGGTGACCGGGCGGGCCTTCGACATCGACGACGTCATCCTCAACACGAGCGGGGCGCTGCTGGGTTGGCTGCTGCTGGGACGGCGGCTCGGGCGCGGGGTGCACCGGCGGGTGCCGGCGCCGGCCGCCGAGTGACCTTCGGCACCAGGTCCGTACCAGACTATTGACGCCCTCTTATCTCACTCCTTAAATCAAGGGCATCAATTCCCCCCACCGGAACGGAGAGCCATGGCCTCCCCTCGCCTGCTCCGCAGATGTCTCCTCGCCGTCCTGTCCGCCGCGCTGGTCGGCACCGCCGCCGTGGGCCCGGCGCGGGCCCAGAGCGCCGCACCGGCCGCGACGGCCGTCACCACCTTCTCCGACACCTTCGACGGTGCCGCCGGCTCGGCGGTCGACGGGTCGAAATGGACGCTGGAGACCGGTGACAACGTCAACAACCACGAGCGGCAGTACTACACGTCGGGCACGAAGAACGCGGCCCTGGACGGACAGGGCCATCTGGTGATCACGGCCCGCAAGGAGAACCCGGCGGGGTACCAGTGCTGGTACGGAAGCTGCCAGTACACCTCCGCCCGGCTGAACACCGCCGGGAAGTTCAACGCCCAGTACGGGCATGTCGAGGCGCGGATGAAGATCCCGCGCGGGCAGGGCATGTGGCCGGCCTTCTGGATGCTCGGCACCCCGGTCAACTGGCCGGACTCGGGTGAGATCGACGTGATGGAGAACGTCGGCTTCGAACCCTCGACCGTGCACGGCACCATCCACGGCCCCGGCTACTCCGGTTCGGGCGGGATAGGCGCCGGTTACTCGCTGCCGAACGGACAAGCCTTCGCGGACGCCTTCCACACCTTCGCCGTCGACTGGGCGCCCGACTCCATCACCTGGTCGGTGGACGGCAACGTCTACCAGCGGCGCACACCCGCCGACCTCGGCGGGAAGACCTGGGTGTTCAACAAGCCGTTCTTCCTGATCCTGAACCTCGCGGTCGGCGGTTACTGGCCCGGTGACCCGGACGGCTCCACGCAGTTCCCGCAGACGCTGGTGGTGGACTCGGTGTCGGTGACGACGAGCGACAGCGCGGCCGGTGTGCCGATCCGCGGACTCGCGGGCAAGTGCGTGGACGTGGCCGGCGCGAACCCCGCGAACGGCACCGCGGTCCAGCTCTACGACTGCAACGGCACCGGTGCGCAGACGTGGACGGTCGGCTCGGACGGCACGCTCCGGGCGCTCGGCAAGTGCCTGGACGTCGTCGGCAACGGCACCGCGGACGGCTCGGCCGTGCAGCTGTGGGACTGCACCGGCGGCCCCAACCAGAAGTGGGTCGTCTCCGGGGCGCACGACATCGTCAACCCGCAGGCGAACAAGTGCCTGGATGTCACCGGGAACAACTCGGCCAACGGCACCCGGCTGCAGTTGTGGACCTGCTCGGGCGGCGCCAACCAGAAGTGGACGCTCGGCTGAGCCGTCGGCTCAGTGCAGCTTCCAGGTGTACTTGTCGCCGCCCACGAAGCGGACCACGTCCGGATCGTCCAGGTCATGGATGGGGATGCCGTGGGCGGCGGCGGTCTCCAGCACGTCCGTGACGGTCCTGGCCTCACCGACCACCTCGCCGTCGATCTCCATGATCCGGAAGGGCGGTTCGCCGTGTCTGCCCGGGCAGACACCGAGCACCAGGATCCGCGGCCGGGAGATGTAGGGAGCTCCTTGTTCGGTCATGCGATTCAGCGTAGAACGCACGAGGGGTCCCCGGCTCATCCGCGTGCGCCGTCCAGGAGATCGAGGACGGCGCCGTCCACGCTGCCCCGCGCGGCCGGACGGCGGAGCCCCCGTGTTCACCCAGCCGGGTGAGCGCGGGGGGCGAATGCCACTCCGGGGGGCGCGGGGGTGATGGTCACTCCCCGGGTGAGTGCGGGGGGCGAATGCCGCTCCGGTTGAGCGCGGGGGTGATGGTCACTCCCCGGGTGAGTGCGGGGCGAATGCCCTCCCGGGTGGGCGCGACGGCCTCCCCCTTCCCCCCGGGCGCGGTGGGCGTACCGGCAGCTCGCGGACGGCCCGCGTGTCAGGGACGACGCCAGTCGTCGGCGGTCAGGTGCGAACCGGCCTGCGGCCCCATCCGCAGCATGCCGCCGTCGACGCTCCAGGAGGCGCCGGTGACGTAGGACGCGTCCGGGCCGGCGAGGAACGCGATCACCGCCGCGACCTCCCGGGCATCGCCGGGGCGGCCGAGCGGCACACCGGGACGGCGCTCGGTGCGCACGTCGGTGTCCTCCTGGCCGGTCATCGGGGTGGCGATCTCCCCCGGCGCGACCGCGTTCACGGTGATGCCGTGTTCAGCCAGTTCCAGGGCCATCACCTGGGTGAGCAGCCCGAGTCCGCCCTTGGCCGCGCAGTACGGTGCCGCGCCGACCCGGGGCTGGTGCTCGTGCACGGAGGTGACGTTGACGATCCGCCCGCCGTCGCCCTGCCGGATCATCTGCCGGGCGGCTCGCTGCCCGAGCAGGAACGGGCCGACGAGGTCGACGTCCAGGACCCGGCGCACGTCGGCCAGGGTCAGGTCCAGGAACGGGGTCATGGTGCCCGTGCCGGCGTTGTTGACCAGGACGTCGAGGCGGCCCAGCTCGGCACAGAGCGCGTCCACCGTGTCGGCGGCCCCGGGCAGCCGGGTCAGGTCCAGATGGGCCACGGCGGCCCGGCGGCCGTGCGCGCGGACCTCCTCGGCCGTCTCCTCGGCACCCTTCTCGTCGGAGTGCCAGGTGATGCCGATGTCCAGGCCCGCCTCGGCCAGGCGTACGGCGGTGGCACGGCCGATGCCGCTGTCCGCTCCGGTGATCAACGCCGTTCGCCGCCCTGCCGGTGTGGACATCGCTCGTCTCCTCACGGGACTTCACCTGGACGTGGACAGGGCATCGCAGTACCCGGGAGCGGGGCGCACAAACGGCTCCCGCCCCGGGGCCGCGAGGGGTGCGGGGCGGCGGCCGTGGCGGGGCGGACGGGCCGTTCCCCGCGCCCCCGCGGGGTGTCCGGTGTGAACCTGGTGTCCATGGAACCCGTCGCCGCCCTGGAGCGGATCGCCTATCTGCTGGAGCGAGCCCTGGCGCCCACCTACCGGGTGAAAGCCTTCCGGACCGCCGCCCGGGTGCTCGCCGCGCTGCCCGCGGACGAGGTGGCCGGGCGGGCCGCGGCGGGGACGCTGGAGTCGCTGAAGGGCGTCGGACCGAAGACCGCGCAGGTGGTGCGGGAGGCGCTGGCCGGCGAGACGCCCGGATACCTGCGCAAGCTGGAGGACGAGGCCGCCGCGCCGGCCGCCGCGGACGGCCCCGGAACCGCGCTGCGCTCCCTGATCCGCGGGGACTGCCACACGCACTCGGACTGGTCCGACGGGGGCAGCCCGATCGAGGAGATGGGACGGGCGGCGGCCGGGCTGGGGCACGAGTGGACGGTGCTCACCGACCACTCGCCCCGGCTGACCGTGGCCCGCGGGTTGTCGGCCGGGCGGCTGCGCGAGCAACTGGAGGCGGTGGCGGACCTGAACAAGCGCTGGGCACCGTTCCGGCTGCTCACCGGCATCGAGTGCGACATCCTGGACGACGGCTCGCTGGACCAGGAACCGGAGCTGCTGGACCGGCTGGACGTGGTCGTGGTGTCGGTGCACTCCAAGCTGCGGATGGACGCCCGGTCCATGACCCGCCGGATGGTGGCCGCCGTGCGCAATCCGCACGCGGACGTCCTCGGGCACTGCACCGGGCGCCTGGTGACGGGCCGGGGGCGGCCGGAGTCGCAGTTCGACGCGGACGAGGTGTTCGCCGCGTGCGCCGAGGCGGGCACGGCCGTGGAGATCAACAGCCGGCCGGAGCGGCTGGACCCGCCCCGGCGGCTGCTGCGCCGGGCGGTCGAGGCGGGGGTGCTGTTCTCGGTCGACACCGACGCGCACGCGCCCGGCCAGCTCGACTGGCAGATCCTCGGCTGCGCCCGGGCCGAGGAGTGCGGGGTGCCGCCCGGCCGGGTGGTGACCACCTGGTCGGCCGGCGAACTGCTGGCCTGGACCCGAGAAGGCCGGGTGCCGGCGCGTGCGGTGGATTCCTGACCTGCCCCGCGTGGTACCCGACCCGTACCGAGCGCCTGGAAAGGACCCCGCATGGACCGCGCCGCCGTCTTCGACGTCGACGGAACCCTCGTCGACACCAACCACCTCCACGTCGTCACCTGGTGGGAGGCGTTCCGCCAGGCCGGGCACGACGTGCCCATGCACGCCGTGCACCGGGCCATCGGCCTGGGCTCCACGGACCTGATCGCCCATCTGCTCGGCGACGACCGCGACCCGGACCGGGACGACGAGCTGAGCGACGCGCACAAGGCGCTGTACGGCCAGTACTTCGACCGGCTCCCCGCCCTGCCGGGCGCCGGGGAACTGCTGCGGCGGCTGCACGGGGACGGCTGGACGGTGGTCCTGGCCACCTCGGCGAGCGGGTCCGAGCTGGGCGCGCTGCGCCGGGCGATCGACGCGGACGACGCCATCACGGACACGGCGAGCGCCGACGACGTACAGGAGGGCAAGCCGGCCCCCGAGCCCGTGGAGCACGCGCTGGAGCTGGCCGGGGTGCCGGCCTCGCGGGCGGTGTTCGTCGGGGACACCGTGTGGGACATGCGGGCGGGCAGCAAGGCGGGGGTGCGCTGCGTGGGCGTGCTGTGCGGCGGGATCCCCCGGGCCGACCTGGAGGAGGCGGGCGCGGAGGCGGTGTACGCCGACCCGTCCGACCTGCTGGCGCGGCTGGCGGAGACTCCGCTGGCCTGAGCGGACCCCGAGGTGACGCAGGTCACGGGCGCCGGTGGAACACCCCAGCATGGTTGCCCGTTGAACCAACCGTGGGTGTGGACGGGACAGTGTCCCCGGGCCTCACCTTCTGCCCACAGGGACGATCGTCCGGCTGAAGCCCTGTGGAGCCGTTCGCCGAGAGGCGACCGCCGTCCGCACCCACCACCTGACCGCCCCGGCCGTGAATCCCCCGTCACGGCCGGGGCTCTTCACTGCCCGCCCGTGTCCGGGTGCCGCCGCCCAAAGCGGCCGACGCCTGCCCGGGTGCCACCGTCCACGCCGGCCGACGCCTGCCCGGGTGCCACCGCCCAAAGCGGCCGACGCCTGCCCGGGTGCCACCGTCCACGGCGGACGACGACTGCCCGGGTGCCGCCGTCCACGGCGGACGACGACTGCCCGGGTGCCGCCGTCCACGGCGCCGGGCGCCGCGTGTGCCCCTGCGGCGCCCGGGTACCCGGCCGCTCGTCGCAGCTTCCGCCGTGTCGACGAGAGGAGCCGAAGGTGAGCAGCTCAGCGGGCAACAGGGTCGTCGTGACGGGAGCCACCGGCAATGTCGGGACGAGCGTGGTACGTCTGCTCTCGGAGGACCCCGACGTCAAGTCGGTGCGGGGACTGGCCCGGCGGGTGCCCGAATGGTCACCGGAGAAGACCGAGTGGTCGGCCGTCGACATCGCCTCGGACCAGGCGAACCTCGCCGAGCGGTTCGAGGGCGCCGACGCCGTCATCCACCTGGCCTGGGCGTTCCAGCCGACGCACGATCCGGCCACCACCTGGCGGACCAACGTGCTCGGCGGCATCCGCGTGTTCGAGGCGGTGGCCGCGGCCCGGGTGCCGGTGCTGGTGCACGCCTCCTCCGTCGGGGCGTACTCGCCGGGGCCGAAGGACCGGCCGGTCGACGAGTCCTGGCCGACACACGGCTGGCCGGACGCCGCCTACTGCCGCGAGAAGGCCTACCTGGAGCGCACCCTGGACGTGTTCGAGCGCGATCACCCCGAGGTGCGGGTGGTCCGGATGCGCCCGGCGTTCCTGTTCAAGTGGCAGTCGGCGAGCGAGCAGCGGCGGATCTTCGGCGGGCGCTTCCTGCCCGGTCCGCTGGCCCGCCCCGAGCTGCTGCCCTTCCTGCCGGACGTCCCCGGCCTGCGGGTGCAGGCCCTGCACACGGACGACGCGGCCGAGGCGTACCGGCTCGCGGTGCACTCGGACACCGCCCGGGGCGCCTTCAATCTGGCCGCCGACCCCCCGCTGGACGCCGGGGTGCTCGCCCAGCTGTTCGGCTCCCGTCCCGTCCGACTGCCGCGTTCGGCGGCCCGCTCGGCGATCGCCGCCGCATGGGGGCTGCACCTGCTTCCGGCCTCTCCGCACCTGTTCGACGCCGTGCTGCGGCTGCCGCTGATGGACTGCGCCCGGGCGCGTACCGAGCTGGGCTGGCAGCCCCGGCACACGTCGACCGAGGTGATCCAGGAGTTCCTGGAGGGCCTGCGGCAGGGCGGCGGGATGCGGACCGAGCCGATGCGCGGGCGGAAGGTCGGCTGAACGGGCCGGCTCCGGGAACACGGAACACCACACGAACCAGGCGAGAGCCAGGAAGGAGCGCGGCAGACCATGGCCATGCGTGAGCAGGAGACCGGTGGCGGGTCAGGACCCGAGGAGACCCCGGTGCCCAGGGACCTGCCCGACCAGCAGGCCGGCCCCGGAGACGATCCGTGGGACGTCGTACCGGGGCACCCGGTCGGCGACGGGCCCGACGACGAGCGGGACGAGCAGGCGCCGGACACCGACGAGGCCGGCAGCGGCCCCCGGGGCGCGCCGAGCACGGGAACGGTGCATCCCGAGCATCCCGAGCCGCAGGAGCCGTCGGCGTAGAGCCACCGGCGTAGAGCCACCGGCGTAGAGCGACCAGAGCGCCATGTCCATTTTGCGTGGATACCCTGTGAAGTGTGATCGAGTCTGGACGGCTGCGGCTCCGTCGTCGCCACGACCGGAGGCCGCTGGTGCTGCTGTCGCCGGTGATCCTGACCGTCGTCATCGCCAGCCTGGCGTACGCCACTCCCCCGGAGATGGCCTTCAGCCGCCTGCTGCCGGCGGCGCCGGCCCTCGCCGCCGCGATGTGGCCGGTGCTGCCCACCGTCCTGCTGGGCACGGTCTGCCTCTTCCTGATGATCGGCCTCAGCATGGTGTTCCCCGGTCTGGGGACGTGGTGGACGGCCGGCGGGATCATCGCGGTCACCGTGGCGGCCGCCTACGGCAGCCATGTCCGGCTCCAGCGGGAGCGGACCCTGTTCCACGTGCGGCTCGTCGCCGACGCGGCGCAGCAGGTGGTGCTCAGTCCGATGCCGTGCCGGTTCGCGGGCGTCGAGATCGAGACGCTGTATCTCGCGGCCGCCGCGGAGGCCCGTATCGGCGGGGACTTCTACGAGGTGGTCGACACCCGGTTCGGGATCAGGCTGCTCATCGGTGACGTGCGCGGCAAGGGGCTGCCGGCGGTGGGGGCGGCGGCGGCGATCGTCAACTCCTTCCGGGAGGCGGCCCACGGCGAGGCCGACCTCGTCGCGGTGGCGCGCCGGCTGGACGCCAGCAGCAGCCGGTACAACGCCGCGTTCCCTTCCGAGGGGCCGATGGAGCGCTTCGCCACCGCGCTCCTGGTCGAGATCCCGCACGGGGGCGGCCGGATCGGGATCCTCAACTGCGGACATCCCCCGCCGCTGCTGCGCAACGCCGGGGAGCTCCGTGTCCTCGAACCCACCGTGCCCTCGCCGCTGCTCAGCCTCGCGGAGCTGATGGGCGATCACTACAGCGTCGACACCTTCGGTTTCGCCCCCGGCGACCTGCTGCTCCTGTACACCGACGGGGTCGCCGAGGCCCGCGCCCGCGACGGCGAGTTCTTCCCGCTGGCGTCCTGGATGGGCGGACAGCCCCCGGTGCCGCCCCGGGAACTGCTCTCGGCGCTCCACCGCGACCTGCTGCGCTACAGCCGGGGGCACCTGGACGACGACATCGCCGCTCTCGCCGTACGGCTGAGCGAGTCGCCGGAGTGAGCCGCGGGCCCGGGCCGCGGACGGGCCGGCGGCCCGCAGGACGGCCGGGCGCGCGGCCGTCGGTTCGGTGCGGGACTCGGACGGCAGGACGGCCGGGCGCGCGGCGGTCG
>NZ_WWJT01000071.1 GCF_009865385.1 Streptomyces sp. SID486 | reverse complement strand
TCCCCGCCGTCCCCGCCGCCCCCGGCGAGGACGCGGGCGAGGGCGCGGGCGCGGGGGGCGACCGTGCTCCGGCCGGTGCCGGTGCCGGTGCCGGGACGGACGCGCGGTCGGGCGGGCACGCGCGGTCGGGCGGGCTGGGCGTGTCGGCCGACCGGCAGCGTGTCCCCGGCAGCCGCCGGAGGTCGGTCGACCCCGTCAAGGCACTGCTGCACCGCCACCGTGAGCTGTGTGAGCGGGCCGTGGACCCGCTGGAGATCGCCGCGGGGCTGGAGGCACACGGAGTCACCGACCGGACCGCCGCCCGCTTCCGGCACCGTGACGTCTTCTCGCTCGCCGAGGAGCTGTACGCGCGCGTGCCCCGCGACGCCGAGCCACGCCCGGCGCCCCGGTCCCTGCCCGTACCTCAGGCCCGCGTCGGCTGGGTGCTGCTCACCCTCCTCCCCGGCGTGCTCGGCGCCGCCACGGTGGCCGGACTGCGCCTCACCCACGGACACGTCCGCCCGCCGGTGGCCCTCGCCGGCCTCCTCGTCGTCGGCCTCGCCGTCCGCGCGGCCCTGCGGCAGGGCCCGCTCGCCGGTCCGCCCGCCACGCGCGCGTGGCGCACCACGGCCGTCCCGCGCGCGTGGACGCTCTGGCTGCTCGGCTACGCCCTGGCCGGTGACGGCCTCCTCCACGCCGTCCTGACGGGCGGACCGGACGCCCTGCCCACCGGCGCCCCGACCGGACCGTGGCCCACCGCCACCGCGCCCGCCCTCGCCCTTCTGCTGGCCTGCGCACCCGCGGCCTGGTCCGCCCGGATCCTCGCCGCCGGCGCCCGCCGCAGGCTGGCCGGCAGCCGGGGTCTGGCGGAGTTCACGACCGCCGCGAGACCGCTGCTGCTCGGCGCGTTCGTCCTGTTCCTGGGCGTCCTCGGGGCGCTGCTGGCACTGTGCGGCAGCGTCCTGCACGAGCCGGCGGCCTACCCGCAGGCCCTCACCCTGGGCGCCCTCCTGCTGCTCGCCCGCCTGCTCACCGTGCACCGGCACCGGCGCGCCCCCGCCCTCACGCTGGGCGCCGCGGCGGTCACCGAGGCGGTGGCCCTCGCGCTGCCGACGGCCGGCCGGCTGCCCGGCTGCGCCTTCCTGGCGGTCCCCGTCGAGACCCTCGTCGGCGCCCTGGGCGAAGCCGCCGTACCCGCACTCGCCTGCGGCACCGCGGCCCTGGCCCTGCTGTGGCACGCGGGCCGCACCCTGACCCGGGCCTCGGCCCACGCCCCCACGGGAGCACCCGAGTGACCCTTGCGCCCACCGGTCCGACCCACCGCCGGAGGCACCCGCACCACCCCTCTGAAGGAGAACACCAGATGACCACCTCCCGATCCGGAGCGCCCGGAGCGTGCGAAGCCACCGGAACCACCGGTGCCGCCGCAGGAGCCGTCGCAACGGCCGGTACCACCGGCGCGCACACCCCGGGAGCCGCACGATGAGGGTCCTGCTGATCGGAGCCAACGGGTTCATCGGCCGATTCGTCGCCGACCGCCTGCTCGCCGACCCGGCCGTCCAGCTCACCGCGCTCGGCCGCGGCGACGACGCCGACGTCCGCTTCGACCTCGCCACCGGCAGCCCCGGCGCCCTCACCCGCTTCCTCGACGCGGTCCACCCCGGGGTCGTCGTCAACTGCGCGGGCGCGACCCGCGGCGGGGCCCGTGAACTCACCCGGCACAACACCGTCGCCGTGGCCACCGTGTGCGAGGCGCTGCGGCGCAGCGGCTGCGGTGCCCGTCTGGTGCAGATCGGCTGCGGTTCGGAGTACGGCCCGAGCCAGCCCGGCTCCTCCACGGCCGAGGACGCCGTACCGCGCCCCGGCGGCCCGTACGGCGTCAGCAAGCTCGCCGCGACCGAACTGGTCCTCGGCTCCGGCCTGGACGCGGTCGTCCTGCGCGTCTTCTCGCCGGCCGGTCCCGGCACCCCGGCCGGCTCCCCGCTCGGCCGGCTCGCCGAGGCCATGCGCCGCGCCATGCAGTCCGGGGACGGCGAACTCAAGCTCGGCGGTCTCGGCGTCCAGCGCGACTTCATCGACGTACGCGATGTCGCGCGGGCCGTGCACGCCGCCTCGCTCTCCGCCGCACAGGGCGTGATCAACATCGGCTCCGGCCGCGCCGTCCGCCTCAGAGACGCCGCCGCCGTCCTCGCGCGCGTCGCCGGGTACGGCGGCGCCCTCCACGAACTCGACGCCCCGCCCGGGCCGCTGCGCACCGCCATCGGTCACCCCCGCGCCGACTCCGAGCACGCGGCCCCGATGGCGTACCCCTACCCGGACGGCTGCGGAAGCTGGCAGCAGGCCGACGTGCGCACCGCCCGGGACCGGCTCGGCTGGCGCCCGCGCATCAACCTCGAAGAGTCCCTGGCCGACATCTGGATGGAGGCGGCATGCCGCATCTGACCAGCACCACCTCCGACACCACCGGCACCGCCGTCCGCACCGCGCTCGGCGTGCCGGGCTACGCCCACCCGCTCGTCGCCCCCGCCCAGTGGAACGAACTCGCCCGCCCCGGCACCCCGCTGGACTGGGTCGTCCTCGACGTCGCCGCCGGCCCCGGCACCCGCCCCGACCCGCACTGTCTGCAGGCCGCGGGCCGGCTGCGCGCGGCGGGCGTCCGCGTCCTCGGCCACCTGGACCTCACCTACGGGGCCCGTGGCCTCGGCGACCTGCTCTCCGACGCCCACCGCCATCTCGACTGGTACCGAGTCGACGGCTTCCTGCTGGACCGCTGCCCCACCGAGCGCACCGCGCTCACCGAGGTCCGCCGCGCGGTCGCCACGCTGCGGGCGATCAGCGACGGCGCCCACGTCGTCCTCGGCCACGGCCGCCACCCGCACCCCGGCTACGCCGAGCACGCCGACCAGCTGGTGACCTTCGCGGGCCCCTGGGCCGACTACCGCTGGTCGCAGGTGGCCGAGTGGACCGCCGACTACCCGCCGGACCGCTTCTGCCACTTCGTGCACGGGGTGCCCCGCGCCCATCTGGACGAGGCGCTGCGGATAGCCCGCTGGCAGGGAGCGGCGACGATCTACTTCACGGACCGCACCGACGGAGGCGGGCGCACCGACCCGTGGGAGACGATGCCCGGCTACTGGGACGAAATCGTCTCGCTTGTCGGAACGGGTGTCTCGGAATGAAGAAGGCCGTGGCAGTGTTACCAGGAGAACAACTGTAGTGATCGACCGACCAACGGAGTCCCCGTGTCGCTGCCACCCCTGGTCGAGCCGGCTTCCGAGCTCACCGTAGACGAGGTCCGCAGGTACTCCCGCCACCTGATCATCCCCGATGTGGGCATGGACGGGCAGAAGCGGCTGAAGAACGCCAAGGTGCTCTGTGTGGGCGCCGGCGGCCTGGGCTCGCCGGCGCTGATGTACCTGGCCGCCGCGGGCGTGGGCACCCTCGGCATCGTGGAGTTCGACGAGGTCGACGAGTCGAACCTGCAGCGCCAGATCATCCACAGCCAGGCGGACATCGGCCGCTCCAAGGCGGAGTCCGCGCGCGACACCGTCAAGGGCATCAACCCGTACGTGGACGTGATCCTTCACGAGGAGCGGCTGGAAGCCGACAACGTGATGGACATCTTCAGCCAGTACGACCTGATCGTCGACGGCACCGACAACTTCGCGACCCGCTACCTGGTCAACGACGCGTGCGTGCTGCTGAACAAGCCGTACGTGTGGGGCTCGATCTACCGCTTCGACGGCCAGGCGTCCGTCTTCTGGTCCGAGCACGGCCCCTGCTACCGCTGCCTCTACCCGGAGCCCCCGCCCCCCGGCATGGTGCCCTCCTGCGCCGAGGGCGGCGTCCTCGGCGTGCTGTGCGCGTCCATCGGCTCCATCCAGGTCAACGAGGCCATCAAGCTCCTCGCCGGCATCGGTGAGCCGCTGGTCGGCCGCCTGATGATCTACGACGCCCTGGAGATGCAGTACCGCCAGGTCAAGGTCCGCAAGGACCCCGACTGTGCGGTCTGCGGTGAGAACCCGACCGTCACGGAGCTCATCGACTACGAGGCCTTCTGCGGCGTCGTGTCCGAGGAGGCCCAGGCGGCGGCGGCCGACTCCACGATCACTCCCAAGCAGCTCAAGGAGTGGATCGACGACGGCGAGAACATCGAGATCATCGACGTCCGCGAGCCGAACGAGTACGAGATCGTCTCCATCCCGGGCGCCAAGCTGATCCCGAAGAACGAGTTCCTCATGGGATCCGCCCTCGGCGGCCTCCCGCAGGACAAGAAGATCGTCCTGCACTGCAAGACGGGTGTCCGCAGTGCGGAAGTCCTCGCGGTCCTGAAGTCCGCGGGCTTCTCCGACGCGGTCCACGTCGGCGGCGGCGTGATCGGCTGGGTCAACCAGATCGAGCCGGACAAGCCGGTCTACTGATCACCGGCTCCGCTGACCAGCGAGGCTGAGGAAGCCCACGGCTCTGACGTGCTCAGGGGCCGTGGGCTTCTGTCGTTGCCGGCTGCCCTCGGACGGCCCCAGGACGGGCCGAGAGTGAGCGCCGCAGCGCTTCTGCGACTGCCGTACGCGCTCTTACGGCAGGCTGCCGAGGGCTGCACAATCGCCATATGCCGGACAGCACGCTGTGGGTGGCCTGCCTTACCGCGGGCACAGCTATCGCAGCCAGTTGGGTGACAAGTCACGGCAGCCTACGCGCTGCAAGGGAGCAGGCGCATGCTTCTGCAGCGGCCCAGCGGGCCAACACTTTGGCCCAGTCACGCCGAGACTCGTACATAGGGGTAGTCGACCAAGCGCATCGCATGGGCGCGTTGTACCGGGAACTGCCGGGCGTCCTATCCATGCCGGCCGGCTCCGACAAGGAAGCTGCTGTACAGGAGCACGCTAAGCGTCTACGCGAAGCCTACGGCCCGTTCACGCGCGCCTGTGACGTGATGATCGTTGACGGCGGCAACCCCGTGGCCGAGGCGGTCAAGGCTGTCTTCAGGAACTCCCGGGCGATCTACATGGGTCTGCTCACAGGGGCGGACGGGGATGAGGCCAGCACTCTCTATGACGCGGCTGTCAGGGCGTACTGGGACTCCGTGAACGCGATGGTATGGGAGATGCATCACGAGGCGAACTGCGACAGAGCTGACAGCCCGCTGCGCGCGACTGTGCACGATCCGTGGCGCCCGATCTCTCCTGGATCCCAGCGCCGCGGCCGGAGGGTGTGATCGCCAGCAGTACGACCGACCACCTCTCTGGGAGTTCGTTCCGCCCGGCCTGGTCGGGCATAGCGTCGATCGTCGGTATCGTCCGCGACCGCTGTGTGCCGCTCTTATCCGGGGTCGTTGATGTCAGCGTTGGATATCAGCGGAACAGCCCCGGCACCGGACATGCCTCAAAACGCTCATCCGGCCTGCCGTTGTCTGTTGTCGTTGAGGTGAGCGATAGATATCGGTCGGCGCCCTCCACCCGGCTGTCGCTTCCAGCTCTCGCCGTGGTCCGATGGCGACCAAAGGTGGTAGTGGGTTCTGGGTGTGGGCCCAACCGATGCCGGTGGCCCCCCTCGGGCCCAGCCTCGCGAGACCAGTCAGGCACTGAAACTTCAAGGGGGAACATGCAGTGGTCGACGATGGTGGCGACGGCTGTGGGCACGGTTCTTGGTGTAGTGAGCACGCTTGTTGCTGACCACATCCGGTGGAACCGCGACACGTCGGAGCGGGATCGCGAGGCGCTGCGCACCGCCTTCACGGGGTACCTCACAGCGCTTGCTCAGGCCCGGGACGCGTTCTCCCGGACCGAACCCTCTCCCGAACGTGTTGGTAAGGGCCACGTCGCCATTGGAGAGCATGGTGTGTACGGGGCACAGCAGCAGCTGGAGTGATGGCCCAGCGGCCGGTGGCCGACATGGCCGGCCGGGCCACCCTGAGCGTGCTCGACTTCCACGACGTGGTGCTGGCTGGTCACGACTCGGACTCTGCGGAGTACCTCCATGCCTGGCGGGCCGCTCGTGAGAATCGACAGGCACTGATCGAGGAGATGAAGAAGGCCCTGCGGCGATCCTGATGAGGCGGGTTTGCATCAACGACCTCTTCTCCCCGAATCAACGTGGGCGCGGCCTCCTCCTCGGCTGGTGTGCCTTTCACCTGCTGCGACGGTACGCAGACGTCCGAGCTTGTCCGCTGCTGTCCGTCGGCTTCGTCACGCAGTCAGACACCTACCGCGGGCGGGTTCCTCAACTGCCGCACACCTTGCCGTCCTTCGGTACCGATCCGTTCAGCAGGTAGGCGTTCACGGTCGAGTCGACGCAGTCGCTGCCTCTGCCGTACGCCCCGTGTCCCTCGCCCTTCCAGGTCAGTTCGACGCCGACACCCCGGCCCAGCTCCTCGGCCATCCTGTGCGCGCCCTCGTACGGTGTGGCCGGGTCGCCGGTGTTGCCTATCAGCAGGATCGGAGCGGCACCCGGTGCGGCGACCTCGGGGGTGTCGTACTGGCCGGGCACCGGCCAGTCGTGGCACCAGCCCGCGGTGTCCCAGCCCAGGAAGTCCCCGAACACCGGCGATATCCGCTCGAACCGGGCCAGCCGCGCCTTCGTCCGGGCGGGCGTGGGCCGTTGTCGTTCGTCCAGGCACGATATGGCCCGCTGGGAGTGCGACACCGTGCTGTAGTGCCCCGAGGCGTCGCGGTCGTCGTACTCGTCGGCCAGGGCCAGCAGTTGCGAACCGTCACCGTCCTCCGCCGACTTGAGGGCGTCGGTCAGCCTCGGCCAGCTCGACTCGCTGTACAGCGGGAGGATGATCCCGGTGACCGCGAGCGACTGGGTCAGTTTCCGCCCCGACGAGGTCGGCAGCGGTGCGGTGTCGAGCCGCTTCAGCAGGGCGGCTGTCTTCCGTGCGCCCCGTGCGGTGTCCTGGCCGGTGGACGCGAAGTAGTCGTCCAGCGCGCGCTGGAAGCCGCGGGCCTGGTTCTCGGCGTGGCCCACCGCGTCCGCGGTCGGGTCGACCACCGCGTCGAGCACCAGCCGGCCCGTCCGGCGGGGAAACAAGTGGGCGTGCACGCCGCCGAGTTCGGTGCCGTAGGACATGCCGAAGTAGTGCAGCTTCTGATCACCGAGGACCTGGCGCATCAGGTCCATGTCGCGTGCCGTGTCCGTGGTGGACACGTGGGCCAGCAAGGGCCCGGCGGCCTTCCGGCAGCCCTCGCCGAAGTCGGCGGCGTCCTGGAGGTACGCCCTCTCCTCGGCCGGTGTGTCCGGTGTGGCGTCCACCGCCTCGGCGGCCTCGATGTCCCGGTCGCCGCGGCAGCGCACACCCTCGCTGGCGCCGGCCCCGCGCGGGTCCCAGCCCACCAGGTCGTAGCGCTCGTGGAGCGCGGAGACGGATGGCTCGAAGTACGGCATCGCCGACACACCCGAGGCACCGGGGCCGCCGAAGTTGAACAGCAGCGATCCGATGCGGTCACCGCCGGTCGCCCGGGCCCGGACGAGGGCGAGGCCGATCGTCCTGCCGCCCGGATCGGACCAGTTCAGAGGCACCTTGAGCGTCGCGCACCGCCACGTGTCACCCGGCGCGGGGGAGCTGTCGGTGGCCTTGCAGCGGTGCCAGTCGAGGCGCTGGGAGGTGAGGGAGGACGGAAGAGCCGCCGAGGACGGGGTGGCCGTGGAGCGCGCCGCCGAGGGGGGCGGTGAGCCGCTCCCCTTGCCCTCGTCCCCTCCCGTGCCGGACGCGCCCCCGCACCCGGTGAGCAGCAGTCCTGCCGCCAGCGCGGCGGCCCCTCGCCGATGTCGCGCCATGCGCACCCCCCTGACAGGCCGCCGCGTCGTGCCGCGCCGGGCTTCACACGCCATGGTAGGCGGCTCCGCACCGGCCGGTGAGGGCCTGTGGATAACCCTTTGACCTGCTGTTTCGCCCGGCTGCCGGAGGTCGGTCAGGAGCAGACGACGCCGGCCTTCGGCACCTTCCCGTCGAGCAGGTAGCCGTTCACCGCGCTCTGCACGCACTTGTTCTTGCTGTCGTAGGAGCCGTGCCCCTGCCCCTTGTAGGTCAGCTCCACGCCGACCCCCTTGCCGAGCGCGTCCACCATCTTCCTCGCGCCCTCGTACGGTGTGGCCGGGTCGCCGGTGTTGCCGACGACGAGGATGGGCGCCGAGCCCCGTGCGCTGACGTCGGGGTGATCGGCGGCGCCCGGTACCGCCCAGTCGGTGCAGCTGAGCATGCCCCAGGCCATGAAGGGCCCGAACAGCGCGGAGGCGGCACGGAACTCGGGCAGTTTCCGCTGCACGTAGTCGGTGGTGTACCGCGGTTTGGCGTCGGAGCAGCTGATGGCGGTGTTCGCCGCCAGGAGGTTGCTGTACTCGCCGTTCTCGCTCCGGCCGTTCAGCGAGTCGGACAGCAGCATGAGGACCTTGCCGTCGCCGTCGTACGCCTGCTCCAGCCCCTCCGTGAGGTACTCCCAGAAGTCCTTCGAGTACAGGGACTGCGCGATCCCGTTGGTGGCCTGGGTCTCGGTCAGCCGGCGCGGGAAGATGCCGGGGATCGGCTTCTTCTCCAGGTCGGCGAGCAGTTTCGCGATGCGGGCCTTCACGTCCTGCTCGGTGTCGCCGATCGGGCATTCCGTGGTCTCGTCGGAGGTGCAGTCCTTGGCGAAGTTGTCGAGGGCGAGCTGGAAGCCCTCGGCCTGGCCGAGCGCGCCCTGTTCCGGGTCCTGCGTGGGGTCGACGACGGCGTCGAGGACGGCCCGGCCGACGTGCCCGGGGAACAGGTGGGCGTAGACGCCGCCGAGTTCGGTGCCGTAGGAGATGCCGAAGTAGTGCAGCTTCCGGTCGCCGAGGACCTGGCGCATCAGGTCCATGTCGCGGGCCGCGTCCGTGGTGCGGACATGCGGGAGGATCTTCTTGGAGTTCTTCTCGCAGGCCGCGTTGAACCGCTTGGTGCGCTCGAGGAACCGGGCGCGTTCGGCCTTGTCGTCCGGGGTGGCGTCCTGCTGGAAGTAGACGTCCAGTTGGGAGTTGCTCTCGCACTGCACCGGTGCGCTGCGGCCGACTCCCCGCGGGTCGAAGCTGACGAGGTCGTAACGGGTGCGCAGGGCGGCGTAGTCCGCGGCGAACGAGGGCAGCGTGATGACGCCGCTGCCGCCGGGGCCGCCGAAGTTGAACACCAGCGAGCCGAGCCGTCGTTCCTCGGGCCCGCTGGCCCGGGCGCGGATCAGGGCGATGCCGATCGTGTCGCCCTTGGGCCTGCTCCAGTCCAGCGGCGCCTTCATGGTCGCGCACTGCCACTCGCCGCCGCTCGGCAGCGGGGACGGGGCGCTGCCGCCGCCCTCCGCCTCGGAGGGGGCCGGACAGTCCTGCCAGTCCAGTTGCTGCGCCGTGAGGTCCCCGTTCTCGGCCCTTCCGCCGCAGCCGGCCAGCACGGCGGAGAGCAACGCGGTGGTGGTCAGCGCGGCGGCACGCAGCCTGCAGGGGTTCACCATATTCACATGGTGGGGGCACCCGGGCGGGCCCGCGCGGGGCACGAGCCGTCCGGGGTACCTCACCCGGCGAGGGTGCTCACAGGGCTCCCTTGCGGGTGAGGTGGTTGAAGGCCAGCCAGCCCGGCAGCACGGGCAGCCACAGGGTCAGCAGCCGGAACAGCAGCACGGCCGGCGCGGCGACCTCCTTGGGCAGGCCGACGGCGATCAGGCCGACGGTGAGGGTCGCCTCGACGGCGCCCACGCCGCCCGGGGTGGGCGCGGCGGAACCGAGCGCGTTGCCCGCGAGGAAGACCACGGCCACGCTGGCGATGCTCAGCGACACCGAGCCGTCGCCGAAGGCCCGGATGGAGGCGTCCAGGCACATCACGAAGCAGGCGGTCAGCAGGAGCATGCCGCCGATACCGGTGACGAGCTTCTGGGGCCGCTGGAGCACGTCGAGCATGCGCGGCACGACACCGGCGAACAGCGACCTCACGCGCGTGACGACGAATTTCCGCAGGAACGGCACCGACGTGACCACGAGGACCAGTACGGCCACGGTGAGCAGACCCGCGATGACCGTGCGGGACGGCGACAGCGACGGTGTCTTCTCGGTGCCGGTCAGGTAGCCGAACGACAGCAGCATCAGGATGTGGCAGCCGAGCCCGAACAGCTGCGACGCGCCGACACTCGCCACCGCCAGCCCCGGGCGCACGCCGGCCCGCTGCAGGAAGCGCGTGTTGAGGGCCACCCCGCCCACCGCGGCCGGCGCCACGATCTTCACGAACGACCCGGCGACCTGCGCCCCCACCGTCCGCAGGAACGGCACCCGCTCCGGCACGAACCCGAGCAGGGCCATCGCCGCGGCGACGTAACTGAGTGCGGAGAACAGCACGGCCGCGATCACCCAGCCCCACTGGGCCTGTGCGAACAGCGTGCCGAACTCGATGTGGGTCAGCTGGGTCAGCAGGAAGTACGCGCCGATCGCACCGGCGATGAAACTTATGAGCGTGCGCGGCCGGATCCGCTCCAGCCGGGCCGGTTCCACGGGCGCCTGGGGCCTGATCCGCAGCACCTGGTGCCGGATCTGGGTGAGCAGATCCTCCTCGCGGGCCTCGTCCAGGGCCTCGTCGATGGCCCGCTTCTCCGCGCGCTGCTCGGCGCGGACCGCCTTCTTGTCGGGCTTGTCCAGGTCGGGCGCGGTCGTCCCGGACTCCTCCTCGCGGGCCGACTTCGCCTGCCGGGACGCTTCGAGCACCGCGTCGCGCTCGCGCTGGGCGCGCTCCCGGGCCAGCCGGCGCAGCGTCGCGCGCGTGGAGCGGGTCAGCGCGATCGGCTGGAGCATCGGCAGACAGTCGGCGACCGCGTCCGGGCCGAGCACCTCGACCGCCGAGGCGACGGCACGCTCGGCGCCGACCCGCAGGCCGAGCGTGGTGACCAGCTGGGCGACGTCCATACGCAGCAGCAGCTCACCGGCCGCGATCTCGCCGCCGCGCAGCTCGGTGAGGATCACCTTGCCGGAACGATCCACCAGAATCGCGTCACCCGCGAGCCTGCGGTGCGCGATCCGCCGGGACTGCAACGCCTGCACCTGGTGCCAGGTGTGGCGCAGCAGCTCGTCGGTGATCTCGTCGTCGGCCAGCGAGTCCAGGGTGCGTCCGCCGGTGTGCTCGTAGACGAGCATGACCGCGTCGGGGCCGAGTTCGGCGGTGGCGATCAGCTTGGGCGCGTTGGCGCCCGCCGCGATCGCCGCGTACGCCAGCAGGGCCTCCTGCTCCAGGGCCTGGCGCAGTGACTGGAGGCTGGAGCGGGTGGCGAAGCCGCGCAGCGTCAGGTTGCGCCACGCGCGGTAGAAGAAGCCCTGCGCCTGCTGTTCCCGGTCGACGACGGTGACGTCCAGCGGCGGGCCGTCCTCCAGGGTGACGAAGTAGCGCCGGCCCCGGTCGCCGTTCTCCGACTCCGTGACGTCCTCCCGGGCCGCCTTGACCGGGTGGAAGCCGACGTGCCTGAGGCCCGCCATCAGGTTCTGGCCGGTCGGGCGCACGTTCGGGGAGCCGACCGCGTACAGGGTGCCGTAGGCGACGGTCCAGCCGATGAGCACCGTCAGGATGATCGAGAAGGGGGTCGTGTAGCCGGTGACCAGCATCGAGAACGCGTCGAGCAGCAGCACGATCCACAGCACCGCGCGCCATCTGGGCCTGCGTGACATGCCGACGGCCGACATGTAGGCGATCACGGGCGCCAGATAGCCGTGCACCGGATCGGTCAGGGCGTGGATGTCGCCCGGTGAGGGCTGGGTGAGCGCTTCCTGGATCGAGTCCGGGGCGGCGCGGGCGACCCAGAGGTCGGTGGCGAGCGTCACGCCGTGGGCCAGGACGGCCGCGAGGACGCCGTCGGCGATGCGCAGACCGTCCCGTTTGATCAGCCGTTCGATCGCGAAGGCGACCGGCACCAGCAGGATCGCGATGCTGGACGCCAGCCCCGCAATCTTGATGAGCAGGTCCGGTGCCTGCCCGGTGCCCTTGTTGATGTCCTGTTCGAGGCCCGACGTGGTGCCGTGCGCGAACGCGGCGATCGCCAGCAGCACGACGATGGCGAGCACGCCCACCAGGAGCCGCATGAGGTCGGAGGGGCGGTGCACGCGCGCGGGGAGGAGCGGTTCGTCGCCCTCGACCCGCTCGGCGTGCGGGTCGTCGTCCCGTCCGGCGGAGGAGCCGTCGGTGTCGCCCGGCCGGGGGGCCGCGGCCTCGTCGCCCGTGCCGGGCGTCCCGCCGGTGGCATCCGCGCCGCCCTCACGCGCGCGCGTGGCGGCTGTCTCGTCGGCTTCGGTCCCGGCGTCGTCCCCGCGCGCGTGGGCGACGTCGTCCTTCCGGGCGTCGGCGTCCTCCCGGGCGCCGGCGTCCTTCCGGGCGTCGGCGTCCTCCCGGTGCGCTCCGGGGTCGCCCTCACCCGCGCCGGCGGTGTCCGGACGTGCGGAAGCGTCAGGAGTGCCCGCCGCTCCTTCGGGATGCACGCCCTGCTCGTTCATGGTCTCTTCTTGGTCTCGTATCACCAGTCACCGCCCGCACGATGGTGGCATGCCCCACCGGCACACGCGGTCATCAGGGTGTGGATGCGCGGGCGCACAGTCTGCCCGAAGGACCGTCCGGGTGCGAGGGGACGGTGCCCCGCACGCCCGCCGGGACACCGGCGAGGTGCGGCAGGATGGGGCGAATGAGCGAGCAGAGCCCTCCCGAGGACGCCCCCGGGGCGTATGCGGACGCGCTGCCGGAGTACGCCGAGCGGGTCCTCGAGGTCGCCGAGCGGATTCCGGCGGGCCGGGTCATGACCTACGGCGATGTCGCCGAGTGGCTGGAGGAGGGAGGGCCGCGTCAGGTGGGCCGGGTGATGGCCCTCTACGGCGGCGCCGTCCCGTGGTGGCGTGTCGTGCGGGCCGACGGCGTGCTGCTGCCCGGGCACGAGCTGCGCGCGCTGGACCGCTACCGCGCGGAGGGCACGCCGCTGAAGCAGGCGGGCAGGAGCACGCAGGGGCATCTGCCGCGGCTGGACATGCGACGGGCCCGGTGGGACGGCGGCGCGGGCGCGGAGGGTCACACCTGACAGCTTCCGCCATCGGAGGCCGCCGGGACGCACCTGTGGCCCGTTCGGGTGACAGGGGGGACGTCCGTGGCATGCCGTACGTTCGTGAGGAGAGGGATGCGCGAGGCCCGAGCGCCGCGAGGGAAGAACCGGAAGCTCTGCTTCCGTCCGGAGCGGCCGCGTAGCGTCGGCAGCACGCGTCCCCCTCACCCCGCGGTCACCGCCTCGCGCGCCTGACCGCCCGCCCACCAGCACAACCACCAGGACCGGCCGATCACGTGAGCTCCTCTTCCTCCACCAGGCGCCTGCCGCACCCGTCGGTGCGGCAGGGGGGCCGTGGCGCTTACCGACTGGTCCGTACCCCGCCGGCCGTCGTGGACCCCCCTCGTCTGGACGCGGCACAGCGCGCCGTGGTTGACCACCGCACCGGACCACTGCTCGTCCTGGCCGGCCCCGGCACCGGCAAGACCACCACCCTGGTCGAGTCGGTGGCCGCGCGGATCGCCCGGGGCGGCGACCCCGCGCGGATCCTGGTGCTGACGTTCAGCCGCAAGGCCGCCGTCGACCTGCGCGACCGCATGGCCCTGCGCATGGGGGCGGCCCACGCGCCCAGGGCGACCACTTTCCACTCGTACTGCTACGCCCTGGTGCGTGCCCACCAGGACGGCGCCCGGTTCACCGAGCCGCTGCGCCTGCTCTCCGGCCCCGAACAGGACGTCACCGTCCGCGAGCTGCTCGCCGGCCAGCCCGACCTGGAGCGGCTCGGGCTGACCCACGTGCGCTGGCCGGACGAACTGCGCGCCTGCCTGACCACGCGCGGCTTCGCCGACGAGGTCCGTGCCGTCCTCGCCCGCACCCGCGAGCTGGGCCTCGGCCCGGACGCCCTGGACGCCTTCGCGCGCCGCATCGGCCGCCCCGACTGGCAGGCCGCGGCGGCGTTCCTCGCCGAGTACCTCGACACCCTCGACCTCCAGGGTGTGATCGACTACGCCGAACTGGTCCACCGCGCGGTCCTGATCGCCCGCCGCCCGGAGAGCGCCGCACGCCTCGCGGCCCAGTACGACGCCGTGTACGTCGACGAGTACCAGGACACCGACCCCGCCCAGGTGCGGCTGCTGCGGGCCCTGGCAGGCCAGGGGCGCACCCTCGTCGCCTTCGGCGACCCGGACCAGTCGATCTACGCCTTCCGGGGTGCCGACGTGAACGGCATCCTCGACTTCCCGGCCGCCTTCGTACGCGCGGACGGCCGCCCCGCACCGGTCGAGGTGCTGCGCACCTCCCGCCGCTCCGGCGCCGCCCTGCTGGCCGCGACCCGCCTGATCACCCAGCGCATGCCGCTGACCCGGCTGCCCGCCGACAAGGTCCGCGCCCTGCGCGACCCGGCCCCGGTACGCGACGGCGGCCGGGTCGAGGTCCACACGTACCCGACGCCCGGCGCGGAACTGGACAACGTCGCGGACATCCTGCGCCGCGCGCACCTGGAGGACGGCGTCCGCTGGAGCGACATGGCCGTCCTGGTGCGCGCCGGCTCCCGCACCCTGCCGACCCTGCGCCGGGCCCTCACCTCGGCCGGCGTCCCCGTGGACATCGACGGGGACGACCTGCCCCTGCGGCACGAGCCGGCGGTGTCGCCCCTGCTCACGGCCCTGCGCGCGGTGGCCACGGCGGAGGCGGCGCGTCACGGGACGGAACCGGCCGCCGCGGGGGAGGGCACGACAGCCGCCGCGGGGGAGGGCACGACGTCCGCCACGGAAGCAGCGCCGGACGATCCGGCCGAGGCGCCTTCCGCCGCGGGACGAGTCTCCGCCGATCCGGCCGAGGCGCCTTCCGTCACGGGACGAGCCTCCGCCAACCCGGCCGAGGCGCCTTCCGCCGCGGGGCGAGTCTCTGTCGATCCGGCCGAGGCGCCTTCCGCCGCAGGGCGAGTCTCCGCCGACCCGGCCGACCCCGCCGGTGAGGACGGGGTGCGCGGCGCGGAGCCGGCCCCGGACGGTTGCTGGCTCGGCACCGAGACCGCGCTCACCCTGCTCGCCTCCCCGCTCGCCGGCATGGACGCCGCCGACCTGCGCCGCCTCGGGCGTGCCCTGCGCGAGGAGGAGCGGGCCGCCGGGAACCCCCTGCCGCCCCCGTCCGACGAGCTGCTCACACGGGCCCTCGCCGAGCCCGAGCGCCTGGCCGTGCACGACCCGGCGTACGCGCGCGGTGCGCAGCGCCTCGGCGCGCTGCTGCGCAAGGCCCGCGAACGCCTGGCGGGAGGCGGTACGGCCGAGGAGGCGCTGTGGTACCTGTGGGAGGGCACGCCCTGGCCCGCCCGCCTGGAGCGCGCGGCCCGGCGCGGCGGCGCGGCCGGCCGCAACGCGGACCGCGACCTGGACGCCGTGTGCGCGCTGTTCGCCACCGCCGCGCGCGCGGAGGAGCGCACCGGGGGCCGCGGAGCCCTGAACTTCCTGGAGGAGATCGAGGCCGAGGACATTGCCGCCGACACGCTCACACGCCGCGCGGTACGCCCCGACGCCGTCCGCGTGATGACCGCGCACCGCTCCAAGGGCCTGGAGTGGCGGCTGGTCGTCGTCGCCGGTGTCCAGGAGGGCCTGTGGCCCGACCTGCGCCGCCGCGGTTCACTCCTGGAGGCCGACCGCATCGGCCGCGACGGACTCGCCGAACCGCTGACCCCGGGCGCGCTGCTCGCCGAGGAGCGCCGCCTGTTCTACGTCGCCGCCACGCGCGCGCGTGAGCGCCTCGTCGTCACCGCCGTGAAGGCACCCGCCGACGACGGCGACCAGCCGTCCCGGTTCCTGACCGAGCTGGGCGTCGAGCCCAGGGACGTCACCGGCCGCCCCCGCCGCCCGCTGGCCGTCGCCGCGCTCGTCGCCGAGCTGCGCGCCACCACGGTCGACCCGCACGCGACACCCGCGCCGTGTCCGTCAGGCCCGTCCAGGTCAGCATCCGCGGCGGGGCCAGCGGGAAGGTGAACGGCAGCACGAGGGCGGCCGTGGTGACGACCGCGAGGACCCGGCGGGCCCACACGTAGTGCGCGGGCCGGCGGACGTAGAGCCAGACCAGGAAGGCGAGCGTGGCCGGGAAGTGGACGGTCGCGTAGTAGGTGTTCGCCAGATGGACCAGGGTGTCGCCGTGCAGCAGTGCGGACTGGACGGCGTTCTCGTGGGGCAGGTGCGCGGTCCGCTCCAGGTGCCACACGCGGCGGGCGTTGTGGAAGGCCTCGCCGGTGTGGCCCGTGGCCAGCCGGCGGCCGAACTTGTAGACCAGGAAGAGTCCGGCGACCAGCAGGAACTCACGTATCAGAGGCGGGCGTGCCGGGGTCTCCGGTTCCGTTTCCGCCTCCGCAGGCTCGGTTCGGGCATTCATCCCCCGGCCCCTTCGCTGACGGTGGTGCGTGTGGTGGTGCAAGGCGTGGTGCGTACGGGCCGGGATGACCCGGGCCGCATCGATACGTTGTCGTACCGATACGCCAGTGTACCGATACGGTCGAGTACCGGTACACTTGCGTATCGATTGATGTGCGCCACACTGGACACAGGCACGAGTGAGGGGAAGCAGCGCATGACGTCGCAGGCCGCGGACGGACCGGACACGGTCGTCGCCTCGCGCCGCTCCAAGATCACGCCGGAGCGTGAGCGGGAGTTCTTCGACGCCGTGCTGGAACAGATCCGTGAGTGCGGCTACGACTCCGTCACCATGGAGGGCGTCGCCGCCACCACCCGGTGCAGCAAGTCCACGCTCTACCGGCAGTGGAAGACCAAGCCGCAGTTCGTCGCGGCGGCGCTGCGCGCCAGCCGCCGGGTGCGGTTCGCCGGTATCGACACCGGATCGCTCGCCCGGGATCTGCGCCAGGCCGCGCGGGCCGCGGGCGACTGGTCCGGCAAGGACACCCGGCTCCTGCAGGCGCTGGGGCACGCGGTGACGTCGGACCAGGAACTGGCCCAGGCGCTGCGCGAGGCGCTGGTCCACCCGGAGATCGCCGCGCTGGAGGAGATGCTCGACCGGGGCGTGGCCCGGGGCGAGGTCCCCGCGGGCCACCCCGCGCTGGAGTACGTCCCCGCGATGATGTTCGGCGTCCTGCGCGTGCGGCCGGTGCTCAACGGCCAGTACGCCGACGCCGACTACCTGGTCCGCTTCGTGGAGGCCGTGGTGCTGCCCGCGCTCGGACTGAGATGAGACCCAGGCCGCCGTTCACGGGATGACTGAACGGTGACCTGTCCGCGCCGCACCGTGGGGACGGGGGCGGCGCGCACCCCCCGGCCGGGTGGGATTCTCCTTGAGCGGAGGGGGATCCCACCCGGCCGATCCGTGTGTCAGACGTCCTGGCCGGCGCCGCCGCCGGACGAGACCTCGATGCCCTTCAGGATCTCGTCGACGACCGACAGCTGCTGCCCGACGTCGACGCCGAAGCGCACCAGCACGAACTGCCGGGGGTCGTTGGGCGAGGGGAAGGCGACGGACTCGACGTAGCCGTCGGCACCCTTGCTGGTGACGGCCTTCCAGCGCACCAGGTAGCCCTTCTGCCCGGCCACCGTCACCGCCTCGGAGGCCAGCACCTGGTGCGAGACGATCCTGCCGTAGGTGGTGCCGCCGTACGACTGCTCGGCGTTGGCCGCGATGTCCGCCTTCGCCACGGCCTGCGCCGTGTCGCCCTTGATACGCAGCGCCTTCGCCGGAGCGGTGTAGGCGCCGCCCGCGGTGCAGGTCTTGGCCGGGTCGCCCGGGCACTTGTAGGAGGTGCCGGAGGTCACCTGCGCACCGACGCCGATCGACTGCCCGGACCAGCCCTGCGGCACCGGAAGGCTGATGCCGTTGTAGGGGTCCGGCACCGAGCCGCCGCCCTCCACCTTCGGCGCCTCGGACGTCCCCGGCGACGGCGCGCCCCCGCCGGAGCCCCCCGAGCCCCCGGAGCCCCCCGAGC
>NZ_WWJT01000730.1 GCF_009865385.1 Streptomyces sp. SID486 | reverse complement strand
CGGGTCGAAGTCGCCGGCCGCGTGCAGGAAGCCGCCTTCGCGGACGTAGCTCTTCCCGTCCGAGTCGGCGTCGGCGTCGTACAGCCCCTCCATGTCCCAGCCGCGTCCCTCGGGGAAGCCGGATATGGCGTCGCCGCCCGCGGCGAGCAGGCTCCACAGCTCTTCGGGGGTGCGAACGCCGCCCGGGAAGCGGCAACCCATGGAGATGATGACCACCGGGTCGTCCTCGCCGTCTCCGGCGGACGGGCCCGAGACGAGGGCCGGTGCCGGGGGCACCACGGTCTCGCGGTGGCCGGTCAGTTGCTGGTGGAGGTACTGGGCCAGGGCCCGGGGGAACGGATAGTCGAACACCAGGGTGGCGGGCAGGAGCAGCCCGGTGGCCGTGCCGAGACGGTTACGCAGCTCCACGGACGTCAGCGAGTCGAACCCGAAGTCGCTGAAGGCCCGGCCCGGCTCCACCGCCTCCAGGTCGGCGTGTCCGAGAACCGCGGCCACGTTCCCCCGGACGACGTTGAGGACCAGCCGTTCACCGTCCGCGGCCGGCACTCCGGCGAGCTGCTCGCGCAGCTGCGAGGAGCCTGTGGCGCGGGTGGTGTCGGAGGAACGGCGGCTCGTGGGCCGCACCAGATCACGCAGTACGTGCGCCACTTCGCCGTCTCGGCCGGCCCGGGCCGGATCCAGCCGCAGCGGGACCACGACCGGTGCCTGCGCCGCGCAGGCGGTGTCGAACAGGTTCAGGCCCTCCGCGGGGGTCAGCCCTCGCACACCGGACTGTTCGATGCGGCGCAGATCGGCCCGGGCCAGTCCGCCCGCCATACCGTCGGCCGTGTCCCACAGGCCCCAGGCGAGGGAGAGCCCGGGCCGGCCGGCTGCGCGCCGGTGCCGTACCAGCGCGTCGAGGAAGGCGTTTGCGGCGGCGTAGTTGGCCTGGCCCGCGGTGCCGAAGGTACCGGCGGCCGAGGAGAACAGCACGAAGGCCGACAGGTCGAGCTCGCGCGTCAGGTCGTGGAGGTTGACTGCCGCGGTCACCTTCGGCCGCAGGACGGTGTCGACGCGTTCCGGGGTGAGTGCGTCGATGACACCGTCGTCGAGCACTCCGGCGGTGTGCACCACCGCACGCAGCGGACGATCCGCCGGAACGCTTCGCAGTACGTCCGCCAGTGCCGCCCGGTCAGCCACGTCGCAGGCAGCCCAGTGCACGCGGGCACCGGCCACCGACAGCTCCGCCGCCAGCTCACGGGCCCCGTCGGCGTCCGCGCCGCGCCGGCTCACCAGCAGCAGACTGCGGACGCCGGCCTCGGTCACGAGATGGCGTGCGACCAGTCTGCCCAGCGTGCCACTGGCACCGGTCACCAGGACCGTGCCGGCCGTGTCCCAGGTCGCCGAGGACAGCGGAGCCGTCTCCGTGGCACGTACCCGGTCAAGTCGCGCGGCCAGCAGTGTTCCGGCCCGAACCGCCACCTGCGGTTCCGCGCCGTGGGCGGCGGCGGACAGGAGCGGGATGTCGTCGACGGTCAGCGCGCACGGCCCGGCGGAGTCCGACGGCTCCTCCGCCGCCTCCAGGTCGACCAGGACGAAACGGCCGGGGTGCTCGCTCTGGGCGCTGCGCACCAGCCCCCAGACGGCGGCCGCGGCGAGTCCGGTGACATCGTCGCCGTCGTCCACCGCCACCGCACCGCGCGTGACGATCAGCAGGCGCGAGTCGGCGAACCGTTCGTCGGCCAGCCAGCTCTGGATCAGTGCCAGACCTCGGTGTACGGCGTGTCGCACCGCGTCGGTGTCCACGTCGGCGTCCACTCCTGGCGTGGACGGCAGGACGCAGGCGACCACCGGCGGCACGGCCGTACCGGCGTCCATCGCGGCACGCAGTGCGTCGATGTCCTCGTGGTAGGAGGTCCGGTTCAGCACTCCTTCCGCCCATGCGTCCGCGGACGCCAGTCCGACACCGCCCAGCAGGACCGGCGCGGCTTCGGCGTGTCGCGCCTGTGCCTCGGCACCGGGCACACGGCGCCACCCCAGCCGGAACAACGACTGGTGGAGCACCCCGCCCGCCGCACTGATCTGCTCGGCGGAGACGGGACGCGTCACCAACGAGCGCACGGTGGCCACGAGTCCGCCTGCCTGGTCCGTGACCTCCATGGCCAGTGCCGAACCGTCGGACTCGGCCGGACTCAGCCGTACCCGGAGCGCCGAGGCGCCCGTCGCGTACACGGACACACCGCTCCAGGCGAAGGGCAGCCGGATACCGGTCGCCGGCTCCGACTGCTCCGCCGGGTCCGCCGGGTCCGCCGCGGCCCCCATCGCGTGCAGGGCCGCGTCCAGCAGAGCCGGGTGCACACCGAAGCGGCGGGACTCCGCCTCCGCCTCCTCCGGCAGCATGACCTCGGCGAACACCTCGTCGCCGCGTCGCCACACGGCCCGCAGGCCCTGGAAGACGGGCCCGTACCGCAGGCCCGTACCGGCGGCCCGCTCGTAGTGTCCGTCCAGGGTGACGGCCTCGGCGCCGCGCGGCGGCCATTCCTGCTCCGCGGAAGCCGGGCGCGCCTCCCCCGGGGCCAGCCGGCCCGTCGCGTGCCGGATCCACTGCTCGCCTTCGCCGTCCGGCCGCGAGTGCACGGTCAGTGTCCGGCAGTCCGACTCGTCGGCGTCGCCGACCGTCACCCGTATCTGTACTCCGCCCTGTTCCGGCAGTACGAGCGGCGCCTCCAGCGTCAGCTCCTCCAGCCGACCGCACCCGACCCACGCGCCGGCGTGCAGCGCGAGTTCGACGAACGCGGTTCCCGGCAGGAGCACCGCCCCCATGACCTGGTGGTCGGCCAGCCAGCCGTGCGACGTCTGCGACAGTCGGCCGGTGAAGAGGCAGCCGTCGGAGTCGGGCAGGCTCACGGCCGCACCCAGCAACGGGTGATCCGCCGCGCCCAGACCGACCGAAGCGACGTCGCCAGCGGCCGGCACCGGCTCCAGCCAGTAGCGTTCGCGCTGGAAGGCGTAGGTGGGAAGGTCCACGCGTCGGGGGCCGTACGGTGCCAGGTAGGCGGCCCAGTCCACGTCCTGGCCCTGGACATGGAGCTGCGCCAACGCCTCCAGCAGCGTGCCCGCCTCACCACGGTCCTTGCGCAGCACCGGCACGA
>NZ_WWJT01000729.1 GCF_009865385.1 Streptomyces sp. SID486 | reverse complement strand
GAGTACTCCTACTACGACGACCCCGACGACGCGACCGCGTTCGAGACGCGCAACGTGCTCTACCATTACGGCCCGGAGAAGCTGGTGATCGGGAAGTTCTGCGCGCTGGGCACGGGCGTGCGGTTCATCATGAACGGCGCCAACCACCGTATGGACGGCCCCTCGACCTTCCCGTTCCCCACCATGGGCGGCTCGTGGGCCGACCACTTCGACCTGCTCACCGGCCTGCCCAACCGCGGGGACACCGTCGTCGGCAACGACGTCTGGTTCGGCCACGGGACGACGGTCATGCCGGGCGTACGGATCGGGCACGGCGCGATCATCGCCACCGGTGCGGTGGTCACCGGTGACGTACCCGACTACGGCATCGTCGGCGGCAACCCGGCCCGTCTCGTCCGCACCCGCTACGACGAGGCGGACATCGCCCGCCTGCTGGCGGTGGCGTGGTGGGACTGGCCCGCGGAGCACATCACCGAACACGTACGGACGATCATGTCGGGGACCGTCGCCGACCTGGAGGCCGCCGCCCCCGCCCCCCTGGACTGACGCGCACCGCGCGAGCCGCCGGGGCACACCCGTCCGGGTCCGGTCCGGCGCCGCGGTGTGCACGGAGGCGGACCGGTCAGGCGCCGGCGGGCTGAGCGGGGGCGGACCGGTCAGGCGCCTGCGGGCTGAGCGGGTGGCAGACCGGACAGGCGCCGGCGGGCTGAGCGGGTGGCGGACCGGTCAGGCGCCTGCGGGCTGAGCGGGGGCGGACCGGTCAGGCGTCGGGCATGAGGCCCGCGGCGACGGTGGCGCCCAGTTCCCAGCACGCCTGCGTGCCGGTCCTGTCGGGCTCGCCGGTGACGGTCACCGGATCGGCCGCCCGGCGCCAGCCGAGGCCGGTGGTGACGGTCTCGACGGCGCGGACGGCGCCGGTGACGTCGTTGCCGCCGTGGACGTAGAAGCCGTAGGGGCGGCCCCGGGTCTCGTCGAGGCAGGGGTAGTAGATCTGGTCGAAGAAGTGTTTGAGGGCGCCGGACATGTAGCCGAGGTTGGCGGGCGTGCCGAGCAGGTACCCGTCGGCGTCGAGCACGTCGGAGACGGTGGCGGACAGGGCTGCCCGGCGGACGACGCGCACGCCCTCGATCTCCGGGGTCGTGGCGCCGGACACCACGGCTTCGAACATCGCCTGGCAGTGGGGCGAGGGCGTGTGATGGACGATCAGCAGGGTAGGCACAACCGGCACCCTGCCGTGCGTCCGCCGCCCTTGCAAACGGCGGCCCGTGGCGCGTGCCGTGAGGGGCCCGCCGGAAGGCGGCCCAAGGGAGAACGGGAGGAGTCGTCGTGGCCGAAGAGGACCGCCGGGCGCCGGCAGCCGTGGTGTTCGACGCGCTGGGACCGGCCTACGAGCGCGCGTTCGCCGGTTCCGCACCGCACCGGGCGTCACTCGGCCGGCTCGTCGAACTGCTGGCTCCGGGCAGCCGGGTGCTGGACGTGGGCAGCGGGACGGGCCGGCCCACCGCACAGACACTCGCCGATGCGGGCCACCGGGTGCTGGGCATCGACATCTCCCCCGTCATGGTCGGCCTGGCCGCCCGCCAGGTGCCCGGGGCCGAGTTCCGGCTCGCCGACATCCGTGAGACCCCGCTGGCGGAGGCTTCGTTCGACGCCGTGTGCGCGTACTTCTCACTGCTGCAGATGACCCGCGCCGAGCAGGCGGACGTCGTGGCGAAGCTGGCCCGGACGGTTCGGCCCGGCGGACTGGCCGCGCTGGCCACCGTGCCGCTGGACGTGGAGGACGCCGAGGGGGTCTTCATGGGGCAGCCGGTCCGGGTGACGAGCTTCTCCGCCGAGGCGTTCACCGGCCTGGTGACCGGGGCGGGCCTGACGGTGCTGGCCGAGGAGCAGGTGGTGTTCACCCCGGCCCAGCCCGAGGGCACGCCCGAGCCCCATCTCTTCCTGCTGGCGCGGCGCGGAACCGAGTGACCCCGGCCCGGCCGGGTCCGCGTGTACGGCATCCCTCCCGGCGGTGTCCGGGCCCTCGGCTACAGTGACCGCTCCGAACCGAAGGGGAGACGACAGTGCAGGTCGGGGTGAGGACGGTCGGGGGCCGCGTGGCCGTGGCGGCGGCACTCGCGGCGGTGCTCGGCGGATGCGCGGGGTCCGGGGACGACGGGAAGCGGCCCGTACCCCCGTCCGCGAGCGCGCGGGGCGCGACGGCCGGGGGCACGGCGGGCACGGGGACCACGGCGGTCCGCGGCGGCACGGTCGGTCCGGCCGGCTCGGCCTGTGAGCTGCCCGTCAGGTTCGCCGTCGCCGCGCACTGGAAGGCCGAGCCGGTAGACGCGGCGAAGGAGTCGGCCCCGTCCGCGCAGAGCGGGGACGGGGACCTGGGCGAAGCGCTCGCCGACGCCCTCCTGCGGCAGGGACCGGTCACCATGGCCTGCGAGATCGACGCCAAGCCGGCCGGCAGCATCGGCTACCTCCGCGTGTGGACCGGCAGGCCCGGCGACGCGGACGCGGGGGGCGTGCTGCGCCGGTTCGTCGCCGCCGAGGACGGCGTCGGCAAGGAGAGGTACCACTCCTTCAGGACCGGTGGCGGCCTCACCGCGGTGGAGGTGGAGTACTCCACCACGAACAGGCTGGTGGAGGAGACGAAGAAGGAGAGCGCCTTCGCCGTCGGCACACCGGACGGTCCGGTCGTCCTCCACCTCGGCGGCATGGACACCGAGGAGCACGAGCGGATGCGGCCCGCGTACGACCTCGCCAAGCGGACCCTCACCCTGTCCTGAGCCCCGCCCGCACCGCCCGGCCCCGGCCCCGGCGCGGCGGCGCGAGCCGGGGTCGTGCGGGCGGTGCGGGCGGGCCGCCGGGGACCCGGGTGTCCGGTGTCCGGGTGCCCGGACCGGCGTCACCGCCGTCAGTACCCGAGCCGGGTATCCGGTGTCCGGGTGCCCGGGCCGGCGTCACCGCCGTCAGTACCGCATGCGCCGGGCCCGCACCAGCATGAACAGGCCCGACAGGGCCAGCAGTGTGCCGATGGCGGCGGGCCACAGGTGGGCTCCTGTCTCCGCCAGACCTCCTCCGGCCGCCTGGGGTTCTGGCTGCGCTGCCGCCGCCGGCGTGAGTCCGGCGGCAGCGGCCTGACCGGAGGAGGAGCCGGGCGCGGAGGCGGAGCCGGGCGCAGAGGCAGAACCCGGCGCGGAGGCGGAGGCGGCCGGTGCGGACCCCGCCGGTGCCTCACCTGCCGTCGTGGACCGGGGACGGGTGGTCCCGGCCGGTCCGGCCTTGGTGCCGGAGTCCCGCTTGGTGGTGCGGGCAGGCGTGGTCGTCACGTCGGTGCGGGGGGCGTCGCCGGGGTAGGAGGCCGACGGTGCCGGTACGACGGGGGCACCCGCGCCGGGGGCGGTGGCGTCCCCTGGGCCCGGCTCCGGGACGCTGCCCTCGCCGGGCTCCTGAGTGGCACCGTCACCGGGCGCGGCGGTGGCGCCGTCACCAGGCTGCTCGGTGGCGCCGTCGCCGGGCGCGGCGGTGGCACTGTCACCAGGCTGCTCGGTGGCGCCGTCGCCGGGCTCGGCCGTGGCGCCGTCACCCGGACGGGCCGTGGGCGACTGCGTCGTACCGGGGTCACCGGCCGAGGCACCGCACGTGCGGCCGGAGTTGATGCAGTCGACCATCTCGCGCATCAGGTCCTCGTCGAAGACGTTGATGAAGTCGCCGTGGTCGGTGACGGGCTTGTGCAGTTGCTCGGGGAAGGAGTCCACGGCGAACAGCGGTACGGTGCGGCCCCCGTCGGCGACGCTCGGCGCGGGGACGTCGTAGACGATGCGCTGCACCAGCTGCGGAATGGGCTCGAAGCCGGCCGGGCAGGAACCGTCCTCGGCGGCGAAGGCCACGTGGGTGCGGTGGTTGGCGCTGTCGATGTTGCGGCCGTCCCAGCAGCTCTGGAACCGGAACGTGCGCACGACGTCGCTGCCCTGGGGGCACAGCGGGTACTTGTCCTTCAGCTGCCGGTCCTCGTAACCGGTGCAGCTCCAGGAGGCGTTGGCGTTGCCGGGGCCGTTGACGAACGCCTTGGCATCGCCGGTGATGATGCGCAGCAGGCGCGGCATGGCGGTGACCTTGCCGCGCGGGTTGCCCACGAAGGTCAGCGTGACCTCCCTGGGCGTGACGATCTGGCCCGCGTTGCCCTCCGTGCCGCCGCCGGGCGCCCCGGCGTCCCGCTCCTGGGTGCCGTTCTGCAGGCGGAGGACCGGCCAGTAGTAGGTCGACCTGTCGCCCTGGTCCACACAGCTCGTGTCGGCGTTCGCCAGGTCCTCGTCGCTCGCGAAGGCGTTGTTGGACTGGTTGCCGACGTAATCGTGGAAGTGGTGGGCGCCGTTGGAGACGCCGGGGGCGACGATGACGTTGTCGGAGTTGAACAGGCCGCCCGCGTTGACACCGCAGTCGGAGCTGAAGGTGCCCCGGGAGGCGTCGGCCTGCGGGGGCGCGACCGGCGCGTCGGGCTGTACGGCGGTGATGTCCGTGTAGTCCGAGACGACGGGCCCGTTACCGCCCTGGCCCGCGCCGTTCTGCCCCTGACCGCCCTGGCCCTGACCGTTCTGCCCCTGACCGTTCTGCCCTTGGCCGTCCTGGCCCTGACCGTCCTGCCCTTGCCCCTCGCCCGGTGGCTGGAGGTTGTCGCCGGGGCGCAACGTGCAGGCGGCGAGGGTGTCCAGATCCTGCGGGCGCTCCCCCGCGCGGTCGACGGCGTCGGCGATCCGCCCGAGGGACGCCGACCGCTTCTCCTCCAGCGGCTTCATGATCGCGTCGGCCGCGGAGCCGTCGTCCCGGCCGCCGTCCCGGCTCCACCGCTGAAGCTGCCGGTAGCCCTCGGCGGTCTGCTGGTCCAGCAGCGCGAGTTCGCGGTCGACGTCCGCGCGGGCCGCGTCCGGCACGACCGTCAGCCGGCTGCCGACGTCGGGGCAGTCGATGGTCGGCATACCGGTGGACAGGACGTGTCCGGTGGCGTCCGTACCGGACCCGCCGCCCCAGCCCTCGGAGGCCGAGGCGTAGACGTTCACCGCGGCGATCCCGGCCCCGCCCAGCATCAGGGCCACCGCTGCGAGGGTCGCGCGTCGTGCGCCGGTCGGGCGTCTGCGCCTGTTGCGTACCAAGGTCGTCCCCTGTGTGTGATCGCCGGTCGGGCATGGAGTTCCCCGGCTTCATACGGAGGGGGGAGCCACCGTGTTCAACGGAATCGCGAATTCACCGGCAGCACACAGAAAACCATGGCGGCCTCCCCTTCCCAGCCGAACCCCGTTGCGAACATCACGAATATGTATCGGACATTTCACACCTCAACCTTCACACGAGGCTCACACGTTGGCTAGGTTGACGCCTGGCCGCGCCCGGCACCGCCCCGGCGAGCCGCCCAACTGCCCCGCGGGGCAAGGAAGGAGCACCTCTTCCATGGCGCCGGATGACCGCGACGAGGTTCGGCAGCGGATCAACTCCCTGTACGACCAGGCCGAGAACGCCACCGGTAACTTCAACGCGACCAGGGCCATGTCCCGGCGGACGCGTTCCCGGGGCGTCCCGCTGGCCAAGCGGCCCGGCCGGGGCGTGGACCCGGCGCTCACCGAGATCACCCGGCAGTGGTTCGACGCGGCACGCGGCAGACTCGGCCCGACCGTCCCCGCCGTCCTGCCCGCCGACCGCCTCCCGGAGTCGGTGCCCGAGTGGCCGGACGTCTCGGTCCGCTCCCTCGACCGCAACGGGGGCGGCGCCCTGGCGGGCGGTGAGCGGCCGGCCCTCGGCCCGGCTGCACCCGCACCCCAGGCACTGGAAAGCGGCACCGGCGGCGCGCAGGCCGAGCTGCCGACCGGCGCGGCGTCGGCCGCACTGCCCACGGGCAGCGCGCCGGCCGAACCACCGGCGCCCTCCCTCGGGAACGGGTTGCCGGCGATCCCGCCCGGGTCCCCACTGCCGGCGGCCCTCCCCGCGAACTCACCGCGGACGGCTCTTCCCGCGGACCCGCCAGACGCGGCCCTCACCCCGTACGTGCCATCGGCAGCCCTCGTGGCGGACCCGCTCCCCGCGGCCCCACCGCGGGCGGCCGTCGCCGCACACGTGCAGCAGACGCCCCTCCCGACGGATCCATGGCAGACGCCCCTTCCGAGGGACGCATGGCAGACGCCCCTCCCGACGGACTCATGGCAGACGCCCCTTCCGAGGGACCCATGGCCGGCCCCTCTGCCCGCAGACCCGCTGTCGGCGACGGCGCCCGCGAGCGGTTGGGCGGAATCACCCGGCACGGGAACGCCCTGGCTCGCCGAGACCTCGGCGGACACCGGTGGCGGCCCCTGGCCCGCCGTGGCCGCAGTGGCCACCGGCGGCGGCCTGCCGGCCCCGGTGGCAGTCACCACCGCGGAGTCGGCGACACCCCTCAGCGCGACGGCACCCCTCAGCACGGCGGCACCCCTCACCACGACGACACCCCGCAGCGCGACGGCACCCCTCAACACGACGACACCCCTCAACACGGCGACACCCCGCAGCGCGACGGCACCCCTCACCACGACGACACCCCGCAGCGCGACGGCACCCCTCAACACGACGACACCCCTCAACACAGCAGTACCCCTCGGCACGGTGGAACCGGCCGCCTCTCCGGAGTGGATCGGGCCGGACGCCGCGCCCGCCGCCGGGCTGCTCCTCCCCGCACCGGGGATGCCCGGGCAGCGGGGGGACGGGGTGCGGATGCCCAGGCCGCTGCCCGGTGCCGCCGGGTTCGGGCGGCTCTCCCCCGCCGTGGCCAAGGCGGCCGGCCGGCGCAGGCTCGCCGCCGCCGGGGACGTCCTCGCCCGTCACGCCACGCTGTCCGGCCTCCCGGCCCCGGTGGTCCAGGCGGTGCCGGTCGCCGGCCTCCCCGCCGCCGTCGCCCCGGCGGCCGGACCGGACGGCTTCGCCGCCACGGCGCCCCTCCCGCCCGCCACCGCCACCGCCACCGCCACCGCCATCGCGATCGGCACCGGCACCGGCCACCTCGCCGGTCCGGCCGTGCCCGAGACCACTCCGGCCCCGGCCCTGGCCGCGGCGGCCGGCCTGACCGGTGCTTCGGTATCGGAGTCGCCCCGGGCCACACGTGCCGCCAAGGCGATCGCCTTCGCCCGTGCGCAGATCGGGAAGCCGTGCGTGTGGGGTGCGACGGGGCCGGACTCGTACGACTGCTCAAGCCTCACCCAGGCCGCGTGGCGGGCCGCGGGGGTCACGCTGCCGCGCTCCGCGCCCGAGCAGGCGCTGGCCGGCACCGCGGTGCCGACGGCCGGGATCGAACCCGGCGACCTCGTCCTCTTCTTCGACGACGACCGGCACGTGGGTCTGCACGTCGGCGGCGGGATGATGGTGCACGCCCCGGGCCCGGGATCGACCGTCCGCGAGGAGTCGGTCTACGGAGCCGGGGAGTCGGCGATCCGCCGGATCGTGCGGCCGGCCTGACCGCGAGCGGCGCGGCCGGGTGCCCGCGCTGGTGCCCAGGCCGAGGGCCTGCCTTGCCCTGACCGAGGACTCGCCGGCCCTGGCCGAGGAGGAGCCCGCCCTGACCGAGGACTCGCCGGCCCTGGCCGAGGGCGAGCGCGCGCCCGGCGGCCGGGGTGGCACTCCCTCGGGCATAAGCGACCCCTGGACTACCCATAAGATCGGCTTATGAGGTCATAGAGCGGACCCCCGTACCAACTTAGGGCTGCCTTAGCTTAGGCTTCCTGATCAAGTCGCCCATTCACGCTCGAAGGGAACCTGATCATGCCGCGCCCCCTGCGGGTAGCCATCGTCGGAGCCGGCCCCGCCGGGATCTACGCCGCCGACGCCCTGCTCAAGTCCGAGGTGGCCGCCGAACCCGGCGTGTCCATCGACCTCTTCGAGCGGATGCCCGCCCCGTTCGGCCTGATCCGGTACGGCGTCGCGCCGGACCACCCGCGCATCAAGGGCATCATCACCGCCCTCCACCAGGTGCTGGACAAGCCGCAGATCCGGCTGTTCGGCAACGTCGACTACCCGACGGACCTGAGCCTGGACGACCTGCGCGCCTTCTACGACGCGGTGATCTTCTCCACCGGCGCGACGGCCGACCGCGAGCTGTCCATACCCGGCATCGACCTGGACGGCTCCTACGGCGCCGCCGACTTCGTCTCCTGGTACGACGGCCACCCCGACGTCCCGCGCACCTGGCCGCTGGACGCCGAGAAGGTCGCCGTGCTCGGCGTCGGCAACGTCGCCCTGGACGTGGCCCGCGTCCTGGCCAAGACCGCCGAGGAACTGCTGCCGACCGAGATCCCGCCGAACGTCCACGAGGGTCTGAAGGCCAACAAGGCCGTCGAGATCCACGTCTTCGGCCGCCGCGGCCCGGCGCAGGCGAAGTTCAGCCCGATGGAGCTGCGCGAGCTGGACCACTCCCCGAACATCGAGGTCATCGTCGACCCCGAGGACATCGACTACGACGCGGGCTCGATCGAGACCCGGCGGGGCAACAAGCAGGCCGACATGGTCGCCAAGACGCTGGAGAACTGGGCGATCCGGGACGTCGGCGACCGTCCGCACAAGCTCTTCCTGCACTTCTTCGAGTCGCCGGCCGAGATCCTCGGCGAGGACGGCAAGGTCGTCGGCCTGCGCACCGAGCGCACCGCCCTGGACGGCACCGGCAACGTCAAGGGCACCGGCGAGTTCAAGGACTGGGACGTCACGGCGGTCTACCGCGCGGTCGGCTACCTCTCCGAGAAGCTGCCCAAGCTGCCCTGGGACCTCGCCTCCGGCACCGTCCCGGACGAGGGCGGCCGGGTGATCGAGGAGGGCGGCGCCCATCTGCAGTCCACCTACGTCACCGGCTGGATCCGCCGCGGCCCGGTCGGCCTCATCGGCCACACCAAGGGTGACGCCAACGAGACCGTGGCCAACCTGCTGGACGACTACGCCCACGGCAGGCTGCACGCCCCCTCCGCGCCCGAGCCGGAGGCCGTGGACGCTTTCCTCGCCGAGCGGAACGTCCGCTTCACCACCTGGGAGGGCTGGTACAGGCTGGACGCCGCCGAGCGTGCCCTGGGCGAGCCGCAGGGCCGTGCGCGGGTGAAGCTCGTCGAGCGCGAGGACATGCTGCGGGAGAGCGGGGCGTAAGGTCCCGTCTCCCCCCGGCCCCGGGGGCCGGCGCCGCCGCGCCGGCCCTCTTGCCGTCCAGGGCGCTGCTGTTAGGGTCCTGCGGTGCTCTCGTTGTCCGAACCTCCCTTCTTCACCCGCCTGCGCGAGGCCCGCCGTGTGCTCGTCGCCGGCGCGGGCGGCGGCTTCGACGTCTACGCGGGCCTCCCGCTCGCCCTGGCGCTGCGCTCGGCCGGCAAGGAGGTACACCTGGCCAGCCTGTCCTTCGCCGACCTGTACGGCCTGAGCCCGGACAGCTGGGTCGCGTCGGACGTCGCCGCCGTCCGCCCGGACACCCCCTTGCGCGGCGACTACTTCCCCGAGCGCGCCCTGGCGCGCTGGCTGGCGTCCCAGGGCCTGCCCGACACCGTGTACGCCTTTCCGGGCACCGGAGTCGCGCCGCTGCGCGCCGCGTACCGGGAACTGCTCGCCCATCTCGGCGGGGTGGACGCGATCGTGCTGGTGGACGGCGGCACGGACATCCTGATGCGCGGCGACGAGCACGGTCTCGGCACCCCCGAGGAGGACATGGCGAGCCTGGCCGCCGTCGGCGGGCTGCCGGAGGTGGAGCACCGGCTGGTGGCCTGCCTGGGCTTCGGGGTGGACGCCCATCACGGGGTCAACCACTCGCTGGTGCTGGAGAACCTGGCCGCGCTGGACCGGGTCGGCGGCTACCTGGGCGCGTTCTCCCTTCCCCGCGAGAGCCCGGAGGGCGCCGCCTATCTCGACGCCGTGGCCCATGCCCAGCACAGCCATGCCGGCCATCCGAGCATCGTGCACGGGTCCGTGGCCGCGGCGGTGCGCGGGGACTTCGGCGACGTGCGGTTCACCGAACGCACCCGGGGCAGCCAGCTGTTCGTCAACCCGCTGATGGCCCTGTACTTCTGCGTCGACCTGCCCGCGCTGGCCCACGCCAACCTCTATCTGGACCGGCTGGAGAACACCGTGCTGCTGCGGCAGATCAGCACCTCGATCGCCGGGTTCCGCGAAGAGATACCCCGCCAGCGACCGCCCCGGGCGTTCCCGCACTGAGCCCGGCCCTGACCGCCACCTGACCGGCCGCCGCGCCGGGCACCGGACCGGCCGTCGGGCCGGGCACCGGACCGGCCGTCGGGCCGGGCACCGGACCGGCCGTCGGGCCGGGCACCGGACCGGCCGTCGGGCCGGGCACCGGACCGGCCGTCGGGCCGGGCACCGGACCGGC
>NZ_WWJT01000728.1 GCF_009865385.1 Streptomyces sp. SID486 | reverse complement strand
TCTACCCGACTTCGCCCCCTCTATCAACTTCCGCCCCTTCCGTCCTCCCCCGCTCCTCTGTTCTGCCCTCACCCCCGCGGTATCCGCCCTCCCCCCACCGGAGCCACCATGACCACCCCCCTCATCTCGCTCGTCTGGACCGATCACGTCACCGGCCGCCAGGGCTTCCTCGTCGTCGACCGGCTGGTGCGGGGCGTGGCCAGCGGCGGGCTTCGGATGCGGCCGGGCTGCACGTCGGCGGAGGTGGCGGGGCTGGCCCGCGGCATGACGATGAAGGAGGCCCTGCACTACGACCCCGCGGGCCGCTACATCCCCCTCGGCGGCGCGAAGGGCGGCATCGACTGCGATCCCCGGGACCCGGGGGCGTACGGGCTCCTCGTCCGCTACCTGCGCGCCATGCGGCCGTACATCGAGAGCTGCTGGGCCACCGGTGAGGACCTGGGCCTCAGCCAGGACCTGGTGGACCGTGCGGCGGCGGAGGCGGGCCTGGTCTCCTCCATCCAGGCGGTGTACCCGCTGCTGGACGACGAGCCGGCCGCCCGGCGGCGGCTCGCGGACGCCTTCGCCGTGGAGGTGGACGGTATCGGCCTGGACGAGCTGGCCGGCGGCTGCGGGGTCGCCGAGTCGGTTCTCGCGGCGCTGGACCGGGCGGCGGTGCCGTACGCCGGCACCCGGGTCGCCGTGCAGGGGCTGGGCACCATGGGCGGGGCCACCGCGCGCTTCCTCGCGCGCGCGGGTCTCACGGTGGTCGCCGTCGCCGACCTCAAGGGCACGATCGCCAACCCGGCGGGGCTGGACGTGGAGGCGCTGCTGGCGGCGCGGGACGGCCACGGCACCGTCGACCGCGGGGTGCTACGCCCGGAGGACCGGGAACTGCCCGGCGACGCCTGGCTGTCGGTCCGGGCGGAGGTGCTGGTGCCGGCCGCCGTGTCGTACGTCATCGACAGCACGAACCAGGAGCGGATCCGGGCGCGCTGGATCGTGGAGGCCGCCAACATGCCGGTCGTCCCGGGGGCGGAGGCGCCCCTGGCCGCGCGCGGGGTGACCGTCCTGCCGGACGTGGTGGTCAACTCCGGTACGAACGCCTGGTGGTGGTGGACCCTGTTCGGTGACGTCGGCGCGGACGCCGACGAGGCGTTCACGCACATCCGGCGCTCGATGCGCGCCCTGGTCGGCCTGATGCTCGACCGCGCGGAGGCCGACGGGACGACCCCGCGCGCGGCGGCGCACGCCCTGGTGACCGAACGGCTGCCGGTGATCGCGGACCGGTTCGGCTGGTACCGCTGACCGGGACGCCCGGCCGTCGACGCTCGCCGGGACGTGCTCGGCTCGGCCCACCGGCCCGGAGCCGTCCGCCCGTTGACCGTTTCGGGACCGGGACGGCGGTGTCTCCGCGCGCTGCTGGTCCGGCCGCCGGGGTCTGCGCGCCGGACGGCTTCGGCGGCGGCCGGGCGAGCGACTAGGGTGACCGCGTGGCGAGAGTGCGGTTGAGCGTGGCGGAGCGGCGGGAGGAACTGCTGCGGGCGGCCATCGAGCAGATCGAGGCGCGGGGCGTGGCGGCGGTCAGGATCGCCGACGTGGCCGCGGCTCTCGGGGTGAGCAACGCGCTGGTGCTGTACCACTTCTCCACCAAGGAGAGGCTGGTCGCCGCCGCGTTCGCCTACGCGGCGGAGGGAGACCTCGCGCATCTGCGCAAGCTGCTCGGCCGCCGGACCACGGCACTGCGCCGACTGCGGGCGGCGGTGCGCTGGTACGCGCCGACCGGCCAGGCGAAGGGCTGGCGGCTGTGGATCGAGGGCTGGGCCGTGGCGCTGCGGGAGCCGGCCCTGCGGGAGGTCAGCCGGGACCTTGACCGGCAGTGGAAGGCGGCGATCACGGAGGTGCTCGCCGAGGGCGTGGCCGCCGGTGAGTTCACGTGCCCGGACCCGGCGGGTGCGGCGCTGCGGCTGACCGCGCTGCTGGACGGGCTGGCGGTGCAACTGACGTCGTATCCGGGCGCGGTGGCGCGGTCCCGGGCGCAGGAATGGGTGGACGACGCCCTCGCCCGGGAACTCGGCCTGGACCGGAGGGCGTTGACCGAACGGGACCGTTGAACGCGCACGCGAGCCGCCCCGGGCCGCTGTGCGTGCGGCCCGGGGCGCGGTGCGCGGTGCGCGTGATGCGTACGGCCCGGTGCGGTGGTCCGTACGGTCCGGTGCGCGGTGCGCGTAGTCCGTACGGTCCGGTACGCGTGGTGCGTGCGACCCGGGGCGTGGTGCGTACGGTTCGTGACCCGGTGCGCGTGGTGCGTACGGCCCGGTGCGCGGTCGGCGATGTCAGGCCACGGAGGCGATCCACGTCTTGATGTCGTCGGGCGAGAGCGCGCCCTTCGCCATCACGTGGTCGCCGGAGGACTCGCCGCGCAGCCGGCGCCCGATCCAGGGCACGAGGTACTCGCGTGCCCACTGGACGTCGTCCCGGCGGATGTCCAGGGTTCCCCGGGGCGGCAGCGGCGGCCACGGCTGCTCCGGGTCGGCCGGGATGTCCAGGGAGAGGGCCTGGCCGGCCCGCAGGGCCACGCGCGTGTGCCCCTCGGGCGAGAGGTGCAGCCGGTCGCTGTCCCAAGCCCTGCGGTCCTGCACCGACTTCAGGGACCACAGGTCGAGCACGGGGCAGCCGTACCGGTCGGCGATGGCACGGACGTGTCCGTTGTAGGTGGCGATCTTGCCGCGCAGGTGCTTGAGGAGGGGAACGCCACGGGTGTCGAAGCCGGTCGTCACGAGCACGGTGCCGACGGCCTCGGCCAGCCGGGCCACGGCGCGTTCGAAGCGCTCGGCCACCTCGTCGGGGTCGGTGCCCGGCCGGATGATGTCGTTGCCGCCCGCGCAGAAGGAGACCAGGTCCGGGGCCATGTCCACGGCCTGCGGGAGCTGGTCGGCCACGATCTGGTCCAGCAGCTTCCCGCGCACGGCGAGGTTGGTGTACTGGAAGTCGCCCTCGGGGCGCCGGTCGGCCAGGAGAACCGCGAACCGGTCGGCCCAGCCCACGAACGCCCCGTCGGGGCCGGGGTCGCCGACGCCTTCGGTGAAGCTGTCCCCCACCGCCACGTACGACCCGATCACTGATCTGTTGTCACTCTTCGAATCGTCTGCCACGTCGGACCATGATTCACCTTCGGATGTGACCTACGCGACCGTAGGCAGGGGTTGACGAACGGTGAGATGAGCCACTCGTAAAGAATTTGCGATATCAGGAATAGGTCTGCTCACGGGGCTGTTGCAGCGGGGAGCACCCAAGGCCGGACCCGGGGATCGCGGGTCCGGCCTTCGACGGCGTGTCAGGCGGGTGGCGCGCAGGGCGCCGGGGGTCAGCCGACGGCGACGCCGTGCCCGCGGAGGTAGCCGACGGGGTCGACGTCGGAGCCGTAGTCGGGCGTGGTGCGGATCTCGAAGTGCAGGTGCGGGCCGGTCACGTTGCCGGTGGCACCGGACAGGCCGACCTGTACGCCCGCGGTCACGCTCTGGCCGGCCGAGACGGTGAGCCGGGACAGGTGGGCGTACTGGGCGTAGTAGCCGTCGTCGAGCTTGACGACGACCTGGTTGCCGTACGCGCCGCCCCAGCCGGCGGAGACGACCGTGCCCGCGGCGACGGCCTTGAGGGGGGTGCCGGTCGGCACGACGAAGTCGACGCCGGTGTGGTAGCCGCTGGACCACATGCTGCCGGACACGTGGTACCCGGTGCCGATGGTGGCGCCGGTCACCGGGAGGGTGTAGCCGGTGGAGGCGCTCCGCGTGGTACCGGACCCGGCCTCCTGGACGGCCTCGGAGGCCCCGGCAGCCTCGGGGGCCCGGGTGGCCGGGGCGGGCCGGGGAGCGGCCGGCCGGGAGGGCGCGGAGGCGGCCGGGGCGGGCTTCGGGGCGGCCGGGGCG
>NZ_WWJT01000727.1 GCF_009865385.1 Streptomyces sp. SID486 | reverse complement strand
GGCCGAGGAGAACGTCGTACCGCCGCGCCGTGCCCGCAGGCTGCCCGCCGCGTAGCCGCCGGCGGCGCTCAGCACCCCGGCGACGATGGCGCCCGCGCGGCCCGCTCCGCCCGGCCGGCCGAGCAGGGCGTCCCGGACGCCACGGGCGACTCCGGCGGGCAGCACCCGGGTGGTGTACCGGCGTTCGGACTCCAGGCCCTTGGCCGCGCCGACACTGCGCGCCACCAGGGCCTTGGACAGCCCCTCGGCGTAGGTGCGGGTGCGGAAGTAGGCGAAACGCTCCCGCGGCCGGGGCACCCGGTGGTGGATCACCGCCCGGTCGTCGATGAGCAGGACGGCGTCCGGGCGGGCGCGGGAGAGGCGGATGCACAGCTCCGTCTCCTCGCAGCCCAGGGGCCGCCGGTCGCCGTCGCGGCCGATACCGGTGGCGAAACCGCCCGCCGCCTCGAACGCCGTCCGCCGGAAGGAGGCGTTGCCGCCGAGGACGTTGCGGACCCGGACCCGGCCGGGCGGCAGCCCCCGGTAGGTGCAGCCCACGACCCAGTCGAACTCCTCCGGGAACCAGTCGGGCCGCCGGCCCGACGCCCAGCTGGGCACCGTACGGCCGCCCACCGCGAGCACACGCGGGTCGGCGTACCCGGCGGCGAGGTGACGCAGCCAGTCCCGCTCGGCCACGGCGTCGTCGTCCAGGAAGGCGATCACCTCGCCGCGGGAGGCGGCGATGCCGGTGTTGCGTCCGGCGGACAGGCCGCGCGGGCCGGCGTTGGGCAGCACCCGGACGCCGTCGGCCGCCTCGAAGGCGTGGGCCAGGCGTTCGCGCAGGGCCGGGTTGTGGTCGACGACGAGGAGGGTCTCCAGCGCCGGGTACGACTGCGCGCGCACCGAGGAGACCGCCGCGAGGATGTCCTCCCAGCGGTCCTCGGTGTACACGCAGATCACGACGGAGATGCCGGGATCCGTCAAGAGACCTCTCCCTGCCCGGTGCGCAGCAGGGGGGAGTTGCGGGTGCGGCGGCGCAGGTCGCGCCGGTTGGAGCGCTCCTTGAGGATCACCTTCAGCACTCTCAGCCCGTCCCGGACGGCCCGCAGGTTGCTGGTGCCGTGGATGCGGAGGTACTCGTGGCTCGGGATCTCCTGCACCTTCAGCCCCGCCTTGACCACTCTGATGTTCATCAGCGTCTCGACCTCGAAGCCGGTGCAGTCCAGGTCGATCTTGTCCAGGCAGTGCCGCCAGAACGCGTTGTACCCGTAGCACAGGTCGGTGTAGCGGGCGCCGAACTTGCGGTTGACGACGGTGCACAACGCCCAGTTGCCGAGTTTGCGGATGAAGGTCATGTCGTCCGTGCCGCCGCCGTTGGCGAACCGCGAGCCCTTGGCGAAGTCGGCCCCGGAGACCAGGGCGGAGACGTACGAGACGATCTCGCCGCCGTCGGCCGAGCCGTCCGCGTCCACCATCACGATGATGTCGCCGCTGCACGCCTCGAACCCGGCGGTCAGGGCGTCCCCCTTGCCCTTGCCGCGCTGTCCGACGACCTTGACGTCCGGCCACAGGGAACGCGCCACCTCGACGGTGTCGTCCGTGGAGTTGCCGTCCACCAGGACCACTTCGTGGACCCAGCCCGGCAGGCTCTTGAACACGTAGGGCAGATTCTCCGCCTCGTTCATCGCGGGAATCACCACGCTCACCGGCGGAGTGATCGCCAGATGGGAGGAGATGGGCCGGTAATGGGTGGCGATCCGGGGATCTTGCCCCGAACCAGGCGAATGCAGAACGGAACTCATGCGTCTTTTTCCCTCTCGTCCGGTGGACCGCCCGCCCGGGGCGGTCCGGCTCTGTGTCCGGTTCGAAAGGGGGGTACTCGTCCGGGCGGGGCAGACGGCCCCGGACCGAAGTCCGCGGCGCTCTCCGTTTCCGCCGACGAGCTGGCAAAGCTGGCCGTGCTGCCGGGAAAAGACGGCAGCCGGTCGCGCGGCACGACTCGGTCACAGCTGCGGTCACCGAGCACGGCACCCCCCTACCGCGCCCCGCCCCGGTGACGCCACGGCCCCTGAACCCCTCCCTGGAGCCTGGTGCGACACACCGGTGCGGGTGAGATGTAGACGGTATTGACGGTTGCACCTTAAGGGCAAGAGCAGGGGATGTGCCTCACTTTCCGATTTGTTCGGCCATTAACCGGTGTTGGCCCGGCTTGTTCAGTCTTGTGTGCGATTTTCGGATATCCGTGTCCGGTGCAGGGCCGGCAAAAGGATCAGCAGGCTCAGTGCGGTCACCGCGACCACCCCGCCCCGGATCGACCAGCGGTGCACGGCCAGCATGATCTGGGCGATCAGCATGTCGGCGACCACCGCGCCGGCCAGCGCCGTGACGGCCCGGCCGAGGGGTCCGAGTCCGCGCAGCGCCACCGCGATCGCCGCGGCCGGTGCCGCGAGCAGGAACAGCAGCGCGCACGGGGCCCGCAGAGGTGAATCGGAGTCGGTGAACGCGAGCAGCGCACCGGCCGCCGAGACGGCGGTCGCGGCTCCGGCGAGCAGCGCCGGCAGGCCCCGCCCCGGCCCCGGTCGTGCCCCGTCGGCGTGTGCCTCGGCGCCGTCTGGAGAAGGTGCCTTGATACGTATGGTCCGCATGGGCCAGTTTGCCCCCTGACGCGCCGGATGCCGGGCTTCAATGTGGCGCAGCCACCGGCGGGCCGTCAAGACGACGTCCTGGCGGCACAGGTGTTCCCGGCGCCGCCCGACGGCTGTGCCTGGTGGGCGAGTTGACCGATGGTCAACCTACATGGCATGCACATGCAATAGCTGAGCCGTGAACGTCTTGGGCCGATCCTGTTGAGAGAGCAAAAGTCTTGGCATGAACACTTCCCGTCAACACGCGTAGGCGCTACGAAAGTCATGGCAGAGATCCTGCTAAAGGGAGGTTCCATGAGACGTTCCCGACTTACCGGATTCGTGACCTCGCTCCTCCTCGCCGCCGGCCTCGGTCTCACCGGGGCCGCTTCGGCGCAGGCGTCCTCGACCGCCGCGACCGGCGGTTACGTGGCGCTCGGCGACTCCTACTCCTCCGGAGTGGGTTCCGGCAGTTACATCAGCTCGAGCGGCGACTGCAACCGCAGCACCAAGGCGTACCCGTACCTGTGGAACGCCGCCCACAACCCCGCCTCCTTCGCCTTCAACGCCTGCTCGGGCGCGACGACGGACGACGTGCTCTCGGGCCAGCTCGGCTCGCTGAACTCCTCCACCTCACTGGTGTCCATCAGCATCGGCGGCAACGACGCCGGCTTCTCCGACGTCATGACCACCTGCGTGCTCCAGTCCGACAGTTCCTGCCTGTCCAAGATCAACACTGCCAGGGCGTACGTCACCAACACGCTCCCCGGCAAACTGGACACCGTCTACAACGCGATCAGCGCCAAGGCCCCGTCGGCCCGGGTGGTCGTCATCGGCTACCCCCGCTTCTACCTGCTCGGCCAGTCCTGCCTCGGGCTCTCCGAGACCAAGCGGTCCGCGATCAACGACGCGGCCGACTACATCAACACCGTCATCAAGGCCCGTGTCTCCGCCCACAACTTCGTCTTCGGCGACGTCCGCACCACTTTCTCCGGCCACGAGATCTGCTCCAGCAACTCCTGGCTGCACAGCGTCAACTGGCTGAACATCGGCGAGTCGTACCACCCGACCGCGTCCGGTCAGTCCGGTGGCTACCTGCCGGTGTTCACGAACGCCGCATGAGCCGACGGGCTCGCTCTTCCGGGTGAACTCTCCGGGCCGTTCCTCGGGCCGTTCCCCCGGTGGTCTCTCAGGGCGGGCCCGGCGGTGAGGCGGAGGCTCCGTCCGCCGGGGTCTCCGTCTCCGTCGTACAGGTCACCGAGAAGGCATCGAGGCCGACGCGACCCCGACCGGTCCCCCTCACCGGGGCCCGGTCGGCGCCTCAGCCGAGCGCGGACACGGCCCCCTTGAGCACCAGTCCCGCGCCCAGCGCCAGTACGACCAGTGCCGACGCGAGCGGCAGGGTCCGGCGCACCAGGGCGGTCAGCGGGTGACCGGTCCAGCGCGGGCGCCGGTCCAGCATGCGGGCCGCCCCCGCGCCCAGCCGTACGACCGCGAAGCCGGCGGCGGTGAGGGTCAGTGCGAGACCGGCCCCGTACGCCATGACGAGCAGCAGACCGAACCACGCCTTGCCCAGCGCTGCGGCGCCGACGAGCACGACGACGGCGGAGGGGCTGGGTACCAGACCGCCGGCGAACCCGAGCAGGATCGTGCCGCGCAGGGTAGGGGCGACGGCGTGGGTGTGGGTGTGACCGCCGTGGGTGTGGGTGTGGGTTTGCCCCCCATGGGTGTGGTCTCCATGGGCGTGGCCGCCATGGGCGTGGCCGCCATGGATGTGGCCCCCGTCGGTGTGGCGTCCGTGGGTGTGGCTGTGGTTCCCATGGGTGTGGACGTGAGCGTGGTCGTCGTGGCTGTGTGTGTGGTCTCCATGTGCGTGGTCTCCATGGGTCCGTTCCCCGTCGGTGGCGGGGTGATGGTGGTGGTGCTCGTGGCTTCGGTGGGTGGCGCCGGGGCCGGCGCCCACCGTCGCCAACTCCCTGTGCGCCACTGCGGCAGGGGGTGCGACCGCCGCGTGCGCACGGTTGCGCCAAGCCCGCCGTACGAGCGTCACACCCGCCGCCAGCACCAGGGCGCCGCCCGCCACGCCCAGCCAGGAGATCACCGTGGGCGTCGCGGCGGAGCCGGCCGTGACGAGGAGGCCGAGCGCGACCACGCCCAGGGTGTGGGTCACCGTCACCGAAGCGGCCAGCGGCAGCACGTCCCGCGGCCGGGCCCGCCCGCCGCGCGCCGCCGCCGTGGCGGCCATCAGCGTCTTGCCGTGCCCCGGCGCGAGGGCGTGCGTCGCGCCCAGGACGACCGCGACGAGCAGGGCCAGCGCCGCGAAGCCGACGGTGAGGTCCTGCCGGGCCACGAGGTCGTCCAGGGCCCGGGTCCAGCGGTCGGCGCCCCTCGGGAGCACACCGGCGCCCGGGGCCTGCTGCCGCTGCGCGTCCGCCGCGAGCGCCGGTCCGCCGGGCCGTACCCGCAGCGAGGCCGTGCCGGTGTCGGCGGGGGAGGACAGCAGATCCCCGGGGTAGGCGGTCAGCTCCCGGGAGACCGACGCCTTCGGCACGTCCGTCGCGATGAGCGTCATCCGGTCACCCCGCGCCGTGATCTCCCGCCAGCCCGGTCCCCCGGCGGCCCCGGCGCCGTGGAAGCCGACGGTGACGGTGGCACCGCGGGGAAGCGGCGCGGTCAGCCGGCACTCCACGCGGAGGGTGTGCAGTCCGGCCTGGCCGGGGCGCAGGCGCGCGCTGCTGCGGGTGGCCGTCAGAGCGGTCGCACGCCCGTCCACCCTGAGCCCGCTGCCGGCGGCCGCCCGTGCGCACCGCTGCCGGGCCCACGCCCCGAGTCCCAGCCGTTCGACCTCGGGCTCCGCCTGCGTCGCCGGGATCTCGGCGAGGTCCTCCACGTGGTCCACACGGAGCCGGCCGGGAGCGGCGACCAGGCCGTCGTAGCGGTTGACGGTGAAGTTGCCCAGCGGGTGGGCGCTCGCCGTGCCCGCCGGCAGCAGCACCAGGGCGCACCCGGCGAGCAGGACGTACAACCGACGCGGCACCCGGATCACCCGGATCACCCGGATCACTCGGACCCCTCCAGTGCCGCACGGGCCCGGGCGGCGCCCAGCGGGGAGAAGCCCGGGTTCAGCTTCAGCGCGGCGGCCAGCGAGGCGCGGCCGGCCGCCCTGTGGCCGGTGGCCAGTTCGATCACACCCCGGTGGTAGCGGAAGGCCGCGTTGCGGTAGCCGGTGGCCGTGGCCCGGCGCGCGTAGGGAAGGGCCTCCTCGTCATGACCGTTGACGTGCAGGGCCCAGGCGAGGGCGTCCGCGGTGTGCACGGTGTGCCGGCGGGCCCACTCGGCGCGGGCCGCGCGCAGGGCAGCCCGCCTGTCGCCGTGGTCGGCGGCGGCCAGCGCGGTGTCCAGGTCCGCGTCGACGCCGTTGGCACGGGCCAGCGCGATCCAGGCGTCGACCAGGGCGTACTGCCGCCGGGCCCGTGCGGTGTCACCGGCCGCGGCCCGCGCCTCGTACAGCTCGCCCAGCTCGACGAGCGGACCGGGCAGGGGGGAGCGGGCCACCACCGCCTCCATGTCCCGGATCGCCGCGGCCAGGTCTCCGCCGGCCGCCCGGGCGCGGGCCCGGCCCTCCAGCGCGGGGAGGTAGCCGTCGTCGGCGGCCAGCGCGCGGGCGTAGCAGGTGAGTGCCGTCCTGTGGTCGCCCTGGCTCCAGGCGAGTTGGCCGAGCTGTGCGGCCACGTAGGCCGTGTCGCCCGGCGAGGTGGCGGAGGCCAGCGCCTGTCCGAGGACGCGGCGGGCCGTGGTCACGTCCCCGGCCAGCTCGTGCACGTACGCGTACCGGGTGAACACCGGCACGCCCGGCCTGCGCGCGTCGGCGGTCTTCGCGGCCGCCGACGCGTCGGCGTACCGGCCGAGTTCGACCAGGGCGTCGATCCGGGACGACAGCGCGCGCTCGCTGTACGGGTTGTGCCGCAGGGCCGCGTCCGCGAGGGCCAGGGCGCCGCCGAAGTCGTGCCGGGCGGCGGCGAGGGCGGCGCGGCCGGCCAGGGCCTGGTCGTTGTCCGGTGCGAGCGACAGCGAACGGCGCAGCGCACGGTCGGCCTGCGGGTAGCGGGCCGGGTCGCCCTTGGTGCGGGCCTGCTCCACGTAGGCGAGACCGAGGGTGGCCCAGCCGCCGGAGTCCTTCGGCTGGGACCGCAGATGGGCCTGGAGCGCGGTGATGCTCGCGTCCAGGTCCGCGCCGCCCGGCACGCCGGGGTCGGCCGCGCCCACGGCCACCGGCTGCGACGCCGGGACCCGCTCGGCACCGAGCGCGAGGGCACCACCGGTCATGGCGACGGCCAGCAGGGCGGCACAGGCGAGCACCGGGGTCCCGCGCCGGCGACGCCCGAGGGCACCGTCGCCCCCGTGCACGGCGCGCACGCCGTCCTCGGTGGTGCGCCCGCCTTCCGCCCCGGCTCGCGCACCCTCCTTCCCGGCCCGCCCGCCCCCGTCGGCGGCCGCGTGGGTCCGGTCGTCGTCGGGTGAAGGCGGTGCCGGGGGAGCGTCCCCGGCCGTGCGCGCCGTCTGTCCGTGCTGCTCGTCGTCCTGCCCGCGCGGGCTCATGCCTGCTCCTCCGTCGGTCGTGCGAAGGCGCGGCCCGTCGTGGGGGGACGGGAAGCGGACCGCGCCGCTCTCGGTGATGTGCGGCTCAGTACGCGCGCTGCATGCGCCGGCGCCACCACGCGAAGGCGGTGCCGATGAGCAGGATCCCGGCCGCGCCCGAGGCCGCGGAGGCGGCGATCAGCACGGTGTCGCCGGAGCCGCCGGAGGACGGGCCGGCCGGTCGCAGGGCGTCCCCGAGCTGGCTGCGTACGTCCGTGCCCGCCGTCGTGCCCTTGGCGAGCGGGCCGCGCGAACCGGCCGTGGGCTCGGCGACGTACGGGAAGTGCTGCTCGAACTTCTTGTCGTTCTTGTCGACCGCGTCACCCAAGTCGTTCTTGGAACCGACCAGTTCGCCCTCGACCACCTGGAGCGCCTCGTCGATCACGTCGTCGGTGAGCCGACGGCCGTTCGGGAAGCCCGCGTTGTCGCCGTCCAGTACACCCAGCCGCTTGGGGTGCATGCTCGGCTTGACCGAGGTGTTCAGCCGCAGCTGCTCCGAAGCCTTCACGTTCGGCGGCTGGTTGAGCCCCTTGACACCCTTCAGGAAGACGTCGACCAGGTCGTTGCGCGGCTCCGCCGGCGCCTTGATCTTGTAGATGGACTCGATGAGCTTCGGCAGCTCGGGGTGGGTGACGTTCTTCAGGAACTGCGCGTCGTACGCGGGCTCCGAGGCGTTGAACCGGTCCTTGTCCTTCTGCGGGTTGACGACCTCGTTGACCAGCGGGTTGCCCAGGCGCGACACCTGGCTGTAGTAGCCCTGCGCGTTGCGGCGCTGAGTGGTCGACCAGATGCCGACGACCGGCTGGTGGGCGGACTCGCGGATGAGGTCGTTGGGCACCTGCACGGCGATGGTGTTGACGTTGTAACCCTTGAGGGTGTCCCGGCCGACCTCGCTGAGGTTCCCGCCGTACAGCAGGTCGAAGACCCGCAGGTCCAGGAAGAACGGGTCGTCCGCCTGTCCGGCGAAGGTCGTCGTGCCGCCCGGCGACTTGTAGACGGCCTGCGAACGGAGCTTGCCGTAGTCCGGCATGGACGCCTTGCCCACGTCGGACGGCGCGGCCGGCACGTCGTCGGCGAGCTTCGTCCTCGACATCTCGTGCCCGTTCTTCAGCCGGATGAGGTCGAGGTCGTAGGTCTGGGTGATGTTGAGGTCGGGATCGGCCAGGTTGGTGACCGCGCCCGTGTTGTAGAGGAAGGTGTTCCCGTTCTTGGTGTGGGTCTTGAACGTGTAGCGCAGCACCAGGTCGCCCTGTGCGTCACCGTTGTTGTCGATGTGCAGGTCGTACTGGGCGTCGTCGGCGAACGTGTAGAAGTTCGGTCCGCCGGCCGGGTCCTCGAAGGGGATCCAGTTCGCCACGATCGTCGTCGTGTCGGGCTTGTCCGGACTGACGAACGCGTACAGGTCGGTGTTGTCGTACTGCGGGGTGCCCGAGATCAGCGGGGCCTCGCGGTGGGAGGAGGCGAAGGCCGCCCCGGGTGCCAGCGTGGCGACCGTGGCGGCCGTGAGCCCGCCGGTGGCCAGCGCGCCGCAGATGAGCGTGACCAGACCCGCGCGTGCCGTGCCGCTCCTGGAGAAAACAGGTGTCATGCCGTCCGTCCTCAGTGCTGACTTGCCTTTGACGGACGGATATACGGAGCGGCCCCGCCGATCGGTTTGGTCCGGACGGGAGTTTCTTTTTTCCGGCCCGGGACCCGCGTTTTCGGCCCGCTGATCCGTATCACTCCGGGGAGGTGTGTGCGGTGCGGATGCGCGGTACGCGGGGAGGAGCCGGCTGCGGCCACCGGGAGGGGGCCGGCAGCCAGGCGGACGACCTGCTGGTGCTCGTGGCGGACGGCGACCAGAGGGCGTTCGAGGAGCTGTACGCGGTGGTGTCCGGGCCGTTGTACGGGCTGGTACGACGGGTGGTGCGCGATCCCGCCCAGTCCGAGGAGGTCGCCCAGGAGGTGCTGCTCGAACTGTGGCGCTCCGCCGCCCGGTTCGACCCCCGCCGGGGCAGCGCCCTGTCCTGGATCCTGACCCTCGCCCACCGCCGCGCCGTCGACCGGGTGCGCAGCGCCCGGGCGGCCGGGGAGCGCGAGCAGCGCGAGGCCCTGCGCGCCGGGGAACCCGCGTTCGACCAGGTCGCCGAGGAGGTCGAGGCCGGTCTGGAACGGGAGTGGGTGCGCCGCTGCCTGACCCGGCTCACCACCCTGCAACGCCAGTCGGTGACCCTGGCCTACTACGACGGTTACACCTACCGGGAGGTGGCCGAACGGCTCTCGCTGCCGCTCGGCACGGTCAAGACGCGGATGCGCGACGGACTCACCCGGCTGCGCCAGTGCCTGGGAGGCGCCGCATGAGCATCCTCGGCGGACTCTCGCGCGGCGAGGACCGGCACTCCCTCGCCGCCCCCTACGCGCTCGACGCCCTCGACCCGGACGAGCGGCGCCGCTTCGAGAAGCACCTGGCACGCTGCGACCACTGCGCCGCCGAGGTGCGTGACCTCGCCGAGGACGCGGTCCGGCTCGCCTGGTCCGCCGCGGCCCCCGCGCCCGCCGCCCTGCGCGACCGGGTGCTGGCCGCCGTACGCGCCACCCCGCAGGAGCCGGCACCGGCCGGGAACCGTGCCGCCCCGAGGGAACCG